>NZ_JAOPWY010000183.1 GCF_025965415.1 Nocardioides sp.
CGTACGCCGCCACCACGCTCGGCCACCCAGGCCTGCCCGTGCTCTGGCTGCCAGATCCACCCGCGGACGGTGACCCCGTCGAGCACCTCCGCGATCATCACGGCGTGGTCCTTCGACCCGTTCACGAAGTTCTTCGTGCCGTCGACCGGGTCGACGGTGAAGCCGTGGCCGGCCGCACGGAATTTCCCCATGAGAGAAGGGGATTCGGCGTAGTGCTCCTCGCCCAGGATGACCGCCTCGGGGTAGGCGTCCTGCAGGGCGCGGGTGAGCAGGGCCTCCGCCTCGCGGTCGGCGACGGTGACCAGGTCACCGGGCTTCTTCTCGTGGATCTGGCTCTGCGAGAGCGACCGGAACCTCGGGGTGATCACCTCGGCGGCGACGGACTGCATCAGCTCCATCACGGCATCGGTGGTGAGGGGCACGGCTCGGCGTCCGCTCAGCCTGCGAGGTGGTGCAGCAGGAGGGTCTCGGCCAGGCAGACGCGTTCGAACTCGGCGAGGTGGAGACCCTCGTTGGCTCCGTGGGCGCGGGTGTCCGGGTCCTCGACGCCGGTGACCAGGACGCTCGCCTCGGGGAAGGTCTCGAGGAACTCGGCGATGAACGGGATCGAGCCACCGACGCCCATGTCGACCGGAGCGGTGCCGTCCCAGGCCTCGGCGAACGCGGCGCGCGCGGCGTCGTACGCCGGACCGCTGGCGTCGATCTGCGTCGCCTCGCCGGTGTCGACGACCGTGGTGCTCAGGGTTGCGCCCCAGGGGACGTGCTTCTCCAGGTGGGCCTGCAGGCGCGCCACCGCGTTGGCGGTGGTGTCGCCGGGGGCGATGCGGAGGCTGATGCGGCAACGGGCGGCCGGGACGAGGGTGTTGGACGCGCCCTCGACCTTGGGGGCGTCGAAGCCGGTGATCGACAGCGCCGGCTGGGTCCAGAGCCGCTCGACGACGCTGCCCGTGCCGATCCACTCGATGCCCTCGGCCGCGCCGGACTCCGCGCGCAGGCGGGCCTCGGGGTACTCGACGGCGGCGGCGGGACCGGAGAAGAGGCCCTCGATCGCGACGCTGCCGTCGTCGTGGTGGAGGCTCGCGACGAGGCGGCTCAGCGTCATGATCGAGTCGGGCACCAAGCCGCCCCACATGCCGCTGTGCACGGCGTGGGTCAGGGTGCGGACCTCGACGTCCATCCGGACCAGGCCGCGCAGGCTCGTGGTCAGAGCGGGCACGCCGATGTCCCAGTTGCCGGAGTCGGCGATGACGATGACATCGGCCTCGAGGCGGTCCTTGTGGGCGGCGAGCAGCTCGACGAGGGTGTCGGAGCCGACCTCCTCCTCGCCCTCGATGAACATCACCAGGTTGACCGGCAAGTCGTCGCCGAGGATCCGGACGGCGCCGAGGTGGGCGGCGATGCCGGCCTTGTCGTCGGCCGCGCCGCGGCCGTAGAGGCGGTCACCGCGCTCGGTGGGCTCCCACGGCGGCGAGTCCCAGTCGGCGTGGTCGTTCTCCGGCTGGACGTCGTGGTGGGCGTAGAGCAGGACGGTCGGCGCGCCCGCGGGGCCCGCCTTCCTGGCGATCACCGCCGGCGGGGCGCCGTCGTGGGCCCGGACGATCTCGACCTCGAAGCCCTCCGCGGCGAAGAGGTCGCGCGCGGCCTCGGCGCTGCGCTCGACCTCGCCCGCACGAGCCGGGTCGGCCGACACCGACTGGATGCGGACCAGGTCCTCCAGGTCGCGGCGGATGCCGGGCATGACCTCGGCGAGACGAGCGGGGATGTCGACAGTCATGGCACGACCCTAGCCGGGAGCGACGGAGTCGCTCACGGCGTGGGTCGGGAGGTCGAGCACGCCCGCGCCCGAGCCCGCGGAGGCGCGACAGGCGCGTCGGAACCCGACCAGATCAGGCCTCGTCCATCGAGGCCCACTCACCGCTCCGCTTCTCCATCATCAGCTGGCGCTCGGAGTCGGCGAAGCCGAGGCGGCGGTAGATCCCGATGGCCTCGCCGTCGGTGTCGGCGACGATCACGAGGGTGCGTACGCCGAGCCGGTCGAGCGCGTGCTGCCCGGCCGCGTGGACGACCGCCGAGGCCAGTCCCTTGCGGCGGTGCCCGGGGTGGGTCTCGACGCTCTGGTAGCGGGCGATGCCGTCCTCGGTGACGAAGATCCCGGCCGTCGAGACCAGCGCGCCGTCGACGAAGGCGCCGAAGCGCTGGCCGCTACCGCCCTCGACGAGCCGTCGCTCCTGGGCGTTCTTCTGGCGCGCGAAGGTCATGAACGCCTCCTCGGAGGTCTGCGGGTAGAGCTGCTGGCTCAGCCGGGCCCGCGCCTCCCAGTCCTCGTCACCGGCGAGCACCCGGACCTCGGCGTCGACCTCACGGGGCGGCTGGAGCGTCGAGGCGGTCAGCACGGTCGCGTCGTCGACCGTCAGGCCGGCCGCCTCGAAGGCCGCGCGGGCCTCGTCGGTGAGACCCGCCGCGTCGATGCCGATGCTGACGTGGTCGGCCTGCGGGAACTCGGTGTGGAACGCGCCGACCACCTCGCGCTCACCGCCGGGGACCGGCGGTCGCGCGAGGAGCAGGAAGTTGCCCCAGAAGTACGACGGGTTGTCGGGCGAGCGCACCACCAGGTGCGTGCCGCGGTCCTCGACGATGCTGCCGGAGGCGGTCAGGAGAGCCAGGTCGGTGCGGAAGCCGAGGGAAGTGACGTGCATGGTGCGAAACCTAGTCGCTGACGACGTTGGCCAGCGGAACGCCGGCGACCGCTCGCTCGAGCTGGTCGCGGACGAGCGCCGAGATGCGGGGCAGCATCGCCGTCGTACCTCCCGCGATGTGCGGGGTGATGAGCACGTCGGGGGCGTCCCACAGCGGGTGACCGTCGGGGAGCGGCTCCGGGTCGGTGACGTCCAGGGCGAAGCGCAGGCGACCGGCGTGGCGCAGCACCGCGTCGGTGTCGACGACGGGGCCACGGGCGACGTTGACCACCAGCGCGCCGTCGGGCAGCAGGGACAGAGCTGCGTCGTCGAGGAGTCCGCGCGTCGCGTCGCTGAACGGGACCAGCGCGACCACGACGTCCTGCTCGGGCAGCAGCGACGCGAGGTCGTCGATGCCGCGCACCCGACCGACCAGGTCGTCGTCCCGCTCGCGGGAGGCGACCGCGGTGACGCCGGCCTTCATGGGGAGCAACCGCTCGGCGAGGGCGCGGCCGATCGAGCCGTAGCCGAGGACCAGGACCCGGGAGTCCGCCAGCGAGCGGCGACCGGGCAGCGACCGCCAGCGCCCGTGCTGGCGCACCGACTCCGGGATGCCGCGCAGGCTGGCCAGGACCAGGCCGACGGCGTGCTCGGCGGTGGCGTCGTCGTGGACCCCGGTCGCGTTGCAGAGCGTCACGCCCGCGGGCAGCCGCTCGGCCACGCCGTCGTACCCCGCGCTCTGCAGCTGGACGACCTGGAGTCCCCGGAGGTGGTGGCCCTGGTCGATGACGTCGGCGCGGGTGGCGTAGCGCGGCACCCAGAACTCGACGTCACCGTCGGGGACCGGTCCGTCGCCGTTCCACACGACGACCTCGACACCGGCGACCGGCCCCACGGCCTCCGCCAGCTCGGCGGTCGCGAGCGCGGCCCTCACGGGGTCACCAGCGGGAGGTAGGCGGAGAGGTCGGTGCGCTCACCGCTCGCGCGCACCGAGCCGTCGTGCACGGCCTCGTGCCAGGTCGTACGACCGGTGGCGAGGGCGAGCCACGTGTCGGCGTCGGTCTCGATGACCGCCGGCGGGGTGCCGCGCGTGTGCCGGACCCCGGGCACCACCTGGACGGCCGCGTAGGGCGGCACGCGGACCTCGACCGAGCGTCCGGGGGCGCGCTCCTCGAGGACGGCGAGGTAGTGCTTGACGAGCGCCTTCGTGTCGGCGCCGTCGAGCTGGTCGGCGGTCAGGATCCTCAGGCGGGCGGGCACGGTCCGAGACTAGTCAGGCGATGCGGTCGAGGATCTCGACGGTCGCCGCCCACGCCTCGCTGCCCGGGTCGATCACGACGGGGTGGTCGCCGGGGACCCGGACGACCTCGGCCTGCGCGCCGGCCGCCTGCGCGTCGACGACGTAGCCCTCGGACTGCCCCAGGGGGACGATCGCGTCGTCGATGCCGTGGACGCACCAGACGGGCACCTCGAGGGGGATCTGCTGCTGCGGGTCCCACTGGGCGTCGTCGGGGCCGGGCGTGTGGCCGAGCAGCGCCGCGGCCGCGCCGCCGCCGAGACCCATCCGCTCGGACATGACCAGGTCGAGCACCCCGGCCTGCGAGACCGCATGGGTGACCGCGACGCGCGGGTCCTTGCGGCCGGCCGCCCAGACCGCGAGGTGCCCGCCGGCGGAGTGGCCGAGCGTCACGACGGTGGACGTGTCGAGGCCCTCGACGTCGGCCAGGGCGTCGATCGCGGCGGCCACGTCGTCGAAGGTCTGCGGCGTGCCGCCACCGTTGCCGACCCGGCGGTACTCGATGTTCCACGCCGTCCACCCCTCGGCCACGAGCGCACGCGCGAGCGGCTGGCCGAGGGTGAGGTCGTAGGCCGACTTCCAGAAGCCACCGTGGATGACGACCACCACACCGCGCGAGCGTCCCTCGGGGCGGTGGAGCTCGGCGAGCTGCGAGGGGTCGTCGCCGTAGGCGACGACCTCGGCGCCCTCGCGTCCGTCGGTAGCGGGCCCCGAGGTCGGGTCGGTGGTCACGGCGGACTCCTCGGAGCAGGCGCTGAGCAGGGCGGACGGGACGAGCCCGAGTGCGGGCAGGACGAGCAGCGTACGACGGCGCATGCCGGGGGTTCGGAGCCGAGCGGCGGATCGCTCGGTCGCCTGCCCCGGCCTCACTCGAACGCGGACGCCGTCGTCGTGGCGGCGCTCGGCCTGGTCGTGGGCATGCGCTCGATGCGCCACGCCGACCGAGCCCACTCCCGCCGGTCGAGGAGCGGCGGTGGCTCAGGAGCCGAGGACCGCCGGGAGCGTCGCCTGCCAGACCGACTTCGCCTCGGCCACGGGCAGCTCGAAGGCACCCTCGACCGCGATGGTGTCGCCGCCCGTGCGGCCGAGCGGCGTGATCGGTACGCCGTGGCGCTCGGCCAGGGCGACCAGGGCGTCGGCCCGGTCGTCGGTCACCGTGACGAGCGCGCGGGCGGTCGACTCGGCGAAGAGGGCCACGAACGCGTCGCCGCCGGCGACCGAGGCCAGCGAGACCGAGACACCGATGCCGCGACCGAAGGTCGACTCCGCCAGAGCCTGCGCCAGCCCGCCGTCGGACAGGTCGTGGGCGCTGGTCACGACGCCGTCGCGCGATGCGTCCTGCAGCAGTGAGGCCAGGGCCTGCTCGGCGGCGAGGTCGAGCACCGGCGGCAGCCCGCCGAGGTGGCCGTGCGCGACGTGCGCCCACTCCGACCCGGAGAGCTCCTCCCGGGTCTCGCCCAGGAGGAAGACCCGCTCGCCCTGCGCGCCGAAGCCGGTCGGCGTACGCCGCGTGACGTCCTCGATGACCCCGAGGACCGCGACCACAGGGGTCGGCAGGATCGCCGTGGTGCCAGTCTGGTTGTAGAGGCTGACGTTGCCGCCCGTGACCGGGATGCCCAGCTCGAGGCAGGCGTCCTTGAGGCCGCGGCAGGCCTCGGCGAACTGCCACATCACGTCGGGGTCCTCGGGCGAGCCGAAGTTGAGGCAGTCGGAGACGGCCAGCGGGCGCGCCCCGCCGGTTGCGACGTTGCGGAAGGACTCGGCGAGCGCGAGCTGGGCCCCGGCGTAGGGGTCGAGCCTGGCGAAGCGGCCGTTGCAGTCGGTGGAGACCGAGACACCCAGGTTGGTGTCGGCGTCGACGCGCACCATCCCGGAGTCGGCCGGCTGCGCGAGGACGGTGTTGCCCTGGACGTAGCGGTCGTACTGGTCGGTGATCCACGACTTGTCGCAGAGGTTCGGGCTCGCGACGAGGCGCAGCAGCGTCTCGCGCAGCTCGGCACCGGAGGAGGGACGAGGCAGCGCCTCGGCCCGGTCGGCCTGGAGCGCGTCCTGCCAGCCGGGGCGAGCGAAGGGCCGGTGGTAGGTCGGGCCGTCGTGGGCCACCGACCGCGGAGGTACGTCGACCACGCCCTCGCCGTGCCAGTCGATGTGGAGGCGCCCGCTGTCGGTCACCTCGCCGACCACCACCGCCTCGACGTCCCACTTCTCGCAGATCGCCATGAAGGCGTCGACGTCGCCGGGCTCGACGACCGCCATCATCCGCTCCTGCGACTCGCTCATGAGGATCTCCTCGGGCGCGAGCGTGGAGTCGCGCAGCGGCACCCGGTCGAGCTCGACGTGCATGCCGCCGTCGCCCGCCGAGGCGAGCTCGGAGGTCGCGCACGAGAGCCCGGCGCCGCCGAGGTCCTGGATGCCGGCGATCACGCCGGCGGCGAAGAGCTCGAGGGTGCACTCGATGAGGAGCTTCTCCATGAACGGGTCGCCGACCTGCACGCTGGGGCGCTTGGCCGGACCGCCCTCGTCGAAGGTCTCGCTCGCGAGGACCGAGACGCCGCCGATGCCGTCGCCGCCGGTGCGCGCGCCGTAGAGGACGACCTGGTTGCCGGTGCCGGTCGCGTTGGAGAGGTGGAGGTCCTCGTGGCGGAGCTCGCCGACACAGAGCGCGTTGACCAGCGGGTTGCCGGCGTACGTCTCGTCGAAGACCGCTTCGCCGCCGATGTTGGGCAGGCCGAGGCAGTTGCCGTAGCCGCCGACGCCGGCGACGATCCCGGGCAGCACGCGCGCGGTGTCGGGTGCGTCGAGCGGGCCGAAGCGCAGCGGGTCCATCACCGCGACCGGTCGCGCGCCCATCGCGAGGATGTCGCGGACGATGCCGCCGATCCCGGTGGCCGCACCCTGGTAGGGCTCGACGAACGACGGGTGGTTGTGGCTCTCGACCTTGAAGGTCACGGCGTAGCCCTGGCCGATGTCGAGGACGCCGGCGTTCTCGCCGATGCCCGCCAGCATCTTGCCGACCGGCGTCTCCTGGGGGATCTCGCCGAACTGCTTGAGGTGGACCTTGGTCGACTTGTAGGAGCAGTGCTCGCTCCACATGACGGAGTACATCGCCAGCTCGGAGCTGGTCGGGCGCCGGCCGAGGATCTCGCGGATCCGGGCGTACTCGTCGGCCTTCAGGCCCAGCTCGGCCCACGGCTGGTCACGCTCGGCGTCGGCCGAGGCCAGCGCCACCGTGTCGAGGGTGCCGGTCGCGCCGGAGGTCGTGAGGCCGGCGTTCGTGCGGGAAGGGGACTGCGGAGCGCTCGTGTCGGGCACGGCGTCAATCTACCGGCGATCGATGCGAGGTCGACTCTCGGTCCACCCAGGTCTCGGCACGCTCCGTCCCGGCGGCACGGTCCCGGGGCAGCTCGTGCCCGGGCTGCAGGCGCGACCCGTTCGACCGGTCAGGGCAGACCCACGCGCTCCTCGCCCTCGGCGCCGGCCCCACGGCCGGCGTCGAGGTCGGCGTCGTCCTCCGACGGCTCGAGGTCGTCGGCGCGATCCCGTCCGTCCTGCTCGGACTCGCGCTCGGCCCTGCGGGCGGCGCGCTCGGCACGCTTCTCGGCCAGGGCGGCCCGCTTCGCGTCCTTCTCAGCCTGCTTGGCGGCCTCCTTCTCACGCGCGAGCCGGGCCGCCTCGTCGTCGGTGGCACCCTTGAGCGTTGGCGTGGCCAGCCGGGTGGGCCCCGAGCGACCGCTGGCCATGCCGCGCGACATGGTCCCCGCCCGCGCGCCCATGGCGCCGGCGCCCATGCCCCCGACGGGCGGCACGCCGGTGGTCGTACGACCAGCGCCGCGACGCGCCGCGATGCCGTTGGCTGCCGCGGCGGCGAGGGGCGCCAGCCCTGGCGTGGAGAGGCCGGTCAGGCCGTGCAGGTCGGGCATCGACACCGAGAGGGGGGCGATCGGCGGGAGCGCGGACACCCCGGACTGGGCCGAGCCGAGCACCGACGTGGAGGCCGGCAGCACGGTGCCGACGCCCGACGCCTCCTGGCCCGGCGCCATCCACGAGGGGAAGGCGCCGCCCTTCAGGGTCGTGAGCTCGGTGCGGACGTTGACGAGCTCGGCGCGCGCGGACCGGAGCCGGGTGCTCTCCTGGTCGAGCGACAGCGCCAGCCGGCGCCGGATCTCGTCGGCCTCCTCCTGCCCCCGGGTGACCGTGCCGCGGTCCTCCTCCTCGGTGGGGCGGAACACGAGGTAGCGGGACTCGCCCACGACGTCGTGCGGGATCATCGCGACGGTGGTCCAGGCCTGGTCGAGCTCCTTCTGCGAGGCGGTGATGATCGAGCCGATGGCCCGCAGGGAGCCGGCGATCTCGCCGGCCAGCGAGGTGAACCGGTCGAGGTGGACCAGCACCTGTCGCCGGTGGCGCTCATAGCTCTCGGCAGCCGCCGCGTCCCACCCGTCGGTGGCTCGGCGGGCAGCATCGACGATCTCGTCTCCACGACGCGCCATCAGCACGGCGATCTCGGTCCAGCGCAGCGCGGCAGCCTCCAGCGGACGCACGTCTGCGCGCAGCTCCCACGGGTTGGCCGGCACGGTCAGCGACCTCCGCGGCCCGGCATGCGACCGAAGCCGCCGTCGCCCAGCTGGTGGGTGGTCCGGTCGAGCTCGGAGGCCGCCGTGTCGTCGGCGCGCACGGCATCGTGCGCGGCGTCGACGAGGCCCGCGACGCCGAGTCCCAGGGCCTCCGCGAGGCCGGCCACGACCTCGCCCGCGTCGGCCAGCGAGTCGGCGTACGAGGACTGGACGTTCATCGTGCCCTTGGCGTCACCCAGGCCCTGGCAGGCGCCGGACAGGTCGTCGAGCGCGACCGCCCAGTCCTGCACCATCGAGTCCAGGATCGTCTCGGACGACGCGGCGAGCTCGACCAGCCTGGTCGGCTCGACCTGCATCAGGGAACGTCTTCCGTCTCCGCTCACCCCAGCGGGATACCCGCGATCCGCGGACCCAAACACCGCGCTCCGCAGCCTGTGGGCACACACGTCGAGGGCGGAGGTTTCGCCCCCGGCACATCGGGGAACGTCAGACCACACCCCACCGCCCGCAGGAATGCCCCAGGAGCTGCGATGAACGCCGTGATGACCGTCGACCTCTCCGAGCTCGATGCCTGGTCCACCCAGGTCCAGCGCGCCAGCGACGACCTGACCGGCATCGCCCGCAACGGCGGCACCCATCTCGTCCAGACCGACTTCGGCCCGATCCTCGAGACCATGATGGGCGCCTACAACGCCCTCCTCCCCTCGGTGCACCAGTCGCTCGAGGACAACGGCACGGGGATGCGCGACCACGCCGAGGCGCTGCGCGCCACCGCCCGCGACTTCACGCTCACCGAGGACGGCGTCGTACGCCGCCACCAGGCCACCGGCGTCGACGGCCGCGACGGGTCGAGCGCCTTCTGGGACGTCGCCGACACCACCATCCGCCGTGCAGGACCGACCGAGACCAGCCTCCCGCAGATCAGCTTCGGCTTCCCCTACGACACCGTGTGCGACCTGGTCCGCATGCTCACCGGCTTCGACATCCGCGCGGAGCTGGCCGAGAAGATCGGCGGCGACGTGGTCGGCGCCTCCTCGCAGGGCTCGTCCTTCGGCAGTTTGGGCACGTCGATGAAGGGCGTCGCGGCCAACCTCCAGAGCGGCGGCCAGACCATCTCGAAGACCTGGTCCGGTGGCGCCTCCGACGCCGCGATCAAGCAGATCGGCACGTGGGTCGGCTCGCTCGACACCCAGGCCGGTCAGCTCGTCCAGATGGGCCAGAACGTCGTCCAGATCTGCCGCGACGCCTGGCAGACCGCGCTCTCGGTCGTGCAGTGCGTCAAGTCTGCCGTGCAGACCGTGTCCTCGGCGCTGGCCACGATGAGCATCCCCGGTGTCGGCTGGGCGCGCATCGTGCAGGCCGTCTTCCAAGCCTTCCAGGCGGTGATGAAGGCCTACAAGGCGATCACGAAGCTGATCAACATCCTCAAGCAGGTGAAGTCCTTCATCGAGACCGTGAAGAACTTCTTCGACGGGGACAAGGCGCCGGTGTCGACGCCGACCGCCCCCACCTCGACCGGCACCCCCAGCAGCGTCACCCGCGACCCGAGCACCATCGCCACCCCGACGGTGGGGCAGCGCCCGGCCCCGGTCGCGCCGCTCGCACCCGCTCCCGCCACGGCATGAGCGACGAGCCGCGCAGCCAGGCCGAGATCCTGGCGGCGATCGCCGGGGCCCGCGAGGAGCTCGACGCCAGCCTGGCCGACCTCAAGGCGACCGTCGACCAGCTCAATGCCCGTCCCCTCCTCACCGAGGAGGAGAAGACGGCGCTCGAGGAGCAGGCGGAGTCGGGCGAGCTGGGTGAGGACATGCAGGAGCTCGTGGGCAGGATCAAGGGTGGCGAGGACACCTGGGAGCGGGTCTTCTCGGGCGAGTCGCCCCACGGGTCGCTCCTCCAGGGCCACCTGACGCGGATGTTCGAGGAGCACAAGGAGGACATCGCGCTGGCCTTCGAGGAGCTGATCGAGGAGGAAGAGGCCAAGGGCAACTTCATCCTCGACGAGGTGCCGACCAGCGACTCCTGAACTACACCTCTGTAGTTCACGCGAACCCCTGTTACGGGTGTGACTGGTGTGGTTCTCTGGCGTCTCGTCCCGCCCGCGTCACCCCTTCCCCATGCCGGAGTCACCCATGCGTCGCGCCTCGACCACCACCGCCCGTACGCTCCTCGCCGCGCTCACCCTCATGCTCGCGGCGTCGACCGTGACCTCGGCCCCGGCGAGCGCGGACGACAGTCGTACGACGCCGCGGCTCGCCTCGCAGCGCCAGATCGCCCTGGCGACACCGGGCGACTTCACCGGCCATGGCTTCGACCAGTGCCTCGCACCGACCCAGTCGGCGATGGACGCGTGGTGGAAGAAGTCGCCCTTCTCCGCCGTCGGGATCTACATCTCCGGCGACTCGCGCGCGTGCCGCTCGCAGCCCAACCTGAGCTCCACCTGGGTCGCCACCCAGGTCGCTCGCGGCTGGCGGCTGCTGCCGATCGCGCTCGGTCCGCAGGCGTCGTGCCAGCCGCGCTTCCCGCGCTACAAGGACGACTTCACGATCTCCCCGTCACCCGCCGGCGGCTACGCCAAGGCGGCCGCGCAGGGCGCCGTTGAGGCCGACAAGAACGCCGCGGACGCGATGGCGTACGGCATCGGGCCGGGCAGCACCCTCTGGTACGACCTCGAGGGCTTCGACCTCACCAACACGGCGTGCCGCGAGTCGGCGCTGGTGTTCGTCTCCAGCTGGGTGACCCGCATCAAGGCGCTGGGCTACGTCGCGGGCTTCTACTCCAGCGTCAGCTCGGGCATCAAGATGCTCGACGACGCGCGCGTCCAGCGGCCCGGCCAGTTCGCGCTGCCCGACCGCATCTGGATCGCCCGGTGGGACGGCGCGGCCAACACCTCGTCGTCGTACATCCCCGAGGACGGCTGGCGCCCCGGTGGCCGGATGAAGCAGTACCGCGGTGGCCACAACGAGACCTGGGGCGGCGTGACGATCAACATCGACAGCAACTACCTCGACCTCGGCGCCGGCTCGGTCGCCGTGCCCGAGGGCCGCTGCCCCGGCACGCGGCTCGGCTACTGGAAGTACCCCGCGCTCTCCCCTGCCTCCGCGCAGCCCACGCGCGTCAAGGTGCTGCAGTGCCTGCTGACCGAGCAGGGCACCTACACCGGTGCGATCACCGGCGCCTACGACGCCGCCACGATCGCGGCCGCCCGCGCCTGGCAGGCCTCCCGCAGGTTCACCGCCACCGACACCTTCGAGAGGCGGCACTGGAGGGCCCTGCTCTCCGCCGGAGCCCGTACGACGATCAAGCGGGGCTCCGTCGACGAGTCGGTGCACCGCCTGCAGCGGGCGCTCAACGCGGCCGGTGCCGGGAGGTTCCGGGCGAGCGGCGTGTTCGACGCCAAGACCGAGACCGCCCTGCGTGCCTACCAGTCGCGCCAGCGCATCGTCGTCTCCGGCGTCGCCACGCCCCAGACCTGGAACAAGCTGCAGCAGGGCAAGTAGCCCTCAGGCGGGCGGACCGACGACCAGCGCCACGCCGGTCAGGCCGGCAACGGCCACCAGGCCGACGAGGAGCCCCTGGACGGGCCGGCGGAGCAGCCACGAGACGAGCGACTCGACCGCGCCGCGCGGCGCCTCGGACCGCAGGCGCCAGCGGTCGCCGAGCAGCCCCGAGCGCTCGGCGTACCTCTCGAACGGGACCGTGGCGAAGGGCGGGACGGCCGCCACCAGACCCAGGACGAGGCGGCTGGGCCGCCACCCACGGTCGACCCACAGCAGGACCGTCGTCAGGCAGTAGGCGATGAAGACGACGCCGTGCACCATCCCGAAGACCTGCACGCCGAGCTCGGTCGTCTCGGTGACGTACTTGAGGAACATGCCGGTCAGCAGCAGCGCCCAGGTGATCGCCTCGGCCACCGCGACGGTGCGGTAGAGGGTGCGCGGGCTCATGCGGAGGCGCTCACGCGAAGGCCTGCTCGACGAGCGAGGTGAAGAAGCCCAGCCCGTCGGTGCCCGGCCCGGTGAGGTCCTCGACGGCGTGCTCGGGGTGCGGCATCAGGCCGACGACGTTGCCGCGCTCGTTGGAGATGCCGGCGATGTCGCGCAGCGAGCCGTTGGGGTTGTCGCCGAGGTAGCGCGCGACCACGAGGCCCTCGCCCTCGAGGCGGTCGAGCGTGGGCTCGTCGGCGACGAAGCCGCCCTCGCCGTTCTTGAGCACGATCGTGACCTCCGCGCCGGCGGCGTACGCCGAGGTCCACGGGGTGTCGACGCGCTCGATGCGCAGGCGCTGGTCGCGGCAGACGAACTTGCGGTGGTCGTTGCGGATGAGCGCGCCGGGCAGCAGGTGGGACTCGCAGAGGATCTGGAAGCCGTTGCAGATGCCGAGGACCGGCATGCCCGCGCGGGCCGCCTCGATCACCGACGTCATGACCGGGGCGAAGCGCGAGATCGCGCCGCAGCGGAGGTAGTCGCCGTAGGAGAAGCCGCCCGGCAGCACCACCGCGTCGACGCCGCGGAGGTCGTCGTCGCCGTGCCACAGCGCGACCGCCTCGTGTCCGCCGATGCCGACCGCGCGGCGCGCGTCGACGTCGTCGAGCGAGCCGGGGAAGGTGACGACTCCGACCTTCATGCCGGTCGCACCTGGCCGGCGATCTCCGCGACGGAGTGCTCCTCGACGTGGACCTCGTAGTCCTCGATGACCGGGTTGGAGAGCAGCCCCTCGGCCAGCTTCGCGATCTCCTCGAGCACCTCACCGGTGATCTCGCCCTCGACCTCGAGCTCGAACCGCTTGCCCTGTCGGACGTCGCTCACCCCGGTGAAGCCCAGGCGGGGAAGCGCACCGAGCACCGCCTTGCCCTGGGGGTCGAGGATCTCTGGCTTGGGCATGACGTCGACGACGACTCGGGCCACGGAGTGCTCCTGAGGACAGCTGGGGTGGACAGTGCTGATCCTAGTGAGGATCAGGCACGGACGCCGAGCCGGGCACGCATGTGTGGACCGTTGGCGGGTACGCGTGAGGGGCAGCAGCCGGCTGCCGGAGGAGGCTCCATGATGCGCGTCGGCATCTCCGGATGGCGCTACGCCGGGTGGCGGGGCGTGTTCTACCCCGTGGGGCTGCCGCAGCGACGCGAGCTCGAGCACGCGGCCTCGCGCCTGACGTCCCTCGAGGTGAACGGGTCGTTCTACTCGCTGCAGCGGCCGTCGAGCTGGCGGTCCTGGGGCGAGGCCGTGCCCGAGGACTTCGTCCTGGCGGTGAAGGGGCCCCGCTTCATCACGCACATGAAGAAGCTGGTGGACGTGGAGGCGCCGCTGGCGACCTTCCTGGCCTCCGGGGTGCTGTCTCTCGGCCCTCGCCTCGGTCCGATGCTGTGGCAGCTGCCGCCCCAGCTCGGCTTCCACCCGGACCGGTTGGCGGCGTTCTTCGACCTGCTGCCGCGCCGCACCGCCGACGCCGCGGCCCTCGCCGCTGCGCACCACGAAGCCGGAAAGCTCAAGGAGCCGCCCGTCACCAGCACTCCGGCGGACCGGCCGCTGCGCCACGTGCTGGAGGTGCGGCACTCCTCGTTCCGCACGACCGAGTTCTGCGACCTCCTCCGCGCACACGACATCGGCATGGTCGTCGCCGACTCGGCCGGCACGTGGCCCATGTTCGACGAGGTCACGAGCGACCTCGTCTACGTCCGGCTGCACGGCGACACCGAGCTCTACACCAGTGGCTACGGGCCGGCGGCGCTCGACCGGTGGGCCGAGAAGGTGCGCGCGTGGGACGCCGCCGGGCTGGACGTGCTCGTCTACTTCGACAACGACGCCAAGGTGCATGTGCCGTTCGACGCCCTGGCCCTGCAGGAGCGGCTCGGGATCACGCCGCCGGGCTGACGGAGTGCGTCAGGCCTTGCGACGGCGTACGGCGACCAGGATCAGGGCCACGCCCAGCCCGGCCAGGATCGGACCGAGGACCGCCCAGAGGGTCTGGTCGGTCATGGGGCTGCCCTCGATGTAGCCCAGACCCTGGAAGGTCCACACCGCACCCATCAGCAGCATGATCGCCCCGAGCGCGACACCCAGCGGCCGCATCAGCTCAGCTCCCGCTTCAGGATCTTGCCGGTCGCGGTCATCGGGAGCGCGTCGACGAACTGGACGATGCGGGGGTACTTGTAGCCCGCCATCTGATCCTTGCCCCAGGCCACCAGCTCGTCCTCGGTCACCGTGGCGCCGTCCTTGCGGATGACGACCGCCTTGATCTCCTCGCCGTGGCTGTCGTGGGGCACGCCGATGACGGCGGCCAGGGAGACGTCGGGGTGCGTCAGCAGCACCTCCTCGATCTCGCGCGGATAGACGTTGTAGCCGCCGCGGATGACCATGTCCTTGGACCGGTCGACGATGTAGTACCAGCCGTCGGCGTCCTTGCGGCCCAGGTCGCCGGAGCGGAACCAGCCGTCGACGATGGCCTCGTGGGTGGCGTCGGGGCGGCCGTAGTAGCCCTTCATGATGTTGGGGCCCTTGATGGCGATCTCGCCGACCACGTCCACGGCGTCCTCCACGTCCTCGCGGACGCCGGGCTCGGGGTTGATCAGCTTCATCTCGACGCCGGGGATCGGCTTGCCGATCGAGCCGACGCGCGCGGGCTCGCCCCACACCGAGAAGCTCGAGACCGGCGACGTCTCGGAGAGGCCGTAGCCCTCGAGGATCGTCACGCCGAAGCGGCGCTCGAACTCCTTGTGCACCTCCACCGGCAGCGCCGAGCCGCCCGCAGCGGCGACCCGGAGCGTGTCGGCGAGCTTCTTGACGTCGACGCCGGAGTCGTCGAGGGCGCCGAGGAGGCCCCAGTACATCGTGGGTACGCCGGCGAAGAATGTGACGTCCTCGCGGTCCATCAGGGCCAGCGCCGGGCCGGCCTCGAAGCGCGGCAGCAGCACGACGGTGCCGCCGAAGGCGAAGCCGGCGTTCATGATGACCGTCTGGCCGAACGAGTGGAACAGCGGCAGCACGCACAGCAGGGTGTCGGGGTTGTCGGCGTCGGCGCCGAAGAGCGCGTCGCTCGAGAGCGCGTTGGAGATCATGTTGCGGTGCATGAGCTCGGCGCCCTTGGGCTGGCCGGTGGTGCCGGAGGTGTAGAGGATGACGGCGGTGTCGTCGGACCCGACGTCGCGCGTCTCGAAGACCGGCGACTGACCCTTCAGCGCCTGCCCGAGGGTCTGCGTGCCCTCGATCGGGGACTCCGCGGCCGGGTCGGCGGTGATCACGAAGAAGTGCTCGCAGGCGTCGGCCTGCTCGAAGCCGGCGTGGCCCTCGGCGCCGATCGGCAGCTCGGGCGTCCCCTGGAAGCAGAAGTAGGCCTTCGCGTCGGAGTCGTCGAGGTGGTAGGCCACCTCACGGCCCTTGAGCAGCACGTTGAGCGGGACGACCGTCGCGCCCGCCTTGAGGATGCCGTAGTAGACGTTCGGGAAGTAGGGCAGGTTGGGGCAGCTCAGCGCCACCTTGTCCCCCGGCTCGATGCCGCGCGAGACCAGCAGGTTGGCCACCTGGTTGGCCGCGGCGTTGACCTGGGCGTAGGTCAGGCGGGAGTCGCCCAGCACGACCGCCGTACGGTCGGGGTGGGCCTCGGCGGAGCCTTCGAGCAGCGAGGAGAGGTTCGGCATGGCGCAAACCTACTCAGCGGTCGTGAGCCACGTCACCCGCCGTCTCGCGCGCCGTCACATCCGCGAGCCGAGGATGCGGCTCGCCTTGCGCAGGTCGGCGGCGATGGCCTGCGACGCGAGCAGTCCGGCGGCATGGGCGGGCAGCGCCCACCCGCCGCGGCCGGTCACCTCGCCGTCGGCGCGCACGCGGCACCTACCGGCGACGTCGGTGAAGTGGAGGGTGAGGGTGGCGCTGACGCCACGCCAGCGGCCCACCTCGGTCCAGACCCGGAACGGGGCCAGCTCGGTCGTCTCCATGTGCGGCCGTACGCCGACGGTGGTCGTCTCGCGCCAGGCCTGCCCCAGGTGCGGCTCCTCGTCGGCCGGCACGCTGACGGATCGGAGCGAGGACTGCCACTCCGGCCGGTTGCGCGGGTCGCAGAGGTAGCGGAAGGCCACCTGGGCCGGGACCGGCATCTCGACGGTCGCGGCGATCCGCCGGGGCCTCAGAACGTCTCCCCGGTGAGCAGCTCGAAGGCCTCGACGTAGCGCGCGCGGGTGCGCTCGACGACGGCCTGGGGCAGGGCGGGCGGTGCGTCGCCCGACGTCCGGTCCCAGCCGGACTCCCCGGTGAGCCAGTCGCGCACGATCTGCTTGTCGTACGACGCCTGGGCGCGGCCCGGCTGCCACTGGTCCGCCGGCCAGAAGCGGCTGGAGTCGGGGGTGAGGACCTCGTCGGCGAGGATCGTGCTGCCATCGGGTCGGCGGCCGAACTCCAGCTTGGTGTCGGCCAGGATGATGCCGCGCTCCTTGGCCAGCGCGTGGGCCTTGCCGTAGACCTCCATGGTCAGCATCCGCAGCTCGGCGGCCGCGTCGTCGCCGACGGCCTCGCAGACGGCCTCGTAGTCGACGTTCTCGTCGTGGTCGCCGAGCTCGGCCTTCGTCGCGGGCGTGAAGATCGGCTCGGGCAGGCGGCTGCCATCCTGGAGGCCGGCCGGCAGCGCGATGCCGCAGACCTCACCGGTGCGGCGGTAGTCGAGGAGGCCGGAGCCGGTGAGGTAGCCGCGCGCCACGCACTCGACCGGGAACATGTCCAGGCGCTCACAGATCACGGCGCGACCGGCCACGGAGGCCGGCACGTCGGTGGACACCACGTGGTTGCCGACGAGCCCTTCGAGCTGGTCGAACCACCACAGGGACATCCGGGTGAGGATCTCGCCCTTGTCGGGGATGGTCGTGTCGAGGACGAAGTCGTAGGCCGAGATGCGGTCGCTGGCGACCATCAGCAGCCGACCCTCGTGCTCACCCCCGTCGATCCGGTAGAGGTCGCGGACCTTGCCGGAGTGGAGGTGGGTGGTGCCCTCGATCGCTGGGGCTGCGGGGATGTTCGGCTCGGCCACGGGTCGAGCCTAGTGCGGACGGGCGCCCCCGGGGCGAGCACGGTTGGTGATCGTTCCCTGGAACCACCACGCGACCAGGCCACACGCCAGAGTCGGCTCCCCCGTGGGCGCAGACCCTAGCGGTGGAGCCACCACGACATCCGCCGCGTGATCCACGGCAGGACGGCGTACGTCATGAGCGGGGTCATGACGACGATCGTGGCGCACACCCGGAGCGGGAGCGGCCAGCCCGCCAGCGGCGTGTGGAGCACGGCGTAGTTGACGGCGAGGCTCAGCGGGAAGAAGCCCATGAAGATGATGACCATCTGCTTCCAGCGCGGCGGCGGGGTCGGCGCGGCGCTGAGCGACTCGATCGAGGTGGGCTCGTCGAACCAGCCCTCGATGCCCGTACGACGTTCGCGGCGCTTCTCCTCGACGCTGCCCTGGGCGGCCTCGAGCCACCACTCGCGCTGCGGGGAGGCCTCCCACGCGGCGAGGGCGTCGGCGTCGGCGAAGCGGTAGAGCATGTGCCAGTCGGTGGAGTCCTCACTGGGTCGCACCCACCCCGAGCCGAGGAAGCCGTCGAACTTCTCGGCCAGCGACGTCCCGGCCTGCACCCAGGCGAGCATCTCGCTGGAGCGCGACGGGTCGACGTGGCGCGTGACGGACACTGTGACGGGGGCGCTCATGCGGGGTCCCCGCGGCGTTGTCCGGAGGAGCGCAGCGGAGGAGAAGAACGCCGTGGGGTGCTCATGCGGTCCAGTGTCGGGCGCGGGCCTGCGGCGCGGGTAGCCGACGACGACGAGATCCCGGACACGCTGGCGTCACAATGTTCAGTGACTTAGTCTACAAACTCACCCTTGTCCAGCCCCCCCGGGAGCGACCATGACCCGAGCACCGCGCCCCGACTTCCTCGTGATCGGCGCACCCAAGGCCGGCACCACCGCGCTGCACGCCGCACTCGCCCAGCATCCGGACGTCTTCGTCTCCGACCCGAAGGAGCCGAAGTACTGGCTGTGCGACGGCGCTCCCCCGCCCGCGTGGTGCGGGCCCGGCGACAAGCACTCGCAGCAGGAGTGGATCTGGCGCGCCGACCGCTACTTCCCGCTCTTCGAGCCGGCGCGCGACCACCAGGTCCGTGGTGAGAGCACGCCGTTCTACCTGTGGAGCCGCGGTGCTCACCGCCGGATCGCCGAGGACCTGCCGGACGTCAGGCTGGTTGCCGTGGTCCGTGACCCGATCGACCGCGCCTACAGCAACTGGATGCACCTGTGGTCCGACGGGCTGGAGCCCGAGCCGGACTTCGTCACCGCCTTCGACCGCGAGGCCGAGCGGGTGCGCGCGGGGTGGGCGCCGTTCTGGCGCTACCGCGAGCTGGGTCGCTACGGCGAGCAGCTCGAGCACCTGCACCGCTACGTCGACCCCACCCGTGTCCTGGTCGTGCGCTACCGCGACCTCGTCGACGAGCCCGGCGAGACCGTCGACCGGGTCAGCCGGTTCCTCGGCATCCGCGAGGGACTCGTCGACTCCATCCCGCGGGACAACTCCCGCAGCTTCGTCCCCCCGGGCTGGCGCCCGCGCGTCTTCGGGCCGCTCGTGCGCAGTGGCGCGCGGCTCGGGCAGTTCGCACCGCCGGAGGTCTGGCGGCGCATCCACCCGCTCACGATGGGCCTGCTCAGCGACCACGGCGAGGCCGCGCGGCCACGGCTCGACGCCACCCGACGCCAGCGACTCGTGGACACGTACGCCGACGACATCGGGCTGCTGAGCGAGCTCACCGGGCAGGACTTCGAGGACTGGCTGTCCCCCGAGAGCCGGGGCTCCTACGCGGAGCGCTCCGCGACGGTGACGAGCATCAGCGCTCGTCGCTGAGGGACGTCAGCGCACGCAGGTGACGAGGTCGTGCGCCCCGTCGGGGCGCGCGGCCTCGACGTAGTAGCGCACGCGGCCGTCGGGCAGCGGGACGACGGCGGCGTAGCGGAAGGCACCGTCGGCGTGCGGGGAGGAGATCGGCGGCTGGTCGGTGCGGGTCAGCACCGTGCCGTCCCAGTGCGCAACCCCGGTCGTCTCGAACCAGTTGGACTCCGCGTCGGGGCGGCCGTCGTACAGCACCGTCCCGTCGGGCAGCACGGCGCTGACGCGCGCGCCGCGGGCGTCCCACTCGCCGGGGCGGCCGGCGAGCACCTCGCCGTGGTCCTCCCAGTCGAGCCCGTCGACGCTGGTCAGGCGGCGGGTCGTCATCCGGTCCTCGTGGCCGGGCTCGTCGAGGGGGTGGCAGCACAGCCACATCTCGTAGCCGTCGTCGCCCACCGTGATCACCGGGTCCTTGACACCGGTGTGGCGGTCGCCCTCGTGCACGCGGCGGCGCACGCCGTCCGCCAGGCCCTCGACCGTGTCGGCCGTCAGGCTGTCGACCCACCAGTGCTTGGAGCCCGGTGTGGCGCAGGAGAGGTAGAGCCGCCAACCGCCCTCGTGGAGGGGCACCAGCACCGGTCGCTCGAACGACTCGGCACCGAAGGCCTCCCGCGACACCTCGGTCACCGTCTCGAAGGTGACGCCGTCGCTGGAGCGCGCCACGACGACGGAGACGCCGCGGCCGTCGGTCAGCGGGCGGCGTACGCGCCAGGTGAGCCAGACGACGTCGTCGACCAGGACCGCGCTCGCCGCGCCCGCCCAGTTGCCGGCGCCGCGGCCGGGGGCAGGGACCACGACCTCGACGTCGTCGTAGGTAGGCGGAGCTGCAGTGGTGGTGGTCATGCCTCCCACAATAGTCGACCAGATCGGTCCAGTTTGGGAACCGCCCACGCCTCGTCAGCCGGTGATGTCGAAGGAGGTCGCACCGGAGGTCGCCGCGTCGCGCACCGCGACGTCGCGCACCCGGGCGAGCCCGGGGCCCTGGTGGCACCACGCGACCAGGGCGTCCACGGCCTCGTCGTCGCCCTCGGCGTGCAGCAGCACCGACCCGTCGGGCTCGTTGCGCACCCACCCGACGACGCCGAGCCGGCGCGCCTGCTCCTGGGCGTACCACCGGAACGAGACGCCCTGCACCCGTCCGCTCACCCGCGCCTGCACCGCCTTCATGCCCCCATCATCCGCTGTCGGGGGGGCGCGCGCCGGCCACAGTCGCCAACCGACGAGTTGGTCGACCAACTCGTGAGTTGGCGGGTTGGGGGCCGGGCACGGGCCCGTCGACCCCACCCAACCCACCAACCGACGAGCTGGCACCCCTCCCCCTCACCCCTGGACGCGGTGCGCACACACGTGGAGGCGGGTGCAAGGCTGGCGGGCGATGACCCAGGACGAGCAGGCGGAGCGCACCACCGCCGACGAGACGACGTACGTCCCCGACCCCCAGCGCTGGCGGGTGCTGGCGGTGTCGCTGGTCGTCGGCTTCATGTCGCTGCTCGACGTCACGATCGTCAACGTCGCCGTCCCCTCGATCCGCGCCGGTCTCGACACCAGCGCCGCGACGATCCAGTGGGTGGTCTCGGGGTACGCCCTCGCCTTCGGTGTGACGCTGGTCGCCGGTGGGCGCCTCGGGGACGCCCACGGCCGCCGCCGGATGATGACCATCGGCCTCGTCGGCTTCACCGTCTCGAGCGCCGCCGTCGGACTCGCGCCCAACGCGGCGGCGATCGTCCTCGCGCGGCTGGCGCAGGGAGCGAGCGCCGGGCTGCTGACACCACAGAGCTCCGGCCTCATCCAGCAGCTCTTCCGGGGAGAGGAGCGCGGGAGGGCCTTCGGGATGTTCGGCTTCACCGTCGCGATCGCCTCGGCCACGGGGCCGCTGATCGGTGGAGCGCTGATCGGGCTGCTCGGCGAGGAGAACGGCTGGCGCTCGCTCTTCCTGGTCAACGTGCCGATCGGCCTCGTCGCGCTGGTGCTGATCCTGCGACTGGTGCCCGACAACCCCGTCGGGACCGGGGACGACGTCGAGCGCGACCCACGCGTCGACCTGCGCGGCGCGATGCTGCTCGGCCTCGCCGTGCTGGCGGTGCTCTATCCGCTGATCAGCCTCGAGGGAGGCGTCGGCCTGCCCCTCCTGCTGCTCCTCGCCTTCCCGCCGATGGCGTGGGCGTTCGTGCGGTGGGAGGTCCGGACCGTCCGCCTCGGTCGACCCCCGCTGCTCGACGTCTCGCTGCTGCGAGGGCTGCCCGGGTACGCCAACGGCCTGCTGGTCGGCACCCTCTACTTCACCGGCTTCACCGGCATCTTCCTGGTGCTCTCGGTGCACTTACAGGAGGGCGAGGGGTTCTCGCCCCTGCGGTCCGCCCTGCTGCTGACGCCGTTCGCGGTCGGTGCCGCGCTGACCTCGCCGCTGGCGGGGCGCCTGGTCGGGCGGATCGGGCGCCGGATCACCCTGCTCGCCCTGACGGTGATGATCACCGGAACCGCGCTCGCCGCGTGGCTGGTCACGTCGCCCTCGGACTCGCTGTGGTGGACGCTCGCGCCGGCGATGTTCCTCGCCGGGATCGGCGGCGGTGGCGTGATCTCGCCCAACTTCACCCTCACCCTCGCCGAGGTGCCGCCGCGGATGGGCGGTGCCGCCGGCGGGGCGCTGCAGACCGGCCAGCGGATCGGCTCCGCGCTGGGCGCCGCCTTGCTGATGACCGTCTACCAGTCCGTCGGGACGGTCGCGTCCGCACCCGTGGCGGCGCGCTCGGCCCTCCTGGCCGCGCTCGCCGTGCTCCTCGTCGCGCTCGCTGCCGCCGTACGGTCCTGGCGCCTGGGCGACTGACGGAGGGGCGGGCGCCGGGCGCCCACTCACCCGACCCGCCAACTCACCAGTTGGCTGGCCAACTCGTCAGTTGGCGACGAGGGGGACCGACACGCCGGCCGCCACCCACCCAACCCACCAACTCACCAGTTGGCTCGCCAACTCACGAGTTGGCGACGAGGGGAGGACCGACCCTCACAGGATGGCGCCGGGGACGTACGCCGCGGCGTCGGGGTGACGGGCCGCCAGTGCCTCGACCCGGGCGACGACCGCACGGGTCTGGGCCACGGCCGCGCCGGTGAACTCGATCGGGTCCGCGACGAGCGCGTCGATCTGGTCGCGGGTCAGCCCGAGCCGCTGGTCGGCGGCGAGCTTGGCGAACACGTCGTTGTCGCCCTGGCCGGCGCGCATGGCCAGCGCCGTGCCGACGGCCGCCTCCTTGATCGCCTCGTGGGCGGCCTCGCGGCCCACGCCGTTGCGGACGGCGGCCATCAGCACCTTGGTCGTGGTGAGGAACGGGAGGTAGCGGTCGAGCTCGCGCTGGATCACCGCCGGGAAGGCACCGAACTCGTCGAGCACGGTGAGGAAGGTCTGGAAGAGGCCGTCGGTGGCGAAGAAGGCGTCGGGCAGCGCGACGCGGCGCACCACCGAGCAGGACACGTCGCCCTCGTTCCACTGGTCGCCGGCCAGCTCGCTGACCATCGACAGGTGGCCGCGCAGGACCACGGCCAGGCCGTTGACCCGCTCGCACGAGCGGGTGTTCATCTTGTGGGGCATCGCCGAGGAGCCGACCTGCCCCTCCTTGAAGCCCTCGGTGACCAGCTCGTGCCCGGCCATCAGCCGCACGGTCGTGGCGAGGTTGGACGGACCGCTGACCAGCTGCACCAGCGCCGCGACGACGTCGAAGTCCAGCGAGCGCGGGTAGACCTGGCCGACGCTGGTCAGCACCTCCTCGAAGCCGAGGTGGGCCGCCACCCGCCGCTCGAGGTCCTCGAGCAGGGCTTCGTCGCCGTCGAGCAGGTCGAGCATGTCCTGCGAGGTGCCCATCGGGCCCTTGATCCCCCGCAAGGGATAGCGCGCCAGCAGCTCCTCGACGCGCTGTACGCCGATGAGCATCTCGTCGGCGATCGTCGCGAACCGCTTGCCCAGGGTGGTCGCCTGCGCCGCCACGTTGTGCGAGCGGCCGGCCATCACGGTCAGCTCGTGCTCGGCCGCCAGCCGGGCGAGCCGGACCAGCGCGGCGACCGCGCGGTCGCGCACCACCTCGAGCGAGCGGCGTACCTGTAGCTGCTCGACGTTCTCGGTCAGGTCCCGGGACGTCATGCCCTTGTGGATGTGCTCGTGGCCGGCGAGCGCCGAGAACTCCTCGATGCGCGCCTTCACGTCGTGGCGGGTGATCCGCTCGCGGGCGGCGATGGAGTCGAGGTCGACGCGGTCGACGACCGCCTCGTAGGCCTCGACGACGCCCTCGGGCACGTCGATGCCGAGGTCGCGCTGAGCCTTCAGCACGGCGATCCACAGCTGGCGCTCGAGGACGATCTTGTGCTCCGGCGACCAGATCGCAGCGAGGTCGGCGCCGGCGTAGCGGGTGGCCAGGACGTTGGGGACGCTCACGACCCGCAGTCTTTCATCCGCTGCCCGGGTCCGGCGCCACGAGGCGTCGCGCGGACTCCACCACGGCCGCCCGGCGCTTGGGCCGGGTGTTGTTGCGCGCCGACGGGGTGTACTCCGGAGGCAGCGACGCCCAGGTCGTGGCGAGGCTGATCAGCAGGCCGAGCAGGATGTCGGCGGGGAAGACGTCGGTGACCCGTCCCTCGCGCTGCGCGGCCCGGATCGCGATCAGCTTGGAGGCGTTGGCGCCGATGATCGCGGCGTTGGGCGGGTCGTCCTCGGACCGCTCCAGGCGGTACCAGGTGGCCAGCCGCGCGAGCGCCGGGTCGTCCTCGAACTGGTCGAAGATCCGGCCCATCGACTCAGGGAGGTCGTCGGCGTCGAACGGGTCGGTCTCCACCACGTCGTGCAGCAGTCCGGCCAGGACAGCACCGAAGAGCGCGTCCTTGCTGCCGAAGTAGTGGTAGATCTGCGCCTTGTTGGTCCGCGCCGCGGCAGCGATCCGGTCGACGCGCGCGCCGGCGATGCCGAACTCGGCGAACTCGGCTGCCGCCGCCTCGAGCAGGCGCTGGCGGGTCGCCTCCGCGTCACGTGGTGCCATGCGCGGAACCTATCAACCAACCGTCCAGTTGAGACCCGGCCGAGCCGACCGGCGTCAGTCGAGCGCGGCAGCACCCTCCATGACCCCCAGCGGCTCGGCCGCGATGTCGCGACGCCACTGGGCGCCCGGGAAGCTGATGCTCGCCACCCCTTCGTACGCCTTGGCGCGGGCGTCGGCGACGTCGGCGCCGGTCGCCCGCACCGCGAGCACGCGACCGCCGGCGGTGACCAGACCGGCGTCGGTCCGCGCGGTGCCGGCATGGATGACGTCCACGTCGCTCTCGCGGTCCAGCGTCTCGGTGCCGACGACGACGTCCCCCGAGCGGGAGCCCTCGGGATAGCCGGCACTCGCCATCACCACGGTCACCGCGGCACCCTCGGCGAACCTCGGCTCCGCCACGGAGGCCAGGTCGCCGCGGGCCGCCGCGTGCAGGAGGACACCGAGCGGCGACTCCAGGAGCGCCAGCACGGGCTGGATGTCGGGGTCACCGAAGCGGACGTTGAACTCGATGACCTGCGGACCGGCCGCGGTCAGGGCGAGCCCGACGTAGAGGCAGCCGACGAAGGGGGCGCCCAGGTGCTGCATCTCGGCGAGGGTCGGCGCCACCACTCGCTCCATCACCGTGGCCACGACCCCGTCGGGCAGCCAGTCGAGCGGGGCGTAGGAGCCCATGCCGCCGGTGTTGGGACCGCGTCCGCCGTCGAAGATGCGCTTGAAGTCCTGCGCGGGCAGGAGCGGTCGGCCGGCGGTGCCGTCGCAGACGACGAACAGGGAGAACTCGGGACCGTCGAGGAACTCCTCGACGACGACCCGCTCGCAGCCCGCGGCGTGGGCCACGGCCTCGTCGCGGTCGCGGGTCACCACGACGCCCTTGCCCGCGGCCAGCGCGTCGTCCTTCACGACGTACGGCGCACCGAAGGCGTCCAGCGCCGCCGCCACCTCCTCCGGCGTGGTGCAGGTGCGCGATCCGGCGGTGGGCACCCCGGCATCGGCCATGACCTGCTTGGAGAACGCCTTCGAGCCCTCGAGCCTGGCGGCCGCACGCGACGGGCCGAAGCAGGCGATGCCGGCGTCGCGCACCGCATCGGCGACCCCGGCGACCAGCGGCGCCTCGGGGCCCACCACGACCAGGTCGGCGCCGATCGAGGTCGCGAGCGACGCGACGGCGGGCCCGTCCATCGCGTCGATGTCGTGGACGGTGGCGACCGCGCCGATGCCCGGGTTGCCGGGGGCGGCGTGCACCTCGGTCACCGCCGGATCGCGCGCCAGCGAGAGGGCGAGGGCGTGCTCACGCCCGCCGGTGCCGACGACGAGGACCTTCACGGGTGGACGACCACCGTCTGCTCGCGACCGGGACCCACCCCGACCGCCCAGATCTTCGCGCCCGACATCTCCTCGAGCGCCTGCACGTAGGCCTGCGCCTGGGGCGGCAGGTCGTCGAAGGAGCGGCACCCGGAGATGTCGCTCTGCCAGCCCTCGAAGTACTCGTAGACCGGCGTGGCGTGGTGGAACTCGGTCTGGGTCATCGGCATCTCGTCGACCCGCTGACCGTCGATCTCGTAGGCCACGCAGACCGGGATCTGCTCCCAGGCGCCGAGGATGTCGAGCTTGGTGAGGAAGAACTCGGTGAGGCCGTTGACCCGGCTGGCGTAGCGCGCGACGACGGCGTCGTACCAGCCGCAGCGGCGGGTGCGTCCCGTCGAGACGCCGATCTCACCACCGAGCTGCTGGAGCTGGATGCCGTCGTCGTCGAAGAGCTCGGTGGGGAACGGTCCCGAGCCGACGCGGGTCGTGTAGGCCTTGATCACACCGATCACCCGGTCGATGCGGGTGGGACCGACGCCCGCGCCGACGCATACACCGCCGGCGACCGGGTTGGACGACGTGACGAACGGATAGGTGCCGTGGTCGACGTCGAGCATGGTCGCCTGGGCACCCTCGAAGAGCACGGTCTGGCCCGCGTCGAGCGCCCGGTTGAGCAGCAGCGAGGTGTCGCACACCATCGGCCGCAGCCGCTCGGCGTACGACACGAGCTCCTCGACCACGGCGTCGACCTCGATCGCGCGGCGGTTGTAGACCTTGGTGAGCAGGTGGTTGCGGACGTCGAGGGCCGCCTCGACCTTCTCGCGCAGGATCTTCTCGTCGAAGAGGTCGGCGATGCGTACGCCGACCCGGTTGATCTTGTCGACGTAGGCCGGGCCGATGCCGCGACCGGTGGTGCCGATCTGGTTCTTGCCGAGGAAGCGCTCGGTGACCTTGTCGATGGTGGCGTGGTAGCTCGCGATCACGTGGGCGTTGGCGCTGACCTTGAGGTCGGCCACCTCCACCCCGCGCGCGACCAGGCCGTCGAGCTCGCGGAACAGCGCCTCCGGCGAGACGACCACACCGTTGGCGATCACCGACGTGGCACCCGGCGTCAGGATGCCGCTGGGCAGCAGGTGGGTGGCGTACTTCTCGCCGTTGATGACGATGGTGTGGCCGGCGTTGTGCCCGCCGCTGGTGCGGACCACGAAGTCGATCGGGTCCGTGGTGGCCAGCTGGTCGGTGGCCTTGCCTTTGCCCTCGTCGCCCCACTGGGCGCCGAGCACGACGATCGCGGGCATCTCAGCCCTCCTCGCACGTCAGAAAATGAGAACAGCCCCGGGGCACAAGGCTTCGGGGCTCTTGCGGAGTCACGCTACCGCACCGTGGACTAGTGTCCGCCCCGTGCGCTCCTTGCTCGTGATCACCAACGCCGATGCCGGCACCTCCGACGAGGCGCGCCTCGACGTCGCCCTCGCCATCCTGCGCGAGGACGCCTCGGTCGAGGTCGCCAGGACCTCGAACCCGGGCGAGCTCGACGGCGTGCTGCACCGCGCGGGCGGTCGCACCGTGGTGGTCGCCGGCGGCGACGGCAGCATGCACGCCGTGGTCAAGGCCCTCTACAAGCGCCACGAGCTCGCCGACACCACCTTGGCGCTCCTGCCCATGGGCACCGGCAACGACTTCGCCCGTGGCAACGAGATCCCCCTCGCGATCGAGGACGCCGCACGCCTCGTGCTCACCGGCGAGGCCCGGTCGGTCGACCTCCTGGTCGACGAGACCGGCAGCATCGTGGTCAACAACGTCCACGTCGGCGTGGGGGCCCAGGCCAGCCGCAAGGGTGCCAAGTGGAAGGGCCGGCTCGGCTCCGTCGGTGTCGGCAAGGTCAACCTCGGCAAGCTCGGCTACCCCATCGGCGCGGCTCTCTCGGCCTTCCACCCGCCGAGCTGGCGGATGCGCGTCGAGATCGACGGCACCGTCGTCAACGACGTCAACCGCCCCGTCCTCATGGTCGCCATCGGCAACGGCAGCAACGTCGGCGGCGGCACCGAGCTCAACCCCGACGCCGACACCGAGGACGGGCTGCTCGACGTGATGATCAGCCGCGCCGTCTCCCCGATGGCCAAGCTCGGCTACGTCGCCCGGCTGCGCAAGGGTGAGCACGACGAGCGCGACGACGTGGTCAGCCTGCGCGGGCGGTCGGTCAAGGTCAGCGGCGACGAGTTCTGGCTGTCCGCGGACGGCGAGATCTCGGGTCCCGAGCGCAGCCGGAGCTGGCGCCTCGAGCCGGCGGCGTACTCCATGATCCTGCCCTGACACAGGACACCCGACCCGGAGCCCCGACCCGGCCGGAGCTCAGAGCCAGCCGCGCCGGACCGCCTCGGCCCCGGCCTGGAAGCGCGTGTCGACCCCGAGGTCGGACATGAGGTCGGCCACGCGCCGGCGCACGGTGCGCAGGCTGATGCCCAGCTTGCGGGCGATCAGCTCGTCGGTGGCGCCCGCCATGAGCTGCTCGAGGAGGAACTGGCGCCCGTCCGGATGGCCGTGGCCCGACTCGAGGTCGGCCACCGGCGCTGCACGGGACCACAGCAGCTCGAACCACAGCGTCAGCGCGGCGACGACGGAGCGCTGCCGGACGTGCACCCGCGGCTCGTCGGTGAAGCCGATCGGCTCGGGCAGCACGGCGTGCGCGGCGCCGAAGATGAACATCCGGGTCGGCACCTCGGAGATCACCCGCACCTGCTCCCCCATCCGGGCGCGGATGGCCAGCGCCTCGGGCGCCTCGGTGAGCGCCCTCGCCGGGTAGATCGCCCGGGACCGGCGGCCGGTGGCCATTGCTTCCGCGAGCAGCTCGCTGACCCTCGACTCGCGGGGCATCGCCCAGGCGTCGGGCCGGAGCCACAGCATGTCCCCGCGGCTGGTCCGGAGCATCAGGTGGAGCAGCTCGAGGGGATCGCCGCCGGAGCTGAGCTCGCCGTCCAACGGGCGGATGTCGGTGAGGTCGCTCTCGTCCGGGCGCGTGGTCGAGGCCACGAGGTGGGGCACGGCCCCGGCCAGCTCGCGGAGCTTGTCCGCCGAGGCCGCCGCCCGTCGGGACTCGAGCAGCACCAGCTCGGACAGCGCCTCGGCGAGAGGAGGCACCAGGAGGCGGTCCCCGGTGAGCACCACCAGGCCGCGCTCCTGCAGGGGAGCGAGGTCCCGGAGCAGGTGGTCGGGTCGCGTCTGCACGAGCCGGGCCACGCCCGTGACCGTGTGCCCCGACACGGGAACCAGGCGGAAGTAGAGGTGCTCCGACGTGCGGTCGAGCCCGAGGGACGACAGCACTGAGGAGGGGTCGCCGGGCATGATGGCAGTTTAGTGCCAGCGGCACTCGCGACCCATGTGGCAGCGACCGGCCAGCCCATACTTGGTCCGCCAGCCGCCGCGGGGGTGCGTGGCTGCGCGCTCCACAGGGAGCATGGCGTCGGAGCCGCCGCGGGGGACGGCTCCGGCGCCACTCCGCCCACCGATAGCCTTCTCGCATGGCACGAGGTGGACGGCAGAGTCAGGGCGATCCCGTCGACTGGGTGACGCGCGCGGCGGACGACGCCGTACGTCATGCCGGTGAGGGCAACCTGGTGACGGTCGCCTCCGGCGCGTCGCCCAGCGGTCCGATCCACCTGGGCAACCTCCGCGAGTTCATCACGCCGCACTTCGTGGCCGAGGAGCTCAGGCGCCGCGGCGTGCCGGTGCGGCACCTGCACTCCTGGGACGACTTCGACCGCTTCCGCAAGGTGCCGGCCGGCGTGCCCGCCGAGTGGGCCGACCACATCGGCCGCCCGCTGACCGCGGTCCCGGACCCGTGGGAGTGCCACCCCAGCTGGGCCGAGCACTTCAAGGCACCGCTCCAGGACGCGCTGCGCGAGCTCGGCGTGGAGATGGAGGAGATCTCCCAGACGCAGATGTACACCTCCGGCGCCTACCGCGCGGAGGTGCTCGAGGCCGTCGCGCGCCGCGACGACATCGAGGCGGTGCTCGCCAGGCACCGCACCAAGAAGGTGAGCGCCGGCGAGGACGCCTCGGCGCAGGAGACGGCGGACCTGGCGGACTCGGTGGCCAACGAGGACGCCGAGACGGGCGCGAGCGACGCCGGTGACGCGATCTCGCGCTTCCCCTACCGCCCCTACTGCCGCGAGTGCGGCCGCGACACCGTCACCACCACGGCGTACGACGACGCGACCACGACCCTGTCCTACACCTGCTCCTCCTGCGGCTTCGAGGGCACGACGAACCTGTCCACCGACACCGACGGCAAGCTCGTGTGGAAGGTGGACTGGCCCATGCGGTGGGCCTACGAGTCGGTCAACTTCGAGCCCGCCGGGCGCGACCACATGACGCCCGGGTCGTCCTACACCGTCGGCACCGAGCTCGTGTCCTCGATCTTCGACTGGCGCGCGCCTGCCCGGGTGATCTACGCGTTCGTCGGTTTCGCGGGGGTGCAGAAGATGTCGTCGTCGGCCGGCGGGGTGCCCACCGCCGCCGACGCGCTGCGGATCCTCGAGGCGCCGATGCTGCGTTGGCTCTACGTCCGCCGCACGCCGACGCAGGCCTTCGACATCGACTTCGGCCCGGCCGTCGTGCGGCTGTACGACGAGTGGGACGCGCTCGGCCGCAAGGCCGCCGACCCCGCGAAGGCCGACGTCGCGACGCTGGCCTGGCACCGCGCGGCCGAGACGGCGTCCACCGGTCGGCTTTCCGCCCCGGCCGTGCCGGTCCCCTTCCGCACGCTGTCGTCGGTCGCCGACGTGACGGCCGGCTCGGCCGAGCTCATCTCCCGGATCGTGGAGTCCTCCGGCTTCCCGCACGACTCGGTCGCCGACCTCGAGCCGCGCCTGTCGAAGGCGATGCAGTGGACGGCGGAGCACGTGCCCGCCGAGGAGCGCACCACGGTCCGCGAGGCACCCGACACCGAGCGCCTCGCCTCGCTCACCGAGGACGAGGAGCTGTGGCTGCGGATCTTCCTCGACCGCCTCCCCGACGACGGCGACCTCGCCGCCGTGACGTCCGTCGTCTACGGCGTGCCGAAGGTGGCGCGCGGGCTCGGCTTCGACGACGCCCCGACCGACGAGGTCAAGGCCGACCAGAAGGAGTTCTTCCGGCTCCTCTACCACCTCCTCGTCGCCGCCGACCGCGGCCCGAGGCTGCCGACGCTGGTGCTGGCGCTGGGGCCGGCGAAGGTGCGCCAGCTGCTCGGGGCCTGAATCAGCGGCGCATCTGCGGGGGCTCCCCGGCGTACCGCTCGAGGTCGGCACGCACGGCCTCGCTGATCGGCCAGGCGGACTGCGCGGTGTGGTCCCAGAGCACGTTGACGCACTCCCAGAGCGCGGCCGGGCCGCCGCCTGCCTCGACGCGGAGCTCGGCCGCAACAGTGAAGGAGGACCGGCCGATCCGGGTCACCCAGAGCGAGGCGAGGAACGGCTGGTAGGGGACGAAGCGCATCTCGGAGTGGTACTCGATCGTCTGGGACGCGACCAGCTCGGACACCCCGTCGTCGAGCCCGTGGAGCAGGCCGACCGCGTCGCCGGGCAGCCCCGGGAGGCGCGCGAAGCGCAGGAACTCGTAGCGGGCCTCGTCGAGCACCCGGACCGCCTCGACGTTGTCGACGTGCCCGGCGAGGTTGATGTCGCGGTAGCGCGCCTGGATCTCGGTCGTGAAGGTCTCGCCCATGGGAGCAGTCTGTCGGGTCGACGTGACAGGCTGGCGGCATGTCCCACGTTGACCTGATGGCCGGTCCCCCGCCCACCCACCTGCCCGCCGACCCCGCTGACGCCGAGCTCGCCGGTGGGGACGCCCCGGCGGACGTCGTACGACGCCACCCGGAGTCGCCCGCCGCCTGGGCCGCCCTCGCCCAGCAGGCCCGCGAGGCCGGCGCCGACGCGGTGACGGTCTACGCCTACGCCCGCGTCGGCTACCACCGCTCGCTCGACCAGCTGCGTCGCAACGGGTGGAAGGGCCACGGGCCGGTGCCGTGGGAGCACGAGCCCAACCGCGGCTTCCTCCGCTCCCTCGCCCTCCTCGCCCTCGCCGCGCGCGCCATCGGCGAGACGCACGAGTGGGAGCGGTGCTCGACCTTCCTGCGCGACTCCAGCGCGGCAGCGGCGGACGAGCTGCTCGACTGACCGCTCGTCGCGTCAGACCGACCGTTGATCGCGCGGGCGATTGCTGCGACGCCGTGACGAGCGTCACGGCGCGAGTAGGGTCCGGCTCATGGACCCCGGGAACACCCCTCCACAGTCGCGCCCTGACCAGGGCCCGCCCCCCACCGACAAGGGCAAGATGGCGCTTGCCGCTGTCCTGCTCGCGATCCCGATCGTCGCGCTCCTCTGGGTGCCGAGCTACGCCAGGGCGGAGCCCGAGCTCTTCGGGTTCCCCTTCTTCTTCTGGTACCAGTTCCTGTGGGTCTTCCTCTGCTCGGGCCTGACCTGGACCGCCTACCGGCTGACCCTCTCGGCCCGCAGCCGGACCTCCCCCCGGGCTGGTGAGGACCGATGACTCCGCAGCTCACCGTCATGGCCACCGGCACCGGGGTCAACGGCGTCGCGCTCGCGGTGCTGATCGTGCTGTTCCTGCTGGTCACCGTGGCCGGCTTCATGGCGTCGCGCTTCCAGCGCGGCGAGTCGCTCGAGTCGCTCGACGAGTGGGGCCTGGGCGGGCGCAAGTTCGGCACCTGGATCACGTGGTTCCTGCTCGGCGGCGACCTCTACACGGCGTACACGTTCGTCGCGGTGCCCGCGGCCATGTTCGCGACCGGTGCCGTGGCCGGCTTCTTCGCCGTGCCCTACACGATCATCCTCTACCCGATCATCTTCATCTTCATGGCGCGGCTGTGGTCGGTGAGCCACCGCCACGGCTACGTCACGACGGCCGACTTCGTCCGCGGGCGCTACAACAGCCGGGGGCTCTCGCTCGCCGTCGCGGTCACCGGGTTCGTCGCGACCATGCCCTACATCGCCCTCCAGCTCGTCGGCATCCAGGCGGTGCTCGAGGTGGCCGGGGTCGGCGGCGGCGACAACATCGTCGCCAAGGACGCGCCGCTGTTCATCGCCTTCGCCGTGCTGGCCGCCTTCACCTACTCCAGCGGCCTGCGCGCGCCCGCGGTGATCGCCTTCGTCAAGGACATCCTCATCTACCTCGTCATCATCGTCGCGGTGATCTACCTGCCCGGCCAGGTCGGGGGCTGGGACAACATCTTCGGCTCCGCGCAGGAGAAGATGGCCACCGTCAACGAGGCCACCGGCAAGCCGACGGGCGCGTTCCTGCCCGGCGTCGGCGCCGGCTGGGCGTACGCCACCCTCGCCCTCGGCTCGGCGATGGCGCTCTTCATGTATCCGCACTCGGTGACCGCGTCGCTGTCGTCCAACAGCCGCAACACGATCCGCCGCAACGCCGCGATCCTGCCGGCGTACTCCTTCGTGCTCGGCCTGCTGGCCCTGCTCGGCTGGGTGGCCATCGCGGCCGGCACCCAGCCGATCGGTCTCGACGGCGAGGCCAACGCCCAGCTCGTCATCCCGCAGCTGTTCGAGGACATGTTCCCGGCATGGTTCGCAGGCATCGCGTTCGCGGCCATCGCGATCGGCGCGCTCGTCCCGGCGGCGATCATGTCGATCGCGGCGGCCAACACCTTCAGCCGCAACATCTACAAGGAGTGGCTCAAGCCCGACGCCACCTCGAAGCAGGAGGCCAAGGTCTCCAAGCTGATGTCGCTGGTCGTCAAGGCGTTCGCCCTGGTCTTCGTCCTCACGCTGGACAAGCAGAACGCGATCAACTTCCAGCTCCTCGGCGGCATCTGGATCCTCCAGACCTTCCCCGCGGTCGTGTTCAGCCTCTTCACGCGGTGGTTCCACCGCTGGGCGCTGCTCGCCGGCTGGGCCGCCGCGATGGTCTACGGCACCGTCGAGGCCTACCAGGTGGTCAACCCCGTCACCGGCAAGCACTTCGGCGGCTCCCTCGCCCTGATGCCGGGGATCGAGCAGATGGGCTACATCGCGATGACGGCCTTCTGCCTGAACCTCGTGGTCAGCGTGGTCCTCAGCGCGATCCTCAACGCCATGAAGGTCTCCAACGGCCAGGACGAGACGATCCCGTTCGACTACTTCGCCGACGCGGACGACCCGCGCGTGCAGAAGGACCTCGCCGAGCACGACACGCACGACGAGCCCTACGGCGACCCCGACGACATCTCGGGGAACGCGCCGGCGCGCTGACGGCGTACGACGACCGCCGCGGCGGTACGTGGCGCAGGTCCTCCGGACCGAGAACCCGCCTCACGCACCGCCCCGGTGGATCGGTCCGGGCTCTCGTGGAACCGATGTCGGAGCCCGGGTGTTCACTTGACCCGTGAGCCTGACACGCGGAACAGCCCCGACCACCGGCAGCGAGGTCCGTCCGTGGCCCGCCCTCGGCGCCCTGTGCGTCGGGTTCTTCATGATCCTGGTCGACATGACGATCGTGTCGGTGGCGACCCCCGCGATCCTCGAGACCTACGCACCGCACGGCGCCACGGTCAACGACGTGATCTGGGTGACCAGCGCCTACCTCCTGTCCTACGCCGTCCCGATCCTGATCACCGGGCGGCTCGGTGACCGCTTCGGTCCCAAGCGGATGTACCTCGGCGGCCTGGTCGTCTTCACGCTCGCCTCGCTGTGGTGCGGGCTCGCCTTCGAGCTCTCGACGAGCATCTGGATGCTGGTCGCGGCGCGCGTGCTGCAGGGCTTCGGTGCCGCTGCCGTGGCGCCGCAGACGATGGCCGTCATCACCCGCATCTTCCCGCGCGAGAGCCGCGGGTCGGCGATGAGCCTGTGGGGTGCCACCGCGGGTGTCGCGACGCTGGTCGGCCCGATCCTGGGCGGCGTGCTGGTCGACCTCGCCGGGTGGCAGTGGATCTTCTTCATCAACATCCCCGTCGGCGTCGTCGGGTTCTGGCTGGCCTGGCGGCTTGTGCCGGCGCTCGAGGTCAACGACCACGCCTTCGACTGGATCGGCGTGCTGCTGAGCGGCGCCGCCCTCCTCCTGCTGGTCTTCGGCATCCAGGAGGGCCATGCGTTCGACTGGTCGGCGACGATCATCGCGATGATCGTCGGAGGGCTCGTGATCGGTGCGGTCTTCGTGTGGTGGCAGTCCCGCAACACGCGCGAGCCGCTGATGCCCCTCACGCTCTTCCGCGACCGCAACTTCTCGCTCGCCAACGTCGCCATCGCCGCGGTCGGCTTCGTCTTCGCCTCGATGGGGTTCCCGCTCATGCTCTGGGCCCAGCTCGTCCGCGGCGACTCCCCCACGCAGGCCGGCCTGCTCCTCGCGCCCATGGCCGTCGCGTCGATCGTGCTCGCCCCCGTCGCCGGGCGCCTCACCGACCGCGTGCACCCGCGCATCCTGGCCGGTGCCGGGCTCACCGTGCTCGCCTTCTCGCTGGTGCTGCTGGCCTCGGCGATCGGTCCCGACACCCCGCTGTGGCAGATCCTGGGATCGATGGCGCTGCTGGGCGTCGGCAGCTCGTTCGTGTGGGCACCGCTGACCACGACCGCCAACCGCAACCTCCCGCTGCACCAGGCCGGAGCCGGCGCGGGCATCTACAACGCCAACCGCCAGATCGGCTCCGTCGTCGGCGCCGCCGCGATCGCCGTGCTGATCGACAGCCGGCTCGCGGCCAACGGCCTCTCCGGCGGGGGCGCGAGCGAGGCGTCGCTCGGCGGCACCCTGCCGGCCGTCGTGCACGACGCGTTCAGCACCGCCATGTCACAGGCGATGTTGTTGCTGCCCGCGGTGCTGGTCATCGGCGTCGTGGCCGTGGTCTTCTTCGAGCGCCCCCAGCACTTCACGCCCGCACCGGTCGCGGAGGCCGAGCCCGCCGAGGCAGGGGTGGCTGCCGCGACACCGCCCGCCTGACCGCCGTACGGCGCGGTGCTCCAGCCACCTTCCGACGACCTCGGAGGTGGCTGGACCACCGCTCGTTGGAGCGAGGAGCAGGCTCAGCCCGCGAGCGACGTGCCGGCGGAGCGCAGGTTCTCGCAGGCCTCGACGATGCGGGCGGCCATGCCGCCCTCGGCGGCCTTGCCCCAGGCGCGCGGGTCGTACTGCTTCTTGTTGCCGACCTCGCCGTCGACCTTCAGCACGCCGTCGTAGTGGGTGAACATGTGCGCCGCGACCGGGCGGGTGAAGGCGTACTGCGTGTCGGTGTCGACGTTCATCTTGACGACGCCGAAGTCGACCGCGTCGCTGATCTCCTGGGCGCTGGAGCCGGAGCCGCCGTGGAAGACGAGGTCGAAGGGACGCGCGTCGGAGCCGAGACCGAGCTCGGCGGCGGCGGCCTCCTGGGCGGCCTTGAGGATCTCCGGGCGGAGCTTGACGTTGCCCGGCTTGTAGACGCCGTGCACGTTGCCGAAGGTCAGCGCGGTCATGTAGCGGCCGCGCTCGCCGGCGCCGAGCGCCCTGATCGTGGCGATCGCGTCCTCGGGGGTCGTGTAGAGCTGGTCGTTGATCTCGTTGGCGACGCCGTCCTCCTCGCCACCGACGACACCGACCTCGATCTCGAGGATGATGTGGGCCGCGGCGCACTTGGCCAGCAGCTCCTCGGCGATCTGGAGGTTCTCGTCGAGCGGCACGGACGAGCCGTCCCACATGTGCGACTGGAAGAGCGGGGCCTCACCGCGCGCGACGCGCTCGGCCGAGATGTCGAGCAGGGGCCGGACGAAGCCGTCGAGCTTGTCCTTGGGGCAGTGGTCGGTGTGCAGCGCGATGTTGACGGGGTAGTTCTTCGCGACCTCGGAGGCGTAGGCGGCGAACGCGACGGAGCCGCTCACCATGTCCTTGATGCTCGGACCGGAGAGGTACTCGGCACCACCCGTGGAGACCTGGATGATGCCGTCGGACCCGGCGTCGGCGAAGCCCTTCAGCGCGGCGTTGAGGGTCTGGGACGACGACACGTTGATGGCCGGGTAGGCGAAGGACTTGGCCTTCGCGGCGTCCAGCATCTGCGCGTAGACCTCGGGGGTGGCGATGGGCATCGGGGTTCTCCTCGGGAGCGGTCGTTCCGGCGTCCACAACCCTAGTGGCTACTCGCGAGTCGGATTCTCGTCGCGCGGACGTCTCACTCCGTGACAACCGATCCGTCGTTCGCGTCGTGTCCACCGGTGCGAGACTCACCACGGGGGAAGGACCAGCATGCGCACCGACATCGACTGGCAGCACGAGATCGACACCGCGTTCGGCAGCGGCGAGGACCTGCCCGCCGCGCACTACGTCGCCACGGGCCGGGTCGCCGTACGCCGACGCCGGGTCACCGCGGTCGTGGTGGCCGCCGGCCTCGCCATCGGTGGCGGCACCGCCTGGGCGGCCGGGCCCGGCGGGTCCTGGGACGGCTCGCGGGTCGCGTCGACGCGCACGACCGAGCCGTCGCCGACGTCGGCGGTGCGACCACCGGCCACACCCCCGAGACCCGATCTGGCGCAGTCGCCCGACGACGTGCGCCCCGAGCGTGCCGACGACCGACCGCTCTTCGACGGAGCGTCGACGGTCGCGGCACTGGGGGACGGCGAGCTGGTCGTCGAGCGGGGCTGGAGCGTCGACACGTTGATCGTGATCAGGTCCAGCCCCACGCCTGCTCGCACCTGGGGGCTCGTGACCAGCGAGGACGACGGACCGGGAGCCCAGTGGATCTACCTGAAGTGGACGTGGGGCGGCGACTTCTACACGATCTCCGAGGCCCCCGGTGAGACTGCTGCGACCTTCGGCGCCTGGCTGCCACAGCAGCCGGCACGGGAGAACCTGCGATGAGGAGCGCCGACCGCGATGCGGCCTTCACGGAGTTCGTCGCGGCCCGCCAGACCCACCTGCGCCGTATCGCCTACGCGCTGTGCGGCGACTGGCACAAGGCCGAGGACCTGCTGCAGACCGCCCTCACCAGGCTGTACGTCGCCTGGCCGCGGATCCGGCACGAGGGAGGCGAGGAGGCCTACGTCCGCCAGATCATGGTGCGGGCGAACATCGACGACTCCCGACGGCCGTGGCGCCGGGAGCGCCCGACGCCGGACCTGCCCGACCGGGCCGGGGACCAGCCCACCCCGGTCGAGGAGCGGTCGGCGCTCTTCGACGCCCTCCAGTCCCTTCCGGAGCAGCAGCGCAAGGTCGTCGTCCTGCGGCACTGGTTGGGCCTCTCGGTGCGCGAGACCGCCACCGAGCTCGGCATCGGCGAGGGGACCGTGAAGAGCCACAGCAGTCGCGGGCTGGCGGCGCTGGAGGCGGTGCTCGCACCGCAGCGGTAGGCCGGCTGCGTCGGAAGGGGGGAGGGAGGGAGGCTGCACCCGGATGGGTATGGCTTTGACCCGTCGTCAGGTTTAGGTTGACGGCCATGACACGACGACTGGGGCTCGGCTCCGCGATCACCGGGCTGCTGGCCGCGGCCCTGACGTCCCTCGCCGCGCCGTCCGCGACCGCCGCCGACCCGATGTACCAGGCCCCGGTCGTGGGCCAGTGCTTCGACATGAGCGTCGCCGAGCTCGGCGAGGCGTCCTACGCCGAGGCGGCCGTGGACTGTGCCGCCGAGCACACCTCGCAGGTCATCGCGGTGGCCCAGGTGCCCGACGGCGTGGCCTACGAGAGCAAGGCGCTGGTCCGGTTCGCCCTCGAGACCTGCTTCCCGGCGCAGCGCAAGGCCGTGGGCGCCAGCAAGCTCGGGCTGCGCCTCACCTCCTTCAACCTCGGCTACTTCATCCCGACGGTGGACCAGCAGGCCGCCGGCGCCCGCTGGCTGCGCTGCGACCTCGTCCTGTCCGCGGGCAGCAGGCTCGCGCCGTTGCCGGGCAAGCTCCAGGTGGGCAGGTTCCCCTTCAAGGACACGGTGGCGCGCTGCCTGTCCGGTCGCGAGTTCGTGATCACCGTGTGCGCCGAGAAGCACACCTTCCGCGCCACCGCGGCGCTCCGGGTCGACGCCGAGCGCTTCCCGAGCGAGAGCGCCTGGCAGCGCCTGGGCGAGCGGCGCTGCCGCAGCGCGGTGCGGTCGAGCTACTTCCGCTTCGGCTGGCCGTCCAAGGCCAGCTGGAAGGCCGGCGACCGCGTGCTCGTCTGCTACACGCAGACGCGGCGGTAGGGCCACGTCGGGGCCCGGGGTGTTGTGGGGACATCCCGGGCCTCGTCGTGACCCCTGTGCGAGGGTCGCGACCTAGCCGCGCCAAGCGTCCTCGCCCGCCAGGTCGGCGTACTCCCTGACCCAGCTGTGCATCGCGATGGCGGCCGCCGAGCTGGCGTTGATCGAGCGCGTGGAGCCGAACTGCGCGATCGAGAAGGTGCCGTCGCACACCTCGCGGGCGGACTCCGAGAGGCCGGGCCCCTCCTGCCCGAAGAGGAAGCAGACCCGCCTCGGCAGCGCCATCGTCTCGAGGTGCAGGGAGCCGGGGAGGTTGTCGATGCCGAGCAACCGGACCGGGCCACCGGACTCCGGCGGGAGCCCGTGGAGGTACGCCGCCAGCGCGGCGGCGTCGGGATGGTGACGGACGTGCTGGTAGCGGTCGGTCACCATCGCGCCGCGGCGGTTCCAGCGCCGGTTGCCGACGATGTGGACCTCGGCGGCGAGGAAGGCGTTGGCGGTGCGCACGATCGTGCCGATGTTGAAGTCGTGCTGCCAGTTCTCGATCGCGACGTGGAAGTCGTGCCGCCGGGTGTCGAGGTCGGCAACGATGGCCTCCATCGTCCAGTAGCGGTAGCGGTCGACCACGTTGCGGCGGTCGCCGTCACGCAGCAGGCCGGCGTCCCACTGCTCCCCCTCGGGCCACGGACCCGACCACGGCCCGAGCCCGACCTCGGGGGGACCGTGCGGCATCGGGTCGTACGGCGCCCGCTCCTCCTCGTCCATGCGAGCACCTTAGGGATTGCTCGTTAGGGTGCTCGGGTGAGTGCACTGTGGGACGTCCATGCCTGGTCTGGCGCGATGGTCCAGCCGATGCTGCTGGGCATCGACTGGATGGATCCCAACTGGCTGCTCGACCGGTTCGGCGCGGAGCTGTTCTGGATCAGCCTGCTCATCGTGTTCGTGGAGTGCGGGCTCTTCTTCCCGATCCTGCCGGGTGACACGCTCCTCTTCGCGCTCGGCCTCTTCATCGCCACCGGGCAGCTGGACCTCTTCCCCGGGCCGCCGTTCGTCGAGCTGCTGGTCGCGATCACCGCGCTCACGGCGGCCGCCTTCGTGGGCAACGTCGTCGGCTACGAGATCGGCCGCGCGATCGGCCAACCCCTCTACGAGCGCGACGGCCGGATCATCAAGCGCAAGTACTTCGACCAGACGACGGCCTTCTTCGACCGCCACGGCAACAAGGCGCTGGTGATCGGACGCTTCGTCCCCTTCGTCCGCACCTACATCACCGTCGTCGCCGGCGTGACCCGGATGGAGCGGCCCCGCTTCTTCCTGTGGAGCCTGGTGGGTGCGGTGCTCTGGGTCCTCTCGATCTGCCTGCTCGGCTACTTCCTCGGTGACGCGTTCCCGGGCCTCGGGGAGAGCATCGACAAGCTGATCATCGTGATCGTCGCGTTCTCGGTGATCCCGATCGCGATCGAGTGGTGGCGCCACAAGCGCACCAACGCCCCCGGCGCCGAGATCGGCACGCAGGACGGCGGCCCCGACCGCGACATCACCGGTCGTGACGTCGACTGATCGCCGACGCCGGCCCGTGGCGCTCCGCCGGTCCCGCGTCAGCGGTGGACGGAGTCCAGGTCGGCGCGGGTGAGGACGGACCGGACCTCCAGGCCGACGTCGGCCAGGGGGTTCTCCCCGGCCGGTGACCGGTCGATCGCGCAGACGACGACCTCGACGGTGGCGCCGGCGTCGCGCAGCGCCCGCGTGGCATCGCGTACGGCGCCTCCGGTCGTGACCACGTCCTCGATGATCGTGATCCGCCGACCGGCCACGTCCGGGCCCTCCGCGAGCTTGCAGGTGCCGTACGCCTTGGCCTGCTTGCGCACGAACAGCGCCGGCAGGCCGGACTTCGCCGACACCATCGTGGCTATCGGGATGCCGCCGAGCTCGAGGCCGCCGAGGAGCTCGGTGTCGTCGGGCAGCAGGTCGAGCATCCGGGTCGCGACCCGGTCCAGGAGCGCCGGCCGGCTCTCGAAGAGGTACTTGTCGAAGTAGGTGTCGGCGACCTGCCCGGACCGCAGGACGAACTCCCCGGTCAGGCGGCAGGCCGCGTCGATGTCCTGTGCGAGCGTCTCGTCAACCACGTCGTGCAGCCTAGGGCTCGAGGTCGTACGCCGTCAGCGGCCGGTCGGTACGCGGGACGCCAGGTGCCCGAAGGCCACGAGGCGGTCGTCGGCGTGGAAGAGCTCGGAGCAGGTCGTCAGGGTGAGCAGCCGCTGGCCGGCCTCCTGCACGGGCTGCACCCCGCCCACCGCCATCCCGACGACGTGCCCCACTAGCCTCGAGGCATGTCCGTGACCGCCCGGCGCCTGGCCCACATCCCACCCACCGTGTTCAGCGAGATGTCGGCGCTCGCAGTGCGGACCGGGGCGGTCAACCTGGGCCAGGGCTTCCCCGACGTCGACGGCCCGCAGTCGGTCATCGATGCCGTCGAGGTCGCGCTCGCCGAGGGCGCCAACCAGTACGCCCCCGGCATCGGCATCCCGTCCCTGCGGGCCGCGATCGCGCGCCACCAGCACCGTCACTACGGCCTCGACGTCGACCCCGACCGCGAGGTCGTGGTCACGACCGGGTGCACCGAGGCCGTCGCGGCGGCCCTCCTCGGCCTGGTCGACCCGGGCGACGAGGTGGTCGTGCTGGAGCCCTACTACGACTCGTACGTCGCGATGCTGGACATGTGCGGCGCCCGGCGCCGCCCGGTCATGCTGAAGGCGCCTGACTTCCGGCCCGACCTCGACGAGCTGCGGTCCGTCGTCACCGACCGGACGAAGCTGATCCTGCTCAACACCCCGCACAACCCGACCGGGACGGTCCTCACCCGCGACGAGCTCCAGGCCGTCGCCGACCTCGCGATCGAGCACGACGTGGTCGTGGTGACCGACGAGGTCTACGAGCACCTCGTCTTCGACGACGCCCGGTCGACCGACGGTCACGTGCCGATCGCCACGCTGCCCGGGATGTGGGAGCGGACGCTGACCCTCTCCAGCGCGGGCAAGTCCTACTCGTTCACCGGCTGGAAGGTCGGCTGGGCGTCCGGACCCGCGCCGCTGGTGCAGGCGGTGCTGTCGGCCAAGCAGTGGCTGACCTTCACCTCGGGCTCACCCCTGCAGCCCGCCGTCGCCCACGCGCTCGACCACGAGCCCGACTGGCCGGCCGCGCTGGCGCGCGACCTGCAGGCGCGCCGCGACCTGCTGTGCGAGGGCCTCTCGGCGGCCGGTCTGGCGCCGCGGGTGCCGGAGGGGACCTACTTCGCCACCACCGACATCTCCCACCTCGGCTGGGCCGACGGTCGCGAGTTCTGCCTCGCCCTCCCCGAGCGGGCCGGGGTCGTCGCGATCCCCACTCAGGGGTTCTACGACGACCCCGACGCCGGGCGCCAGCTGGTGCGCTGGGCCTTCTGCAAGGAGCGCGACGTCATCGGCGAGGGCCTGCGCCGCCTCGCCGCCGCCGACCTCGCCCGCTGAGCGGAGCGGCTCTCAGCGGTTGGGGTAGTCCCGCGGCGGGTAGTCGGTGCCGCCCTCGGCCGGCGGCTGACCGTAGGGGTTGTCCGACGGCTGCTGGCCGTAGGGGTCGGGACCGGACGGGCTCTGGCCGTAGGGGTTGTCGACGGACGGGGGCGGCGTGGCGGACTGGCCGTACGGCCCGCCCGGCTGCCCGCCGTAGGTGGCGCCGTGCTGACCACCCGCGTAGCCGCCCGGGTAGCCGCCGCCGGAGTCCCGGCGGTTGAACCAGGCGCCGGCACCGCCGGTGAACAGCAGCACGACGACGGCGATGGCGGCGACGAGCGTCACGGCGGACACCCCGCTGCCGACGCCGACCAGCGAGAAGAGCGCGGTGATGACGGCCGAGATGACGAGGAGGATCCGCGCGACGCTCGAGCGGCGCAGCACCAGGACGGCCAGCACGATCGCGATCAGTGCCCAGATGACCAGGCCGACCAGCACCGCGACCAGCACGCCGACCGCGGCATCGGGGTCGATGTCGGCGTCCTGGAACTCCGGCACCTTCTCCAGCTCGACGATGACCTGGTCGCGCGCGACGAGCAGCGCGAGGGCGGTGAAGCCGAAGAGCGCCGCGACGATGGCCGAGAGGACCATGGTGATCCAGGCGGCCGCGGTGACAGTGCCCGGGCGCCGGTCGGTCGGTTGCGTGGGCGCACCGTAGGCCGGCGCCTGACCGTAGGGGGACGGCTGGCCCGACGGCGGCTGGCCGTAGGGGTCGGACTGGCCGTAGGGCGTGTGCGTGGGGCCCGGCTCCTGCTCGCTCATGGGCGTACTCGCTTCGCTCCGTGCGCCCATGAGGCACAGGTCGCACTGCGCTGGATGACTCGCTCGCTCCGCTCGCTCATGCGCCTATCTCACCACGTCCGCGGTTGTCCGCGCCCGCGCCCGCTCGCGTCAGTGCGGCTCGAGCGAGAACCAGCGGCGGACCTCGATCCGCCTCAGGCAGACGACGGTCGCGACGGCAGCAGCCGCCGGGACCAGCACGAGCACCGTGTTGAGCGCGAAGACCAGGCATCCGCCGGCGCTGAAGGCGGCGATCACCATCAGGCCGCGACGCGCCCACTCGCGTCGCGCCATCGCGAACCCGGCCAGGACCAGCGCCACCAGGCACCACACGATGAAGGCGGAGGCATAGGCGAAGACGGTCGCGCGCACCTGCTGGAAGGTGAGCCCCTCGTCGAACATGTCGGGCTGCTGCTCGAGCAGCGCCCTGAAGAACTCCGGCGACAGTCCCGCGATCGCCACCCACAGCAGCGACAGGGTGAGCAGGCCGCCGGCGGTCACCACGGTGATGACGAAGGCCGCGACCATCGCGGCCGGCCGCTCGAGCAGCAGCTGCCGCTGCTGTGACGGGGTCCGGCGCTGGGCCTGGTCCGCCGTCGAGGCCGGCGGGCGGTGCTCACCGAAGGGCCGGGTCGCCGGCGGAGGCGTCGTCGGGTGCGGCGGCGACACCGGGCCCGGCCCGGAGTGGTCGCCGCGCCCGCCCAGCGGCGTACGACGCAGCGAGCCCTTGTCGCGCGGCTCCTTCTCGGGCGCGGGAGCGGGCGGCGTCCACTTCCCGGTGGCGAACCACTCGCGAGCCGGCATCAGCCACAGCATCGCCGCACCCGCGGCGACGAAGGAGCCGGCCAGGCCACCCGCGGGGAGCCCAGTCACGAAGACCGGCACCGCGAAGAGCGAGAGCCCCAGGCGCGCGGAGCGGTCGGGCGTGCGGACGTACCAGCCGAGGATCGCCGTGGCGCAGGCGCAGGCCGCGGCCACCAGGCACGCGATGCGGAGCACCTCGGAGGCACCCGGGACGTCGAGGCCGAGCGAGGTGAACGGCGGCTCGGCGAGGAAGTCGCGGATCGACTGCTGGGTCTCCAGCGAGCCGAGCGTCGCGATCCGCTCCCAGGCGCTGACCAGCACCATCACGGAGGCGAACATGACGATGCCCGACGCCAGGGTGACCTGGGGCGGACGCTGCTCGGTGGGCTGGCTCACCCGGCCATTCTCCCAAGAGGACCCAATGGCGCCACATCGTGGCCGTGAGGGGTTTCTCAGGGTCGCCCTCAGGGGCGTTCGGGGACCTGTCCCCGATGCGCGCGCCCGTAGGTCGCCGCGAAGGTGGGACCCATGATCAGCGTCGAGTCACTCACCAAGCACTACGGCCCCTTCACGGCCGTCGACCACGTGTCCTTCACGGCCGCGACGGGCCGGGTCACCGGCTTCCTCGGTCCCAACGGTGCCGGCAAGTCCACCACCATGCGCGTCATGGTCGGGCTCACCCGGGCCAGCACCGGCCGCGTCACCATCAGCGGCCGCGACTACCGCGACCTCGTCAACCCCGGGCTCGAGGTCGGCGTCCTGCTGGACGCCTCCGCGCAGCACGCCGGGCGGACGGGTCGCGAGATCCTCACCATCGCCCAGCAGACGATGGGACTGCCCAGGACCCGCGTCGCCGAGACCCTCGCCCGCGTCGGCCTCACCGAGGACGAGGCCTCGCGCCGGGTCCGCGACTACTCGCTCGGCATGCGCCAGCGCCTCGGCATCGCGACCGCCCTGATCGGCGACCCGCAGGTGCTGATCCTCGACGAGCCCGCCAACGGCCTCGACCCGGCCGGCATCCGCTGGATGCGCGACCTGCTCCGCGGCTTCGCGAACGACGGCGGCACCGTGCTCCTGTCGTCGCACCTGCTCCACGAGATCGAGGTCATCGCCGACGACCTCGTCGTGATCGGCCAGGGCCGGATCGTCGCCCAGGGGAGCAAGTCCGAGCTGCTGGCCGCGGCCGGCACGCTCGTGCGAACGGCCGAGCCCGACCGCCTCGCCCGTGCCCTGCACGAGGCCTCCGTCGTCACCTCACCCATCGACGGCGGCCTGCGCGTCGACGCCGAACCCGAGCTCGTGGGCGAGACGGCCCACCGCGCCGGCGTCGTCCTGCGCGAGCTCCGGCCCGCCGACGGCGCGGGACTGGAAGAGATGTTCCTCGAGCTCACCGCCGAGACCGCCCGCGAAGGAGCAGCAGCATGACCACCGCAACGCAGACCCCGCCCCTGCCTCGTACGACGGACGTCGCGCCCGCCACGGCGCGCACCGTCCGCCCGATCCCGATGAGCCGCCTCGCGAGGGTCGAGCTCCGCAAGATGTTCGACACCCGCGCCGGCTTCTGGCTCATGGCGAGCGTCGGCATCGTGTCGGTCCTCGCCACTGCCGCGGTCATCATCTGGGCGCCGGACGAGGCGATCACCCTGGAGACCTTCTCCACCGCGATCGGCATGCCGCTGTCGGTGGTGCTGCCGATCATCGCGATCTTGTCGATCACCAGCGAGTACAGCCAGCGCACCGGCCTCACGACGTACACGCTCGTGCCCTGGCGCGGACGGGTGATCACCTCCAAGCTCGTCGTCACCGTCGCCATCGGCGTGGTCTCGATGGCCCTCGCACTCGCCATCGGCACGCTGGGCAACCTGCTCGGCTCCGCGATCACGGGCCTCGACGCGGTGTGGGACATCAGCCTGGAGACCTTCGGCTACATCGTCCTGGCCAACATCCTCAGCATGCTGATGGGCTTCATGCTCGGCGTCCTGTTCCGCAGCTCGGCCGGCGCGATCGTGGGCTACTTCGTCTACTCGTTCGTGCTCCCGGTGGCCTTCGGCACCCTCGCCGCCTTCCAGGAGTGGTTCCGCGACCTGCAGCCGTGGGTCGACGTCAACTTCGCCATCACCCGGCTCTTCGACCAGACGATGACGGCCGAGTACTGGCAGCAGCTGGGCGTGACGAGCGTGGTGTGGCTGTGGATCCCGCTGGCCCTCGGGCTGCGCGCGGTCCTGCGGGCCGAGGTCAAGTAGTCGGGGCAGCGTCCCCCTGCGTGCCTCGCACGCGTCAGCGGCCACCGGTCGGGGGACCGGTGGCCGCCGACGCCTGTCCGAGGGCGTGGCGGACGGATTGCGGTCCCCGGACCGACCGTTGCGTTCCTCGGATGTCCCTCGGGCTCTGACAGGCTGACCGCATGCACCCCGACGCCTGGCTGGTCGTCATCGACCCGCAGCGGATCTTCGCCGACCCGTCGAGCCAGTGGGGCTCGCCGATGTTCCCCGCGATCGTCGACCCGGTACGCCGCCTCGCCGCCGCCGCGGGTGAGCGCACGGTCGTCACGCGCTGGGTGCCGGCGCGCGAGCCGCGGGGCAGCTGGGCCGCCTACCTCGAGGCCTGGCCGTTCGCCGACGTGCCCGAGGACGACCCGCTGCTCGAGCTGGTGCCCGAGATGACCGGCGTGGGCTCCGAGGTCGTGTCGGTGCCGACGTTCGGCAAGTGGGGTCCCGCCCTGCAGGCGATCACCGGGCCGACCCCCCACATCGTGCTGACCGGCGTCTCCACCGACTGCTGCGTGGTCTCCACCGCGCTCGCGGCCGCCGACGCCGGAGCGACGATCACCGTCGTCACCGACGCATGCGCCGGCTCGACCCCCGACAACCACCGGGCGGCGATGGACGTGATGGCGCTCTACCCGCCGCAGATCACCCTGGCCACCACCGCGGAGGTCCTGGGGCTCGGTGGCGGCGCATGAGCCGCGTCATCCACACCGGCCAGGCCCTGGTCGACGTCGTCGTCGAGGTGCCCGACCTGCCGGCGCGCGGCCAGAACGTGATGGCCGCCTCCGCCACCGACTACGCCGGCGGCGCGGTCACCGTGCTGGTGGCCGCCGCCCGCTTCGGCGCGGACTGCGTGCACGCCGGTGCGCACGGCACCGGGCCGCACGGCGACCTCGTCCGGGCCGCCCTGGAGGCCGAGGGCATCGGCGTCTCCGCTCCCCCGGTGGCCGACCGCGACACCGGCATCTGCGTCGTGATGGTCGAGCCCAGCGCCGAGCGCACGTTCGTCACGACCCTCGGCGCCGAGCGCCGGATCAGCGTCGAGTCGCTCGCCACCTCCGACCCGCGGGCCGGCGACCTGGTGTGCGTCACCGGCTTCTCGCTGGTCCTCGGGAGCACGCGCGATCCCCTGCTCGCCTGGCTGCCGACGCTCGACCCCGACGTGGTCGTCGTACTCGATCCGGGAGCGGCGTTCGCCGGCCTGCCGGAGGACGTGCGGGCCGCGATGCTCGCGGTCACCGACGTCTGGTCGAGCAATGCCGAGGAGGCCGAGCACCTGCTCCGCGAGGTGGGCGCGGAGGCGCCGGAGGACCTCGCCGCGCTGACGACGGCCATCGCCCCCCTGCTGCGCGGCGACGCGATCGCGATCGTCCGCGACGGCCCGGAGGGCTGTGCCGTCCACGTGGCCGGCGAGACCACCGACGTGCCGGGCTTCCCGCAGAAGCCGCTCGACACCAACGGCGCCGGCGACACCCACACCGGCGCGCTGCTGGCGGAGGTCGCGGCAGGTACGCCGTGGGTCGAGGGCTGCCGGCGGGCGAATGCCGCGGCCGCCATCAAGGTCACCCGGCGCGGGCCGGAGTCGGCACCGACGGCGGCCGAGGTCGACGACTTCCTGGCGACGGCGGCCGAGCCTCAGCAGTAGGCCGCGAGCTTGGCCAGGGCCGGCGCGGTGTGCTCCGCCAGCCGGGCGCGCGCGTCGTCGAGGGCGGCCGATCCCGGGTGTCCCGGGGGCACCCGGGCCGGGTTGAGCGCGACGCCGTCCGCCCACTCCTTGATGGCCGGCTCGGAGGAGAAGGCCTGGGCGTTGCGGGTGCCGAGGAGGTTCATCGCGGCCCACTGCTGCAGGGAGTTGCCGTAGCCGGACGGGCCGCAGACCCGGTTCTTCTCGACGTCGTCGGTGCGCGTCGCCTCGACGTATCCCGCGAGCGCGGCCCCGAAGCTCGGGAAGCCGGCCCGCACCGGCTGCAGGGTGATGTCGGCGGGCCGCCAGATCGGCACGAGAGGCGGGTTCTTCAGGCCGTCGGCGGCGCAGTGCACGACCAGCGCGTCCTCGGCGATGCGCACCGATCCGTCGGAGAGGTCGAGCCGGCCACGGGAGACCGACCGCACGTGCCCATGCCGTACGACGTCCTCGACGGTGCGCAGCTCGTCGAGCTCCCACCGGGCGAGCGTCGGGGCCTTGGCCATGGTCGGCGCAACCGAGCGGTCGACGCGCAGCATCACGCCGGCGTCCTCCAGTCGGAGGAACGCGTCCTCGAGCGAGGACGACACGGCGACCGACTGCATGAGGTCGGCGGCCAGGCCGAAGAAGATCGAGGGGTCGGGCTGCACCCGGGCCCGGTCGAGCATCCAGGGGTCGCGCGGGCGGACCCAGCAGATCGCGTCGGGGTCGGTGCCGCGGGCGAGCAGCCAGACGATCGCGTCGGTCGCGGTCTTGCCGGACCCCACCACGACGTACTGGCTCGGCTCGTCCTCGAGCCCGACGAGGTCGTTGACCGGCAGCACCCGGGCTCCCTCGGACACCGCAAAGGGTGGCGGCACCTCCGCCGGAATGGTGGGCGCGAGGTAGTGCGCGTTGACGATGCGGCACGACTCGGACACCTCGACGTGCTCCCCGGTCACGCGCGAGGTCACCGTGCGGTGGCCGTCGAAGTCGCTGTCGGGAAGGAAGTCGACCCGCCCGGTGCCCACCAGCCGGTCGAGGACCCGCGCGTAGTAGGCCACGATCTCCGGCTGCGAGGCACGCTCCTGCAGTCCCGCCTCCGGACCGCTCGTCTGCAGCGCGCCGCCACCCAGCAGCGACGAGGCGACGCCGTAGAAGCACGACGACTGGTGCAGCCGGACGAAGGGATAGGCCTCAAGCCAGTGCCCGCCGACCCCGGACCGGCGGTCGACCAGGACGACGCGCGCGGACTCCGAGTGGTCGACGAGCGCGTCCGCGAAGCCCATGCCGAGGGCGCCGGCGCCGACCACGAGGTAGTCGGCCTGGAGGATGCGAGCCACGGCTCGACCCTAGCCGGGCGGCGCGACGGCGTACGGTGCGCGCGTGAACCCTGATGTCCTCCTCGTCGGGTGCGGCGACCTCGGTGCCGCGGTCGGGCTGCGGCTGGCCGACCCCGGCCACGACGTGCTGGCGCTGCGGCGCCACGCCGACCGCGTCCCGGCGCCCCTGCACGGGCAGTCGGTCGACCTGACCCGGGAGGCGCCGGACCTGGCCGGCCTGCGCCCGCGACTCGTCGTCGTGGCGCTGACGGCGCGGCCGCGCACGGAGGAGGCCTACCGGGCGACGTACGTCGATGGCATGTCGCGGGCCCTCGACGCCCTCGAGCAGGCACCCGAGCGGGCCGTGCTGGTCTCCTCGACGGCCGTTCAGGCGAGCCACGACCGGCCCCCGCTCGAGGACGAGACCTCGCCCGCCGCACCCGCCGACGGACCGGGGCGGATGCTGCTCGCGGCGGAGGAGGCGTTCCACGCGCGACTCCCGCACGGCACCGTCCTCCGCCTGTCCGGGCTGTACGGCGGCAGCAGCACGCGGCTGCTCGACCAGGTCCGCGAGGGACGGATCGCCGACCCGCACCGCTGGACCAACCGCATCCACCGCGAGGACGCGGCGGCGGCGGTCGTCCACCTGCTGACGATGCCCGGGCAGCCTGCGCCGCTCTACCTCGGCACCGACGACGAGCCGGCCCAGATGGGGGACGTCGCGGCCCACCTCGCCGGACTGCTCGGCGCGCCCGCGCCCCCGCGCGCCGACCCCGACCAGGGACACGGCAAGCGGCTCTCCAACGCCCTGCTCCGGTCGACGGGCTGGGCGCCGACGCGGCCGAGCTATCGCGAGGGCTACGTCCAGGCCTGACGATCGTGGAGCTCCGGTGCCGACATGCGACACGGGAGCTCCACGGTCAGCTGCGGGTCAGGCGATGACCGCGTCGATGGTCTTCTTGAGCGCGCTCGGCTGCGACGGCTTCTTGGGCGCCTTCTTCTTCGCGGCGAGCATCTCCTCGCCGATCTCCTGCAGCTGCTTGCGGCCCAGCCCCTCGCGCACCTTCGGGAACCAGTCCTGCTCCTCCTCGTCCATGTGGTGCGTGACGTTCTCGATGAGGACGGTCGTCTTGGCGTCGAAGCGCTCGTCGGACGGCTTCATCGCGGCCAGCTCGGTGACGAGCACGTCGGCCACGTGGTGCTCCTCGTAGGACTCGAGCACGTCGTCCTCGAGCTCCGGCAGCAGCTCGCGCACCCGCGGGTACATGACCTCGTTCTCGATGTAGGTGTGCTGGGTCAGCAGCTCGATCATCGTCGTGACGAGCCTGCCCTTGCTGACCGTGGCGTCCGGACCGGCCGCCTGGAAGTCCCGGAACACCTTGCGGATCTGCTTGTGGTCGTCCTTGAGGATGACGATGGCGTCGTTGGACATGCTGGTGTGCCTCCCGGCCTCGGTCGTGCGTGTCCTCCCCCGGTACCCCGTCGGGCGCCAGCCAACGGGCCCATCATGGTGGCGTGCACCCGACGATCTCGCGCGCCGACTTCACCGACCCCCGGCTGGCGGCGTTCCTCCAGGCCCACCTCGACGACCTGGCCCCGACCGCGCCGCCCGAGAGCAGGCACGCGCTCGACCTGGCAGCCCTGGACTCGCCACGGGTCCGGATGTGGGTCGCCGCCGCCCCCGACGGGATCGTCGGCACGACGGCGCTGGCGGCGCTGGACGCCGGCCACGAGGAGCTCAAGAGCATGCGCACCGAGCCCCGCGCGCGCGGGCGCGAGGTCGCCTCCGCCCTGCTGGTCCACGCCCTGGACGACGCGCGCTCGCGCGGGGTGGCGAGGGTGTCGCTCGAGACGGGAAGCATGGAGTTCTTCGCCCCCGCGAGGTCGCTCTACGCAGGGGCCGGGTTCGTCCCGTGCGAGCCGTTCGGGTCCTACGTGGAGGACCCCCACAGCACCTTCATGACGCTGGAGGTCACCCGGCGCTGACGGCGTCGTCGGGACGGGCGGGCAGCGTCACCGTGGCGGTGGTGCCGCGGCCCAGCTCGGAGGTGAGCTCGACCCTGCCGGAGTGCCGGCGGACGACGCGGTCGACGATCGCCAGCCCCAGGCCCGTCCCCGGGCGCGCCATCGCATCGGGGTTGGTGGAGCGGAAGAACTCGCGGAAGAGGTGGTGCTGGTCGACGTCGGAGATGCCGATGCCTGCGTCGCTGAAGCTGACGACCACGTCGTCGTCCTCGCGGGCGAGGCGCACGTCGATGCGTCCCCCTTCGTGGGAGTACTTGATCGCGTTGCTCGCCAGGTTGGCCAGCATCCGGTGCAGCTCGTCGCGCCGGCCGGACACCAGGACGGGCTCCTCGGGGACGTCGAGGACGCACGCCTGGGACTTCTCGGCGGCCGCGAGGTGGCACTCCTCGGCCACGTCGAGGAGGACCTGCCGCAGGTCGACCCGCTCCGGCACGAACTCGTGGAGGGGGTCGGCCACCTGGGCCATCGCGAGGAGGTCCTCGATCACGGCCTGCATGCGCGCGGCACCGCGGCCGGCGGCGGCCACGGAGCGACGGTCCTCGGGACCGAGCGAGTCCACGTCGAGGAGCTCGAGGTTGGCGGTCATCGAGAACAGCGGTGTGCGCAGCTCGTGGCCGAGCGTGTTGACCATCTCCATGCGATAGCCGTCGAGCTTGCGCAGCCGGTCGGCCACCGCGCGCTCGCGCTCGATCTGCCGGGCGTTGGCGACGGCGCGGCCGAGGTCGCGCCCGATGTCGAGGGCGGCGACCCGCTCCGTGGTCGTCCAGGCGGGGGTGTCGCTGACGCGCGTCAGGACGAGGAAGCCGAGGCACTCGGGACCGGCGCCGAGCGGGACGAAGAGCACCGACCCGATGCCGATCCGGTCGAGGAAGCCCAGCAGGCGCTGGGCGTCGTCGGGTGGCAGCCCGGGCTGGTCGGCCCGCGCGTGCGAGAAGTGGGCGACGTACTGGTCGGTCCAGTAGCGGTGGGCCAGCCGGATGACGACGTCGTCGACCTCGGACAGGGACGGCGCCACGTCGCTGCCGCGGGAGTACGACGTGGTGGAGGTGCCGCCGTCGCTGTCGAAGGCGGTCAGCCACATGCCGACGGCGCCGAAGCAGGACGTCACCCCGGCGCGGCACGCCTCCAGCACCAGCTCGAGCGAGGGTTCGCCCAGCGCGCGGCGCACGATCTCGCGCGCCTCGTCGGCCATCCGCACCCGCTCGGCGAGCGTCTCGCGCTCCAGCGCCAGCAGGACCAGCGTGCGGGCCACGCCGGCGTACTGGGTCAGGACGGCCAGCTGCTCGGGACCCGGCAGCCGGCCGTCGCGCGGGCTGTCGACCGACAGCAGGCCGCGCAGCTGTCCCTCGTCGTCGTGGAGCGGCGCGAAGAGCATGTCGAGCGGGTGCCACGCGTCGGGGCCCTCGAGCGGGGTGACGTCCGGGATGTGGCTGTACTGGAGCACCTCGTTGGTGACGCGGTCGTGCGGGACGAAGCGCCACGCACCCCAGTCGTCGGCCCGGTCGATCTCGGTCTGCATCGCCGACACCGGCACGTGGGTCCCGGCGAAGCCGTCGGCGACACCCGCCGCCACGAGGATGAGGAAGTCGTCGTCCCGGCGCAGGGTGATCGCCGACTGCTCGAAGCCGGCCAGGACCGCGACGCTCTCAACGAGCACCTGGAGGTGCTGGCGCGTCTGGTCGTCGGCCCACGGTTCATCACCCCGCGCGGCCCCGCCTGCTCCGTCGTCCACTGTCTCCCCTGTCGTGCCGAGTCACTCCGCACCGACCACCCTCACAGATGCGTGGGCGCAGGGGAACCGAATCACGTGTCCCACTCCGGTGTGGGCGAGGATGTGGCCCACCGCCCCTCGCCGTCGTGCTCGGCCCGGCCTCCCCCGCCGGACCTCGAAGGAGAACCCGTGACCGACCTGCTCGCCCGCCTCCGATCCGCCGTCGGTGACGACCACGTCCTGACCGAGGCGGCCGACGTCGCGGCGTACGTCGTCGACTGGACCGGCGTGCACGAGGGCAGCGCCCTGGCCGTGGTCCGGCCCGGCTCCACCTCGGAGGTGGCCCAGGTCGTGGCGGCCTGCCGGGACGCGGGGACCGCGATCGTCCCGCAGGGCGGCAACACCGGGCTGGTCGGCGGCGGCGTCCCCGACGGCTCGGGCGGCCAGGTCGTGGTGTCGCTCGGCCGAATGCGCGCCGTCCGGGACGTCGACCCGGTGGCCGGGACCGTCACCGTCGACGCCGGCGTGGTGCTGGCCGACGTGCAGGCCGCGGCCGAGCGGGTGGGGCGGCTCTTCCCGATGTCGCTGGGCTCCGAGGGCAGCTGCACCATCGGCGGCAACCTCGCCACCAACGCCGGCGGCACCGCGGTGCTCCGCTACGGCATGACCCGCGAGCTCGTCCTCGGTCTCGAGGTCGTGCTGGCCGACGGCCGGGTCTGGGACGGGTTGCGCGGACTGCGCAAGGACAACACCGGCTACGACCTCACCCAGCTCTTCGTCGGCTCCGAGGGCACGCTCGGCGTGATCACGGGAGCGGTGCTGCGTCTCTTCCCCGCGACCCCGCGGCACGCGACGGCGTGGGTGGCCGTGCCC
>NZ_JAOPWY010000005.1 GCF_025965415.1 Nocardioides sp.
TCCGGCCCCTGCGAGGACGGCGGCCCCGCACGCGACGAGCACCAGGCGGCGGGTGGCGCCGCCCCTCGTCCCCACGCGTCCGGTCAGGACGCCGGCCACGGTCACCGAGGTGATCGTCCACAGCCAGCCGAGAGCGAGCGCCAGCACCGTGGCGCAGGTCGCGACGAGCACGTCGGCGACCGCGCCGGGACCGGCGGACGCGCCGGCCGCACGCCAGGTGCCCGGCACCGCCAGCCCTGCTCCCGCGCCGCCGACCGTCACGGACGCCCAGACGGCGACGGGTCGCCACACGACCCTGCCGTTCCCCCGAGACACCATCGCAATCCCTTCGTTTGCGTCTGTTTGCCTCATTCAACGAAGATTGACGGTTGTTGTCAAAGGTTTCTCCACAGCACGACCCGGAGCGCCTAGGCTCGCGTCATGTCCTGGGAGCACGAGCTGTTCGCGCTGTTCGACGACCTCGAGGGCCAGGCGGCCGCGGCGTGGGAGGCCGACCGCGAGGCCGAGCTCGCCGACCGGGCGCGCACCGAGTACGGCTCGGTCACGCTGGCGAGCCGGCTCATGGCGTCGCGCGGGGAGCGCGTGGCGATCGACCTGCCGCACGTCGGCCGCGTCGAGGGTCGGCTGGACCGGGTGGGGGAGTCGTGGTGCCTGCTCAGCGGCCCGTCGCAGGACTGGATCGTGCCGCTACGGCGGGTCGTCGCGGTCCGCGGGGCCAGCCCGCGATCCGTTCCGGAGGTGGCCTGGTCGCCCCTTGACCGGCTCGGCCTCCGCGCCGCCCTGCGCCGCCTGGCAGACGCGCAGGCGCGATGCGTCGTCCACCTGGCCGACGGCACCCGCCACGAGGTCCACGTCGAGCGGGTCGGCGCCGACTTCTTGGAGGCGCGTGACGCGTCCGGGGCGCAGGTGCTGCTGGCGTACGACGGGCTGGTGGCGGTGCAGAGTCGGGAGGACCAGCTCCCGGGCTAGCGGGTCAGGTCGCCTCGACGTCGTAGGGCGGCACCTGGCCCTCGGGCAGGGTCGGCTTCCTGGCCTGCTCGCGGTCGAAGTCGGCCATCGCCTCGGTGATGTGCTTGCGCACGATGGCGCGGGGGTCGAGGTCGCGCAGCTGGAGGTCGGAGTACTCCGGGCCGAGCTCGTTGCGGAGCTCGTCGCGTGCGTTGTGGGCCAGGCCCCGGGCCCGGTGGAGCAGCTGGGCGGCCTGGCGGGCGAGGTCGGGCAGGCGGTCAGGGCCCAGCACGACGACCGCCACCAGGGCGATCATGGCCAGCTCGAGGAGCCCGACGTCGAACATGGGTCAGAACCTACTGCTCAGTTCCTGCTGGAGGGGGTCAGTCCGAGCTGCATGCCCGCGAGTCCGCGTCCGCGACCCGACAGCGTCCGGGCGACGCGCGTGAGCTCGCGGGACGCCGGGGCGGCCGGATCGGCCTCGACGATCGGCTTGCCGTGGTCACCGCCCTCGCGCAGCGAGATGTCGAGCGGGATGGTGGCGAGCACGGGGACGTCGTAGCCGAAGCGGTCCGACAGGGTCTTGGCCACCCGGACGCCGCCGCCGCTGCCGAAGACCTCGAGCCGGTGGTCGTCCTCGGCGGGGCAGTGGGGACAGGGGAGGTAGCTCATGTTCTCGACGACGCCGATGACCCGCTGGTGCATCATCGAGGCCATCGTGCCGGCCCGCTCGGCGACCTCGGCCGCCGCCTCCTGGGGGGTCGTGACGACGATGACCTCGGCGCTCGGCAGGTGCTGCCCGAGCGAGATGGCCACGTCGCCCGTGCCGGGCGGCAGGTCGAGCAGCAGGGCGTCGAGGTCGCCCCAGTAGACGTCGGCGAGCATCTGGACCAGTGCCCGGTCGAGCATCGGTCCGCGCCAGGCGACGACCTGGTCGCGACGCGGCTTGAGCATGCCGATGGAGATCACGGAGACGCCGCTGGCCGTGGGCACCGGCATGATCAGGTCGTCGACCTGGGTAGGCCGGGAGTCGGCGATGCCGAGCATGGCCGGGACGGAGTGGCCGTAGATGTCGGCGTCGACGATGCCGACCTTCAGGCCCTCCTTGGCGAGGGCCAGGGCGAGGTTGACCGTGACCGACGACTTGCCCACGCCGCCCTTGCCGCTGGCGATGGCGTAGACCTTGGTCAGCGAGCCCGGCTGCGCGAAGGGGATCTCGCGCTGCGCGCGGCCGTCGCTGAGGATCTCCTTGAGGCCGGCGCGCTGCTCGGCGCTCATCACGCCCAGCGTCAGGTCGACCGACGCGACGCCCGCAACGGCCGAGACGGCCGCGGTCACGTCGCGGTTGATCGTGTCCTTGAGCGGGCAGCCGGCGACCGTGAGGAGCACGTGGACGGCGACCGAGCCGTCCTCGGCCACCTCGACGGAGTCGACCATCCCCAGGTCCGTGATCGGTCGCTTGATCTCCGGGTCGTTGACGGTCGCCAGTGCGTCCATCACCTGCTGCTGCGTGGGGGTGCTCATGATGAGGAAGTCTACGAGCCGCCCCCCGAGCTCACGGTCCCGGTCGGGAAACCTGGTCGGGCGGTGCCTGCCGGTCGTCCGGGGCGTCCGGCTGGGAGAGGTCTTCTATGTCGGAGAGGAGGCCGCGCAGCTCCGAGCGCAGGAAGTCGCGGGTGGCGACCTCGCCGACCGACATCCGCAGCGACGCCACCTCGCGGGCGAGAAACTCCATGTCGGCGTGGGCGCGGGCGTTGGCCTGCCGGTCCTGCTCGGCGATGACCTTGTCGCGCTGCTCCTGGCGGTTCTGCGCGAGCAGGATCAGCGGGGCGGCGTACGACGCCTGGAGGCTGAGCATCAGCGTCAGGAAGATGAAGGGGAACTCGTCGAAGCGCAGGTCCGAGGGCGCCAGCGTGTTCCAGGCGATCCACGCGACGACGAACATCGTCATCCAGAGCAGGAACTTCGCGGTGCCCATGTAGCGGGCGAACGACTCCGCGAACACGCCGAACGCGTCGGCGTCGACACTGGGTCGCCGCACGATCGGGCGGCGGGTGTCGCGCGGGGTGTCGAGGCGGGCGCGCCGGTTGTCGCTCACCGCGTGCTCCCGGCGCCGGACGTGCTGCTGATGTTGCCGGGGCGCGGCGCCCGGTCGCGCCAGCCCTCGGGCAGCATGTGGTCGAGCAGGTCGTCGACCGTGACGGCCCCGAGCAGCCTGCCCTCGTCGTCGACGACGGGCGCGGCGACGAGGTTGTAGGTCGCGAGGTGGGCGGCGACCTCGTCCATGGAGGCGTCCGGGCGCAGCGGGTCCATCGAGTCGTCGAGCGCCGCGGCGACGAGGGTCGAGGGCGGCTCGCGCAGGAGTCGCTGGATGTGGGCCGCGCCGAGGAGCCGCCCGGTGGGGGTCTCGAGCGGCTGCCGGCAGACGTAGACGAGCGCGGCCAGGGCCGGCGTGAGCTCGGGGTTGCGGACGTGGGCGAGCGCGTCGGCGATGGTGGCGTCGGGGGAGAGGATGACCGGCTCCGGCGTCATCATCGCGCCCGCGGTGTTGTCGTCGTACGACAGCAGGCGGCGCACGTCCTCGGCCTCGTCGGGCTCCATCAGCCCGAGCAGCGTCGCCGCGGTCTCCGGGTTGAGGTCGGCGATGAGGTCGGCTGCGTCGTCGGCGGACATCTCCTCGAGGATGTCGGCGGCCCGCTCGGAGTCGAGGTGCTCGAGGATCTCGACCTGGTCCTCCTCGGGCAGCTCCTCCAGCACGTCGGCGAGGCGCTCGTCGTCGAGCGCCGCGACCACGGCGGAGCGGCGCTCCGCAGGGAGGTCGTGGATCATGTTGGCCGCGTCGGCGGGGCGCATGTCGTTGAGCGCGGCGATCAGGTGCGTGGCGCCCTGGGACGGCTCCTGCTTGGTGAGGCCGGAGACGTCGCGCCACTCCACCACGTGGGTCTGCCCGCGGCGCCGGAAGCCCTTGCTGGGCTCCTGGACCGCGACCCGGGAGAGCACCCAGTCGCGGTTGCGTGCCTGCTCCATGGCGACGTCGTAGACGACGCCGCTCACGCCGCCGCCCTCCTTGGCCGGGTCGTTGATCGTCACCGTGCGGTCGAGCATCTGCCCCATCACCAGGGTCTCGGTCGAGCGCTGCTCGAACCGGCGCATGTTGAGCAGTCCCGTCGTGTGCACCTGACCGCTGTCGATGTTGGTGATGCGGGTCATCGGCACGAAGATCCGTCGCCGGCCGAAGACCTCCGCGACCATGCCCAGCACCCGCGGCTGGCTCGCCTCGGTGCGGAGCGCGACGACGAGGTCGCGCACCTTGGCCACCTGGTCGCCCTGGGGGTCGAAGATCGGCAGCCCGACGAGCCGGGCCACGAAGACGCGGGTCGGGGTGTTGCTCACGGCCGCAACGTTAGCGTGCCGAGCGCCCGGGGAGACGCAGACAGGCCTCCCGCGACGACATGGGCGACAGCGCCCGGATGGGTTACCCTCGATCGGCCCCCACAGCGCCCGTGGGCGGTCGTCGCCGAAGTCGAAGGAACCTCTTTCCCGTGCCCTCACACCGCGCCGCACGTCGACGCGCTGCGAAGCCTGTCCGGTCGACCTGGCACCTGCTCGTCCCGGCCTGCGCGGTCACCGGACTCATGGTGGTTTCCCTGCTGCTCGTGGCCGACGGCGACGACCCTGCTGCCGACGCCACCGGCGCCTCGACCAGCATCTCCGCGGCCGAGGTCGCCGCGACCCACACCCCGCAGGCGTCGCGCAGCGAGCGGCGCGGCGGCCAGCTCGCGGGGGCCGACTCCCTCGGGGGACGACGGGCGGTCCCGCTCGACAACGCGGCGGCACGCCGGGGCGTCCGGGTCGTGCACGAGCGCCGGGTGCAGGCCCGCATCAAGGCGCGCCAGGCCAGGCTCAAGGCCAAGCGCCTGCGTCGCGCGGCCCGGCTCGCGGCGAGGGAGAAGACCTCGACCTTCCGCATCGGCTCGCTGAACGTCCTCGGCAGCCAGCACTCCGCCGGCCCCGGTGGCTACGGTCCCGGCACCGATCGGGCCGCCATGGCGGCCGGCCTGGTGATGAGCCGCGGCGTCGACGTGCTGACCATGTCGGAGGTCCAGGACGACCAGCTCGGCGTGCTCAACGCCCGGCTCGCCGGCTACTCGATCTGGCCCCAGCAGTCGCTCGGCAGCAACGGCCAGCGTCTGCAGATCGCGTGGCGCGCCTCCCAGTTCGAGATGGTCGACGGCGGGTCGGTGACCTTCACCTTCGCCAGCCAGGCCATCCCCATGCCCTACGTCCTGCTCCGCGACCTCGGCACCGGCGCCGAGTTCTGGGTGATCTCCATCCACACCTCCGCCGGTGGCCTCGAGGGCGAGCGCGACGCCGGCACGGCGATCGCGATCTCGCTCATGAAGCGCCTCGAGGCGGAGAGCGGCAAGCCCGTGCTCATCGGCGGCGACGTCAACGAGCACGAGGAGTTCTTCTACAAGGTCTGCGGCGCGACCGGCTTCCTGGCGGCCAACGGTGGCGGGGCCGGGTGCTCGCTGCCGCCAGCACCCCTGCGCGTCGACTGGATCATGGGCGGCGGTGGCGCAGGGGTGAACTTCTCGGGCTACGTCCAGGACGGGGCTACGCTGGCCAGGATCAGCGATCACTACTTCATCCACGCCGCTGTCAGTGTGGTCGATCCGGGGGGAACGCCATGACACGCACCACCAGCAGGACCCGGGGCGCAGCCGCCGCCCTGACGCTCGTCGCCGGGCTCGGCCTCACCGCCTGCGGCGAGGAGGGACCGGACTCGGCCGAGGAGCCCTCGACCAGCGAGTCGCCGAGCACGCCGACCGAGGAGCCCAGCGAGACGCCCACGGAGGAGCCGGCCGAGGAGCTCGCGGGCCCCGCGTGCGCCGACGTGTGGGTGGCCGGGGCGACCCTGCCCGAGAGGTACGACGGGTGCCAGGACGCCGACAAGGGGAAGTGGGTCCAGGCCATGGTCTACCACTGCTCCTCCGGGCAGCGGCTGGTCACCTACGGCACCACCTTCTACGCCGCCAAGGGCGAGGTGGTCAACGAGTCGAAGGTGCCCCTGCGGCGCAACCGAGAGTTCCACAAGGTGTTGGCCTCCTGCGGGGCCTGAGCCGAGTCCGAACCGGGCGCTTCAGGCGCGATGAGCAGGCACTGCCAGTGATGCTCATGTGACTGATGTGAAAATTGAGTTATAGTCAGAGTCGTTCGTCACGGGGCCGCTCCCGCCTGCGCGCAGGTTCGGGCCGTCCCCGGGGCACACACCAGTCTGTGGGGAAACACCGTGCGCAAGTTGATCATCCTCGTCGCGACCGCCCTGGTCGCGGTGTCCCTCTCCGGGGCGCCGTCCTCGGCCGCGTCCGGGACGCCTGACCACTTCGTGCCCAAGGAGGGCCCGGCGTTCAACAACCCCTACGGCAAGCAGGCCGACGTCCGTCGGTTGATCGGTCAGGTCAACCGCACCATCGACTCGGTCCCGCGCGGCGGCAAGATCCGCATCTCCGCGTGGAACGTGCGCAGCGGCAACATCACCAACGCCCTGATCCGCGCCCACCGCCGCAAGGTCAGCGTCCAGGTGGTCATGGACCGCGCCAACTGGAACCCCAACAACCCCAACGTCGACGCCGCCCGCCTCGCCGCCGCCCTCAAGCAGGGCAACAAGGACCGGCCGAAGGCGAAGAAGAGCTTCCTGCGCCGCTGCATCAGCTCCTGCCGCGGCAAGCACGGCATCCCGCACTCCAAGTTCTTCCTCTTCAACAAGGTGCGGGTCAAGAAGCACAAGGAGCTCAAGACGGTCCGCTGGGTGACGATGTACGGCTCCTACAACGCGACCGAGCTCGGCGCCACGATCCAGTGGAACGACCTCTACACCGTCAAGGAGGACGAGGCGCGCTACGAGAACTTCCTCGGCGTCTTCGACCAGATGGTCCAGGACCAGCCCCTGAGGAACCCCGTCACCGGCTACGACGACGGCATCATCGGCACGGCGTTCTACCCCTACGTCGGGAAGGGCATCACCGGCGACCCGGTGATGGACGCCCTCAACACCGTCGCCTGCACCGGCGCGGCCACCAAGACCGGCGTCACCCGCATCCGCATCGCCCAGACCTCGATGTACGGCGACCGCGGCCTGGTGCTGGCCCGCAAGCTGGTCCAGCTGCGCAGGCAGGGCTGCAACATCCGGCTCGTCTACGCCATGTTCGGCGGGGAGGTCCTGCGCATCATGCGCGCGGCCAGGATCCCGCTCACGCACCTGGCCTACGACGCCGACGAGGACGGGCTCTACGACCGCTACGTCCACATGAAGTCGATGGCGATCAGCGGCAACGTCGGCGGCAACCCCGCCGCCAAGATCACCTGGAACGGCTCGGCCAACTGGACGTCGGTCGCCCTCGCCAGCGACGAGGTCGTCGGCATCGTCCGCAAGAAGTGGGTCACCAACCGCTACATGCAGTGGATCGACTACATGTTCACCCACCGCCCCGCGGCCTGGGGCCCGGAGCACCCGAGCAACAACGTCGGCGACCCCACCGGCCGCACCGCGGCCGGCTCCATGAGCACCTACGAGTCCCGCGCGGCTGCGCAGGACCGCTATGACGCCCTGGTCGCGTCGCGCGCCAAGAAGCGCGGCGTCGACCCCTACGCCCTCATCAAGGAGGAGAACTGAGATGACCCCGATGCGAATCCGGTCCCGAAGAGTCCGCAAGGAATCTCCCGTAGCCGGGTTCGCACCCGCGGTCGCCCAGCTCGCGACGGTCGGCCTGGTGGCCGGCCTCCTCCTGGCCGCCGGCTCCCAGGGTGCCCGGGTCGCCACGCCCCGCGCGGATGCGGCCGACCTGGCCCCGGCGGCTGCCACCTCGGCCCCCGCCAGGCGCGCCGGTGCGTGCGTCGACGTGCTCGTCGTCGGCATCGACGGCAACGGACAGGGCAAGAAGGACCGCCCCGGCCAGGCCGTCGCCGCGATCACCAACAAGATCTCCGCCAACGCCCAGAAGCAGGGGCGCGCGGTGGCGGTCAAGCGCATACGCCTCGCCACGCCGGGCGCGGTGGTCACCCTCCGCACCAAGAAGGGTCCCGGCGCCGGCGCCATCAGCCGGCCGGGCCTCAAGCGCTGGAAGAAGCCGATCCGGTCCGGCACCAAGGCCACCCGCGCGCTGGTCAACAGCCAGCTCGCGACCTGCCCCGAGCAGCAGGTGCTGCTCGTCGGCTACGCCCAGGGAGCGGCCGTCGCCCACCGCGTGGTCCAGGACCTCGACGCCAAGGGCGTGCTGGCCAACGTGGCCGGCGCCGTCACCATCTCCGACCCCTCGCGGGTGCGGAAGTCGTCGACCGGTCGTCCGCTGGGTGACCCGGCCGCGGCCACCAACTCCGAGGGCATCCTCACCAAGCTCACCAAGGCATCGGGCGACGTCCCCGACCCCACCGGCACCTTCCGGGTCGTCTCGGTCTGCCACAAGGGCGACCTGATCTGCAACCCGAGCAAGGTCTCGGCCGCCAAGGCCCTCTCGCTGTCGCTGTCCTACGGCTCGAAGAAGTCCCGCTCCGCCATGCGCACGGCCGCCGACCGGGCCTGGGCCCAGGTCTCGCTGTGGCCCGTCCCGGTCTCGCAGCAGGTCGTGGTCGGCGTCAAGGAGCAGATCTCGACCCAGATCAACGTCGTCGGCGGCTCGCCGACGCCCCCCGCGGCCCGCTTCACGCCCGTCTCCGTCCCCGCCGGCCTCAGCCTGTCGGACACCGGCGCGGTGACCGGCCGGATCGACGCGGCCGGCTCCTACCCCGTGTCCTACACCCTGGCTGGCGTGTCGCCGGCCACCACCGCGAAGAGCCGCGTCTTCACCGTCGTCGTCCGCGAGCCCTCCAGCGGCGCCGCGGCCGGCGGCCAGTCCTCGTGCGCCGTGCGCCCCGACGGCACCGCCTGGTGCCAGGGCCGCAACGACTACGGCCAGCTCGGCGACGGCACCACGACGCTGCGCGTCAGCCCCACGCAGGTGGCGGGCACCGGGTGGGCGCGGATCGCCAGCGGCGGCAGCTTCACCTGCGGCATCAAGCTCGACGGCACCCTGTGGTGCTGGGGGCTCAACAACTTCGGCCAGCTCGGCGCGGCCGACAAGGTCACCTCCCCGCTGCCGCGCCAGGTCGGCACCACGACGACGTGGCGCGACGTCTCGGCGTCGTGGCAGCACGCCTGCGCCACCCAGACGGACGGTTCCGCCTGGTGCTGGGGCCAGAACCAGCGCGGCCAGCTCGGCGCCGGCACCACCACCGCCCGCAGCAGCGGTCCGATGCGGGTGCTGGGCGACCAGCAGTGGACGTCGGTCTCCGCCGGCGGCTGGGGCACCTGTGGCACCACGTCCAGCGGTACGGCGTACTGCTGGGGCGAGAACTCCATGGGCTCGGTCGGTGACGGCACGATCACCAACCGCAACCGGCCGACCGTCGTGACCGGCGGCATCCAGCTCTCCCAGGTCTCCACGACCTGGGGTCGCAGCTGTGGCGTCACCCCCACCGGCCAGGTCTGGTGCTGGGGCGAGAACTCCAACGGTGAGCTCGGCAACGGCACCCGCACCAACTCCGCCGTTCCCGTCCAGGTCAGCGACGGCGGCAGCTTCACCGCCGTCGGCACCGCGGTGACCGCCACATGCGCCAGCCGCACCGACGGCCAGGTGCTGTGCTGGGGCGACAACCGCTACGGCCAGCTCGGGCCTGCGGCGAGCGGCAGCGGCTCCTCGACCCCCGTCGTCGCCGGCCTGGTGTCCAGCGGTCCGGTCACCGGCGGCTGGCTCCACCTCTGCGCCGAGGGCGCCGGTTGCTGGGGCGCCAACGAGTCGGGCCAGCTCGGCAACGGCACGATGGTCCCGGCGGCCATGCCGGCCGAGCCGGCGTCCCCGTGGCCGCCCGGCACGGTCGTGACCACCAAGCAGGTCAAGAAGTGGACCGCGGCCAAGATCGCCACCACGGCGATCGCCGGCCGCCCGAGCGTCAACGCCCGGGCCAGGCGCGGCGCGATGTCGGCCGAGGTGATGACCTTCAACATCCTCGGCAGCCAGCACACCGCGCCGGGTGGTGCCCGTCCCAACTTCGCCCCCGGCCGGGTCCGCACCGAGTGGGCCAAGAACCTCATCAACCAGCGGGGCGCGACCCTCGTCGGACTCTCCGAGCCGCAGCCCGACCAGATCACCGCGCTCGACGTGGCCACCAACGGCGCCTTCTCGTTCTACCCCGGCAACACCATGGGCTACGACGCGGCGCCACAGTCGGTGATGTGGAAGGACTCCGAGTGGTCCTACGTCTGGGGCAACACCCTCCAGATGCCGTTCATGGGTGCCTCGCGCCCCCAGGCCCTCGTCCGGCTCCGCAACACCTCGACCGGTCGCGAGATCTACTGGATCAACGCCCACCTCTCGCCCGGCAAGATGCAGACCGACCGCGACAAGGGCATGGACATCATCAAGCAGACGGTCAAGCAGCTCGCCGGCGACGGACTGCCGGTGCTGGTGACCGGTGACCTCAACGAGCACGCCAAGGCGTTCCGCCGGATCGCCTGCCCGACCGACCTCAACGCGGCCGTCGGCGGCGAGACGAAGGGTGCAGCCTGCCGCCTCCCCAAGGCGATGCGGGTCGACTGGATCTTCGGTCGCGGCTCCTTCGACAACACCGAGGTCAACCAGGGCGCCCAGGTGCGGCGTACGACGGACCACGCGGTGGTCTCCTCGCGCTTCACCGTGCAGTAATGTCCCGGCTGCCCATATCGAGCAGCCGGGCAGCAGGGGAGGAGTCGCGATGAGGGTGGGCGTGCACCGCGTCGACGACGAGGGCCTGCACCTCGAGCGCGGCGCCGACTGCTCCCTCGACGTGCACTTCGACGGCTGGCGCGGCTGGTCGGTCGCGGTGGAGGACGGCCCGGACCCGGTGACGGTGCCGTGGCCCAAGCGGCTCAAGGCGCGCCTCGACGGGACCTCGCTGGTGACCATCACCGTCGACGAGCAGGAGGTGTTCCGCGAGGAGCTCACCTTCGGCTCGGGCCAGGGGCGCGTCGAGCTCGTCGACCGCTTCGGCAACCCGGTCATCATCGACAAGTGGGGCCTGACCCAGCGGATCTTCGAGACGCGGCGCGAGGGCGGGGCCGTCGAGGCGATGACCGCGATGGCGGAGCGGGTGCTCCGCGTGATGCGTGACTCGTGCGGCGTCGAGGGGTGGATCTCGTTCGGCACGCTTCTCGGCGCTGCCCGCTCCGGCGCGGTCATCGGCCACGACAGCGACATCGACCTGTGCTTCCTGTCGGAGAAGCAGACCCCGGCGGAGATGGCCGTGGAGCTCTGGGACATCGCCCGGGCGCTGGTCGACGCCGGCATCTCGGTCAAGCACAAGACCGCCAGCTTCATCACCGTCGTCTACGACGCCCCCGATGGCGGCGAGGACGGCATCGACATCTACACCTGCTTCTACGTCGGCGACCTGCTCCACGAGACCGCCACCGTGCGCGAGCGCGTGCCCCGCTCGGCGATCCTGCCGCTGCGCACGCTGGAGTTCGAGGGCCGCGACATGCCGGCCCCCGCCGACCCCGACCGGCTGCTGGCCGTCTCCTACGGACCCCAGTGGCGGGTGCCGGACCCGTCGTTCCGCCACCTGCCGTCGCGGGAGATCACCGACCGCTTCGACGGCTGGTTCAGCTCGGTCATGACCAACCGGCGCGACTGGACGCAGTACAACGGCCAGGTCGGCGCGGCGGGCATGCGCCCCAGCCCCTTCGCGCACTGGGTGGTCGACCGGCTCGACGACACCCACGACGGCCAGCTGCGCGTGCTCGACGTGGGCTCCGGCTCGTCCGCCGACCTCCGCGCCTACCACCGCGCGGGGTACAAGGCGATCGGCTACGACTACGCCCATCCCGGCAAGCACGCGCTCGGCGGCCAGGAGATCGACCTGCCCGACAGCGTCGGTCGCCGGGTCATCAACCTGCTCGACGAGCGCGACGTGCTCACCGTGGGAGCGCTGGCCGCGCGCCAGAAGGGCCCCAAGGTCGTCACGGCACGCCGGGTCCTCGAGGCGGTCCCGCCCCGCTCGCGCGACCAGCTCTGGCGCTTCGCCTCGATGGCGCTCAGCGACGGTGGTCGGGTCTTCGTCGAGGGGGTCAGCCGCTCGCCGCAGGAGTGCCGACTCGCGCAGGAGCGCACCGGGTCGCCACGCCTGTGGCCGGTGGACCCGACGGCGGTCGTCGACGACGTACGCGCCAGTGGTGGCCGGGTCGTGCACCGGGAGGGACTCGCCGCGGCCGCACGGGCCAGTCGCACCGGCAGCCCGGCGCGCTGGCGGATGATCGTCGAGTACCCGGCACCAGACAACGCAGCGCAGGAAGGTCGGACGGACCGATGACGCAGGTCGTGCACCTCCACGTGGGAGGCCCCAAGTCGGGCACCACCTTCATCCAGCAGGTGCTGGAGCACAACGCCGACACCCTGGCGAAGGCCGGGGTGCTGGTCGTCGGACCGCGCCTGGAGCTGATCCACGCAGCCATGGCCGTGCGTGGCGACCACCGCCTCGACGACCTCCCGGACGCCGCCCGCCACGCGTGGGACCGGGTCGTGGAGCAGGTGCGCGCGTGGCAGGGCTCCTCGGCGATCGTGAGCTACGAGCTGTTCGCCAACGCCTCCGCGGAGCAGGTGCGCACGGCGCTCGCCCGCCTCGACGGCATCGAGGTGCACGTGGTGGTCTCCGCGCGCGACCTCGGCAAGGCCATCGCCTCCTCGTGGCAGGAGCAGCTCAAGTTCGGCATCACCAAGCCGCTCGAGTCCTGGTCGCCGCCACAGGAGAGCGCGGTCGACAGCGAGTGGGGCTGGCGCACCATGCAGCCGGCCCACGTCGCCGCCCGCTGGGGCGCCGACCTCCCGGCCGAGCGCGTGCACGTCGTGACCGTCCCCTCCCGGCCCGCCGGGGCGGACGAGCTCTGGCACCGGTTCGCGGCCGCGACCGGGCTTGACGGGGTCGCCGACCTCGACCTGGGTGTCGAGCGGGCCAACGAGTCGCTGGGCGTGGTCGAGGCCGAGCTGCTGCGCCGGGTCAACGCCGGCCTGGACGGCCGGATCCGCGGCGGACGCCAGAGGTCGCTGTGGCTGCGCGACCTGCTCGCCCACACCATCCTGGCCCCGATCGGCCGCGAGCCGATCGGACTGACCGACGCCCACGCCGACGAGGCCGCGGCCCAGGCCGAGGCGGCGATCGCGGCGATCACGGCCGCGGGCTACCGCGTCCACGGCGACCTGGAGGACCTGCGACCGACCCGTGCGGAGGCGCGACTGCCGGGCGAGGTGAGCGACACCGAGGTGGCCGGATCGGCGGCCCTGGCCCTCGCCGACCTGCTGGTGTGGGCGCGCGACGCCGGTGCCGACGTACGCACCCCCGCCGGGGGCACCGCGGAGGAGCCCGCCGACGGCCGCTCGCGGGTGGCCGCCGAGGTCAAGGGGGCCGTGCGAGGCTCGCTGACCCGCCTGGCCGCGCCCGTGCGCGACCGGCGCGTCGCGCGTCTCGAGAAGCGGATCGCCGAGCTGGAGGCCCAGGTCGAGCAGTCCCGGGCGCTGCACCTGCGGGTGGCCACCCTGTCCGACGTGGTCGCCCAGCTGCTGCTGCCTGCGGCCCAGCAGGACGAGGACCTGACGATGGCGGCGCTCCGCTCCTACCGGGACCGGTCGCTGTGACGAAGCCGGGCCTCGTGGAGCGGCTGCGCGACGGCGTACGACGCCACGTGGGCGACCGGGTCGCGGTGGCCACGGGCGTGGACGAGCTCGCCGACCTCGAGGCGGCCGCCGCGTCGCTCGAGGTGGCCGTGGCCGAGGACCGCGGGCTCGAGGTGCCGCTGGCCGCCCTCGTCGACGCGCTGGAGCGCGACGTCGCGGAGGTGCTGTCCCGCCGGACCGGCACCGGGATGGGAGCATGACCGACATGTCAGCCCCGCCGATCGAGCTCTCCGTGGTGGTCCCCTGCTTCAACGAGGAGGAGTCGCTGCCGCGCCTGGTCGAGGTGCTCACCGAGCAGCTGTCCGCGCTGACGCCCGACTTCGAGGTGATCCTGGTCGACGACGGCAGCCGCGACCGCACCCTCCCGATGCTGCGCGAGGTGCACCGCCACCACCCCCGCTTCCGCTACCTCTCCCTGAGCCGCAACTTCGGCAAGGAGTCGGCGATGCTCGCCGGGCTGAGCCACGCGCGTGGCGACAAGGTCGCGATCATGGACGCCGACCTGCAGCACCCCCCGAGCCTGCTGGCGACGATGCTGCCGCTGCTGGCGACGGGTGAGTACTCCCAGGTCGTGGCCCGCCGCACCCGCGCAGGTGACCCGGTGCTGCGCACCGCGCTGTCCCGGCTCTACTACCGGCTGATGAACCGGTTGGTCGAGGTCGATCTCGAGGACGGCGTCGGCGACTTCCGGGTCCTCGACCGGCGCGCGGTCCGCGCCCTGCTGACGCTGGGGGAGACCAACCGGTTCTCCAAGGGCCTCTTCGCCTGGATCGGCTTCCCGACCGCTGTCGTCGACTACGAGAACGTCTCGCGCGAGTCCGGTGCGACCAAGTGGCGGATGCGCGACCTCTTCAACTACGGCATCGACGGCGTCGTGTCGTTCAACTACCGCCCGCTGCGGATGTCGATCTGGCTGGGCATCCTGGTCACGGTCGTGGCCGTCGGCTACGCCCTCTGGGTGCTGGTCGACGCCATCGTCAACGGCAACAGCGTGCCCGGCTACGTCACCACGATCTGCGCGGTCACCGCGCTGGGCGGTGTCCAGCTCGTCGTGCTCGGCGTGATCGGCGAGTACCTCGGCCGGATCTACGCCGAGACCAAGCAGCGACCGCTGTTCCTGCTCAAGGAGAGCAGCGAGTCCGGTCTCCCGGTGACCAGCGTCCTGGGCCGCGAGCACGAGGCGCTCCACGAGCTGGAGGGCCAGTCGACCGAACGGAGCGAGCCGGCGTGACCGACTCCAGCACCATCCGCACGTCCAGTCCCCTCCGTGGCCGCAGGCGCGCCGGCGACGCGGAGGCCGCACCGCGCGCGACCTGGGTGTGGCCGCTGCTCGTGGTCGTGGTGACCGCCGTCTACACGGCTGTCCCGTTCGTGATCACCGGCTGGTTCTACCAGCGTGGCGACACGGCGGTGCAGTTCGCCCCGACGTGGTGGCACTTCGGCGAGATGGTGCGCGGTGGCCAGTGGCCGCTGTGGCTCGACCCGCAGTCGTGGGCCGGCGGCAACTACGTCGCCGAGGCCCTCTTCGGCACCTACAACCCGCTCAACGTGCTGGTCTGGGTCGCGGTGTCGCTCGGTCCCGACCTGGCCGTGTCCACCTACCTCGTCAAGGCGACGGTCATGGTGCTGCTCGCGCTCGGCACCTACCTCCTCGCCCGGGAGTACGACGCCGCTCCCGCCCCGGCCGCGGCGGTCGCGATCGCGCTGCCGTTCTCGGGCTTCACCCTGTTCTGGGACGCCGCGTCCTGGCCGTCGGGCCTGATGGCCTTCGCCTACGCCCCGTGGGTGTGGGTCACCTTCCGCCGCGCGCTGCGCGGCGTGGGCAGCCCCTTCTGGGCCTTCCTGGCCGGGGTGCTCGCGGTGCTCAACGGCAACCCCTACGGCACCCTCGCGGTGATCACCGTCGGCGCTGCCCTCGTCATCGAGGGCATCGTCCTGCGCGCGTGGGGTGGCGTGGTGCGGCTGGCGCTGGTCGGCCTGGCGGTGGCCGCCTTCCTGCCCCTCGTCTACCTCCCGCTGCTGGAGACCTCCGACCTCGCGGTCCGCTCCGCGGGTGCGCTGTTCGAGAACAGCGGCAAGCTGCGCCCGACGGCCGGTGACCTGCTCGCGGCGAGCTCGCCGCTCCACACGCCGCCGATCAGGGCGATCACCGGCCCGATGCTCGTTCCGGCCACCTTCCTGGCGTGGTTCGTGCTGCCGCTGCTCCCGTGGCTGCGCTACGGCGCACTGCGCCGCCGAGCCCGCGAGCTCGTGGGCCTCGGCGTCATCACCGTCCTCTACCTCGCCCTCACCCTGGGGCCCAGCAAGCTGTGGCTCTTCCGCTGGCCGCTGCGCGTCATCGAGTACTTCTACCTCGGCGTGCTGGTCGTCTTCGCGGTGCTGCTCAGCCAGGGCCTGGCCCGTTCGTCGATGCGCCCGCGGATGGTCGGCACCGGCCTGATCCTCGTCGCGCTCGGCTGGCTCACCTGGTCGCAGGACCCCTCCGAGCTCCGGCGCGCGGTGATGGGCACCGCGGCGGTCGCCGCGCTGACCGTCGTCGCGCTCGCCGCCCACCTGGTGGTGCGGCGCACCGCACTCGTGTCGCTGGTGGCGGTCGGGGGCGTCGGGGCCGTGCTGGCGCTGCAGGTCGGCGTCTTCGGCGAGAACGCCAGCTCGCGCGTGTGGCACGTGCCGAGCGACGTCTCGGCCCTGCAGGACACCTTCGCCGACCGCGAGGGCCGCGTGATGCAGTTCGCCGACCTCAAGCCGCTGCAGAACAAGGGCCAGATCGCCAAGCTCGAGCAGCAGTGGGACACCTACCTCCCCGGCAGCATGTACCACCCCGCCGGGGTCGAGGCGGTCAACAACTACACCGGCATGGGCTTCTTGCCCTTCACCCGGAACTTCTGCATGGAGTACGACGGCCTTACCCAGGCCTGCGGCTACCGCAACCTCTGGAAGGTCGGCGGCTCCGGGCAGCCTGCCCTCGCCGACCTGATGAAGCTCGACACCATCGTCGTGCAGCCGACGCTGGCCAAGGGCGTCACGCCGGGGGAGGGCTGGACCGAGCAGCCGAGCGACGGTCGCGCCATCGTGCTGCGCCACGACGGCGAGCAGCCGTACGCCGGCTCCGAGCTGTCATGGGTCTCCGACGGCGTCGAGGTGGCCGACCCGAGGACGCTCGGCGACACGCACGAGACCCTCGGCGTCGTGGCGGCCGACGAGGGCGGCCAGCTGGTCTTCTCGATGCTGGCCTGGCCCGGGTGGTCGGCCGACCTCGACGGCAAGCCGCTGAGCGTCACCCGCAGCGACATCGGGCTCCTGACCGTCACCCTGCCCGCGGGGGCGAGCGGCACGGTCGACCTCACCTACCGCCCGCCGGGCTTCGCGGTCGGCCTGCTGGGCGCCGGCCTCGGCACGGTGCTGGGTCTCGGCCTCGCGCTCGTCGGCTGGCGCTCGTGGCGCCGCCGCCGGCCCGACGAGCGCCCGTGGACCGCCGCCGACCGCGGCCCCCTGGAGCCCCGGGACGATGTGACAACAGTCTCGGACGAGGCCCCTGCCCAGCCGTAGGAGCGCTCACTAGACTCCCGAGCGTTCCACTCAGCGACCGCACAGGAGCCACGACATGCCTCGCCTCTGCCAGACCGAAGGCCTCACCGAGGACCAGACCGAGATCCTCAAGGCGGTCCGGCAGTTCGTGGACGAGAAGATCATCCCCGTCGCCACGGAGCTCGAGCACAAGGACGAGTACCCCACCGAGATCGTCGAGGGACTCAAGGAGCTGGGCATCTTCGGGCTGACGATCCCGGAGGAGTACGACGGCCTCGGCGAGTCGCTGCTGACGTACGCGCTGTGCGTGGAGGAGATCGCCCGCGGCTGGATGAGCGTGTCCGGTGTGATCAACACCCACTTCATCGTGGCCTACATGCTGATGCAGCACGGGACCGAGGAGCAGAAGCAGAAGTACCTCCCGCGGATGGCGACCGGTGAGGTGCGGGGCGCGTTCTCGATGTCCGAGCCCGGCCTGGGCTCCGACGTGTCGGCGATCTCCACCAAGGCGGTCAGGGACGGGGACGACTACGTCATCAACGGCCAGAAGATGTGGCTGACCAACGGCGGCTCGTCGACGCTGATCGCAGTGCTGACGAAGACCGACGACGGCGCGGAGTCGGTCTACAAGAACATGACGACGTTCCTGGTGGAGAAGGAGCCCGGCTTCGGCGAGACCGCGCCCGGCCTGACCATCCCCGGCAAGATCGACAAGATGGGCTACAAGGGTGTCGACACGACCGAGGCCATCTTCGAGAACCACCGCATCTCTGCCGACCAGGTCCTCGGTGGTGAGCCCGGCAAGGGCTTCTACCAGATGATGGACGGCGTCGAGGTCGGCCGCGTCAACGTCGCCGCCCGCGCCTGCGGCATCGCCCACCGCGCCTTCGAGCTCGGCATCGCCTACGCCCAGCAGCGCGAGACCTTCGGCAAGCCGATCGCCGAGCACCAGGCGGTCCTGTTCCGCCTCGCGGAGATGGCGACCAAGGTCGAGACCGCGCACACCATGATGGTGAAGGCGGCCCGCCTCAAGGACTCCGGCCAGCGGATGGACGTCGAGGCCGGCATGGCCAAGATGCTGGCGAGCGAATACTGCAACGAGGTCGTCGAGGCGTCGTTCCGCATCCACGGCGGCTACGGCTACTCCAAGGAGTACGAGATCGAGCGCCTCTACCGCGAGGCGGCGTTCATGCTGATCGGCGAGGGCACCTCCGACATCCAGAAGATGATCATCGGCCGCAGCGTCCTCAAGGACTACAAGCTCCGCTGACGGCGCGCCGGCTCCGGGCCCTAGGATCGCTCGCATGCCCGGTGGTCGTCTCGTCCTCCACGTCGGGGCGATGAAGTCGGGCACCACCTTCGTCCAGTCGCGGCTGTTCGCCCACCGCGAGCTCCTGCAGGAGCGCGGCATCCGCGTGCCGGGGCGGCGTCGGCGCAGTCAGGTGCTGGCGGTCCAGCAGCTGCTGCGCGGTGGCGGGCCGATGTGGGACAAGCACGCCGCCGCGGTCTCGCGGCACGACGGCACCTCGGTCATCTCCGTCGAGCTGCTCGGGCCGGCTCCGACCGCCGTCGTGCAGGCGCTGCGCGACGGCGTCGACGCCGAGGTCGAGGTGGTCCTCACCGCGCGCGACCTCAACCGGTCGGTCCCCGCGATGTGGCAGGAGACCGTGCAGAACGGCCGGTCCTGGGGCTGGCACGACTACGTCATCGGTGCCCGCACCGACCGGCCCAGTGCCCGGCGGGGAGCACCGGCGACCGAGCCGGGCCGGGCGTTCTGGATCCAGCAGGACCTCGTGCGGCTGGCGCGCACCTGGGCCTCGGTCTTCGGCCCCGAGCGCGTCACCGTCGTCACGGTCCCGCCGCCGGGATCGGCCCCCGAGCTGCTGTGGTGGAGGTTCGCCGGGGTCGTGGGCCCCGAGCTCGACGGCCTCACGTCCGCACCCGATCCCAACGAGTCCCTGGGCGCCGCCTCGGCGACGGCGATGCGACGGCTCAACGAGCTGCTCGACGCCGAGGGCCTCTTGTTCCCGCAGGGCCACCAGCTGCGCAAGCGGCTGCTCACCAAGCAGGTGCTCGCTGCCCGCAAGTCCGCCGAGCCCGCCATCGGCCTCGGCGTGCTTCCCTGGGTCACCGAGGAGGCCGACGCCCAGCGCAGGGGGCTGGTCGACCTCGGCGTGCGGCTCGTCGGCGACTGGGCCGACCTGACGCCCGTCGACGTACCTGGCATCGACCCCGAGACGCTCGACGACCGTGAGGTGGGGGAGGCGGCCCTCGCCGGGCTCGCCGGCCTGCTCGCCGCGCTGACCCGGTCGGCCGGGCCGGACGCGGACCCGGCCTAGCGACCGGCCGCGACCTCGGCCGCGACGTCCGCGGC
>NZ_JAOPWY010000147.1 GCF_025965415.1 Nocardioides sp.
GCAGCGACCGACCGCCGAGGTGCAGCAACTCGAGGACCTCGTCGAAGGACGCCGAGTCCGACGCACCCGGGGTGCAGATCGGGAAGAGCCGCTCGAGGTCGCCGGGGATCAGGTCGCTCTCGAGCAGGGCCTCGCGGGCCCGCATCCAGTTGCGGTTGCCCATCACGGTGTTGATCTCGCCGTTGTGGGCGATGAAGCGGAACGGGTGGGCCAGCGGCCAGCTCGGGAAGGTGTTGGTGGAGAAGCGGGAGTGCACGACCGCCATCGCCGAGGCCACCCGCTCGTCGGTCAGGTCGGGGAAGACCTGGTCGAGCTGATCGGTGGTGAGCATCCCCTTGTAGGCCAGGGTGCGCGAGGACAGCGACGGGAAGTAGACGTCGGTCTCCGACTCGGCGCGCTTGCGCAGGCAGAAGGCCAGCCGCTCCAGGCCCATCCCGGTGACCCGGGAGCCCTTGCCGGCGACGAAGAGCTGGGCGAACGACGGCATGACGCTGCGGGCGGTCGCGCCGAGGGTCGAGTCGTCGACCGGGACCTCGCGCCAGCCGAGGACGGCGAGGCCCTCCTCGTCGGCGATCTCCTCGATGCGCCGCCGCGTCGCGGCGACCGCGTCGGCGTCGCCGGGCAGGAACGCGGTGCCGACTGCGTACGCCCGCGCCGGGGGGAGCTCGAAGTCGGTGACCTCGCGCAGGAAGGCGTCCGGCACCTGCATCAGGATGCCGGCGCCGTCGCCGGAGTTGACCTCGGCGCCGGCCGCACCGCGGTGGTCGAGGTTGCGCAGCGCGGTGAGCGCCTTGGCCACGATGTCGTGGCTGGCCTCACCGGTCAGGGTCGCCACCATGGCGACACCACAGGCGTCCTTCTCCTGGCGCGGGTCGTAGAGACCCTGCGGCGGAGGGAAGTTCGGCGGGAACGCGTGCGTGGAGGACACTGGTTCTCCCGTCGTCGTCTCAGCTGTCCGGGCGCAGGTCCCGGCCGTGCTGGGGGGTGGGCGTTACCGCTGGGGACGACGTTGGCCCGAGCGAGACGGAATCTATCACCGGCGTACGACGCCGGGGTGACGCGTTTCAGGCCGTGGGATCGGCCGTGGACCGGTCCGCGGAGTCCGCGGCCTCGTCCGCCGGCTCCCGCGTGCGCACGGTCTCGTCGCGCCCGGGGTGCCGCCTGGCGGACCAGGCGTAGAACAGCGCGGCCGCGACGAAGAGGACGATGGAGGTCCACACGTTGAGCCGCAGGCCGAGGACGTCGTCCATCTGGACGTCGTCGATGCGGAGGTTCTCGATCCAGCCCCGCCCGGCCGTGTAGAGCATGACGTAGAGGGCCGCCACCCGGCCGTGACCCAGGCGGAAACGCCGGTCGAGCCAGATCAGCACCGCGAAGGCGGCGAGGTTCCAGAGGCACTCGTAGAGGAAGGTCGGGTGGTAGGTCGCCACGTCGAGGTACTGCGACGGCCGGTGGGCCACGTCGATCTCCAGCCCCCAGGGCAGGTCGGTCGGCCGGCCGTAGAGCTCCTGGTTGAACCAGTTGCCCCAGCGGCCGAACGCCTGCGCGACCAGCACGCCCGGCGCCAGCGCGTCGAGCATCGGCAGCAGCTTGATCCCGCGCAGCCGCGCTCCGATCCAGACACCGACGATGCCCAGCGCGACGGCACCCCAGATGCCGAGGCCGCCGCGCCACACGTACAGCGCGGTCACGGGGTTCTTGCCCTCGCCGAAGTAGAGGTGCCAGTCGGTGATGACGTGGTAGAGCCGTCCGCCGACCAGTCCGAACGGCACCGCCCAGATGGCCAGGTCGCTGACCTCGCCGGCGACGCCGCCGCGGGCGACCCAACGCCGCTCACCGAGCCAGATCGCGAAGACGATGCCGGCGATGATGCAGAGGGCGTAGGCGCGGATGGGCAGCGGACCGAGGTGCCACACGCCCTCGGACGGGCTGGGGATCGACATCAAGGTCACCAGCGGGGACGGCACGGACAGCATGGGGAGCATCATCCCTCCTCGAGCAACGCCGTGACGTCGTGGGCCAGCTGGGCCTGGGAGACGTCCTGGTCCCACATCATCGTGGAGTCGTCCGCCTCGTCGATGGCCAGGACCCGGGTGCCGTGGGTGACCTCGTAGCCCCCGCTGGGCAGTTTCTCGCCCTGGTCGACCGCGACCGCCATGCTCCGGGCGACCTCGACGATGTCGTCCAGGTCGCCGGTGAGGCCGACGATGCTGGGGTCGAAGGCACTGACGTACCTCTCGACGGCGGCCTCGTCGTCGCGCGCGGGGTCGGTGGTCACGAACACCACGTCGAGCCGGTCCTTCTGCCCGTCGTCCAGCCGGCTCAGCGTGCCGGCGAGGGTGGCCATCACCTGGCCGCAGATGTCGGGGCAGTTGGTGTAGCCGAAGAAGACGAGCGTCAGGTCCTTGTCGGTGTCCTCGGTGAGGCTGAAGGCGTCACCCCCGGTGTCGACCAGCGGCGTCGACGACACCTCGAACGGCGGGTCGAGCACGGTGCCCGTGAGCCCCGTCGGTTCGGCTCCTCCCCCACAGGCGGTCAGCAGGCCGAGCAGGGCGACCGCCAGCGCGGCCCTACCTCGCGCCACGTCGTACGCCCTCGGCCAGGTCGGCGGTCAGCACGCGCAGCGCCTCGAGCCCGCCCGCCTCGTCCCCGGCGTGGTCGAGCAGGGTCCGCACGAAGGCCGAGCCGACGATGACGCCGTCGGCGAAGGCAGCCACCTCGGCGGCCTGGTCACCGTTGCTGACGCCGATGCCGACGGCGACCGGGATGTCACCGCTGGCCCGCACCCGGCCGACGAGCGGTCCGGCGAGGTCGGAGGTCGCGTCGCGCGCACCGGTGACGCCCATGACCGCCGCGGCGTAGACGAACCCGCGGCTGGCCTCGGCGGTCATCGCGACGCGCGCGTCGGTGGAGCTCGGCGCGACGAGGAAGACCTTGTCGAGGTCGTGCGCGTCGGCGGCGGCGATCCACGCGGAGCCGTAGTCGGGGGTGATGTCGGGCGTGATCATCCCGGCTCCCCCGGCCGCGGCGAGGTCGGCGGCCCAGCGCTCCACGCCGTAGCGCTCGATGGGGTTCCAGTAGGTCATCACGAGCGTCGGCACGCCGGTCGCGGCGACGGCCTCGACCACGCGCAGCACGTCGGCCGTGCGGACCCCGCCCTCCAGCGCCTGCTGGGCCGCGGCCTGGATCGTCGGTCCGTCCATGACGGGGTCGCTGTAGGGAAGGCCGATCTCGATCGCGTCGCAGCCGGCCTCGACCATCACCTGCAGGGCCTTGATCGACCCCTCGACGCTCGGGTAGCCGGCGGGGAGGTAGCCGATCAGGGCGGAGCGGCCCTCGGCGCGGGCCGTCGCGAAGGCGGCACTCGTCGACGTCATCAGGCCTCCTCGCCCGGAGCCGTGGCGATGACGGGGGTGGCCTCGGCCTCGGCGTCCCCGAGGCCGAACCACTCGATCGCGGTGCCCATGTCCTTGTCGCCGCGCCCGCTCAGGTTGATGATGACCGTCGCGTCGGGGCCCTTCTCCTGCCCGAGGCGCCGCGCCACGTCGAGCGCACCGTAGACGGCGTGCGCGGACTCGATGGCGGGGATGATCCCCTCGGTCCGGCTCAGCAGCGCCATCGCCTCCATGGCCTGCGCGTCCGTGACCGGCGTGTACGACGCCCGCCCGGCCGCGGCGAGCCACGAGTGCTGCGGCCCGACGCCGGGGTAGTCGAGACCGGCGGAGATCGAGTGCGACTCGACGGTCTGGCCGTCCTCGTCCTGCAGGACGTAGGTGCGCGCGCCGTGCAGCACGCCCGCCTCGCCGGCGTGGATCGTGGCGGCGTGCCGGCCCGTCTCCACGCCGTCACCGCCGGGCTCGAAGCCGTGGATCTCGACACCCTCGTCCTCGAGGAAGGCCGTGAAGAGGCCGATGGCGTTGGAGCCGCCGCCCACGCAGGCCGCGACCGCGTCCGGCAGGACGCCGTACTGCTCGAGGCACTGGGCGCGCGCCTCGTCGCCGATGCCGCGGCAGAAGTCGCGGACCATGCTCGGGAAGGGGTGCGGGCCTGCCGCGGTGCCGAAGAGGTAGGCGGTGTGGTCGACGCTGGCGACCCAGTCGCGCATGGCCTCGTTGATGGCGTCCTTGAGCGTGGCGCTCCCGGACTCCACCGGCACCACCTTGGCGCCGAGCAGCTGCATCCGGGCGACGTTGAGGGCCTGCCGGCGGGTGTCGACGGCACCCATGTAGACGGTGCAGTCGAGGTCGAACCACGCGGCCGCCGTGGCGCTGGCGACGCCGTGCTGGCCGGCGCCGGTCTCCGCGATGACGCGCGTCTTGCCCATCCGCTTGGTGAGCAGCGCCTGGCCCATCACGTTGCGGATCTTGTGGGCGCCGGTGTGGTTGAGGTCCTCGCGCTTGAGCAGCACCCGGGCGCCGACGCTCTTCGAGAGCCGCTCGGCGTGGTAGAGCCGGCTGGGCGTGCCGGCGTAGTCGCGCAGCACCCGCTCGAACTCGGCGACGAAGGCGGCGTCGGCCATCGCGTCCTGCCAGGCCGCGGTCAGCTCGTCGAGCGCCGAGACGAGGGCCTCGGGCATGAACCGCCCGCCCCAGGTCTCGCCGAAGTAGCCGAGGTCGTCGGCGTCGTACTTCACGGGCTGGCTCGTCTGCTGACTCACGGTGCGGTCACTCCTGTCATTGCGCGTACGGCGGCCTCGGGGTCGCCGTCCTTGACCAGCGCCTCGCCGACCAGTACGACGCCCGCGCCCTCGGAGACGAAGCGGCGTACGTCGTCGACGCCCGCGATGCCGCTCTCGGCGACCTTCACGACATCGGCGTGGATCTGCGGGGCGAGGCGGCCGAAGACGTCGGGGTCGACCTCGAGGGTCTTGAGGTTGCGGCTGTTGACGCCGATCAGCTCGGCGTCGAGCGCCATCGCGCGCTCGGTCTCGGCCTCGTCGTGCACCTCGACCAGCACGGTGAGGCCGAGCTCGCCGGCCTCGTCGTGGAGCCGGCGCAGGGTGTCGTCGTCGAGCGCCGCCACGATCAGCAGGGCCAGGTCGGCGCCGGCCGCGCGGGCCTCGACGAGCTGGTACGTCTCGACGATGAAGTCCTTGCGCAGCAGCGGCGTGTCGACCGCGGCGCGCACGGCCCGCAGGTCGGCCAGGCTGCCGCCGAAGCGGCGCTCCTCGGTGAGGACCGAGATCGCCGCGGCACCGCCCCGGGCGTACGCCGTCGCGAGCGCGGCCGGGTCCACGATGTCGGCCAGGTCGCCCTTGCTGGGGCTGCGCCGCTTGACCTCGGCGATCACGCTGGAGCCGCGCGCGCGGAAGTGCGGCATCGGGTCCCGCGGCGCCGGGGCGTCCGCAAGGTGCGCGAGCAGCTCGGGCAGGGGCAGCGCGGCCTCGCGGCGCGCGAGGTCCTCACGTACGCCGGCGACGATGTCGTCGAGCACGGAACCGGTCGCAGGCATGCGTTCAGCCTCTCACCCAGGCCCAGCCCACCCAGGGGCGGTGCCCAGTGGTCGGACTCGCTCCGGATCCCACCGGGATCCGGGGAGGCTCAGTGCTCGGAGGTGTTGAAGCCGAGCTTGGACAGCACGAGGAACAGCGGGAACGCGATCGCGGCGATCACGATGCCGACCCACAGCAGCGTCATCTGCGTCGGGACCTGGAGCAGGGCGACGCTGCCCACGACGAAGCCGAGCATCGCGACCGCTACCGCGGTCCAGGCAGCGGGGGTGTTGCCGTGGCCAGCAGCCATGGTGAGTGCTCCTTCGTCGACTTCAGCGAGTGCGCGCCGAAGTCTAGGCGGTCGGGTCCCGGCCCTCGTCGAGGGCCTTCCAGATGTCGATGTTCTCCGTCGGCCGAGCGGGCGCGGCCTGGGCCCGCGCACCGGCGGGCGCGTCGTACTTCGTGCCCATCTCGGGCCAGCGGCCCACGAGGCGGACCGCTGCGACGGTGGTGAGGACGCTCAGGAGCCCTCCGACGAGCGCGGCGGCGTACCACGGCGTGAAGGAGGTGGTCGCGGTGCCGACGCCCGACACCTCGGTGAGCGCGTCGGCGAGCTTGTCGGGCAGGGTCCAGAACTCCGCGACCGTCGCGACGAGCAGCCCCACGGCGCCGACGAGCCCGAGCAGCGCCACCGCACGGCGGACGCGTCCGCGGGTGACGAGGACCACGCCCCAGCACGCCAGCACGGCGAGGGCCAGCGCACCGGCCAGCGGCGACTCCCCCACCACGTCGAGCGAGAGGGCCGAGGTCATCGCCGACCCCGCGCTGGTGTCCACGGAGCCGGAGCGACCGGTCACCCACGTCCTGGTCCCGGCGACTGCGGCCAGCCCGGCGGAGGCGAGGCCGAGCAGCACGACGGGCCCGAAGGTCCGGCGCGCCCGCTGCGGATCAGCCATCGACCCGGTGCACCAGGTCGGCGTCGAAGCACGTGTGGTCGCCGGTGTGGCAGGCGGCACCGACCTGGTCGACGACGAAGAGCAGGGTGTCGCCGTCGCAGTCGAGGCGGATCTCCTTGACCCACTGCACGTGGCCGGAGGTGTCGCCCTTCGCCCAGTACTCGCGCCGCGACCGGGACCAGTACGTCGCCCGGCCGGTGTCGATCGTGCGCCCCAGCGCCTCGTCGTCGACCCACGCCAGCATCAGCACCTCGCCGGAGCCGTGCTGCTGCACGACGACGGGCACAAGGCCCTCGGCGGTGTGGCGGAGCCGGGCGGAGATCGCCGGGTCGAGGATGTTCATGGATCCATCGTCTCAGCCTCGCGGGCACGCCACGTCTCCGCACAGGCCTTGGTCACTGGGCCGGGCGTGGGCAGGTCGCGGTCGTCCCAGCGCGCGATCGCCTGGACGTCGCGCGTCGTGGAGGCGAGGAACGCCTCGCTGGCGTGGGCGAGGACGTCCGCCAGCGGCTCGTCGACCTCCCGGGCACCGCACCACTCGATCACCAGCGCCCGCGTCACGCCGGCGAGGCAGCCGGCGGCCAGGCTCGGCGTGCGGAGCTCGTCGTCGACGACGTAGAAGACGTTCGAGCCGGTGCCCTCGCAGAGGTGGCCCGCGGTGTTGGCGAAGATCGCCTCGGTGCCGCCGCGCTCGGCGGCGTGGGCGAGGGCGATCACGTTCTCGGCGTACGACGTCGTCTTGAGGCCGGCGGTGGCTCCGTGCTCGTTGCGGGTCCACGGCACCGTGACGACGGTGGTGGAGTCGGCGGCCACCCTGATCGCGCTGTAGGCGACGACCCGCGTCGGCGGACCGCCCCCGCGGCCCGAGCCCATCGGGTGCGGCCCGGCGGAGTAGGTGATCCGCAGCCGTCCGATCGGGTCGTCCTCGAGGACTGCCTCGACACCGCGTCGTACGTCGTCGAGGTCGGGGGCGGGAAGCCCGAGGCCCGCGGCCGAGCGCTCCAGCCGGGCCAAGTGTCGGGTGAGGGCGAACGGCTGTCCGTGAAGGGTCTTGATCGCCTCGAACACCCCGTCGCCGACGGTGAACCCGTGGTCGGTGACCGCCACGGCCCCCTGGGTCGGATCGGCCATCAGGTCACCGTTCAGCCACGCACGCATGGGCCTCACTCTAGGGGGCTTCCCCCGCCCGACCGGACGGCGGGAACACGCCAACCGGGGGTCGATTTTGGCCCCGCGCAGGGCATGTACTACTGTTCCACTCGCACTTGACGCCGGTGAAACGGCCGAAAATGCAGGCGGACATAGCTCAGTTGGTAGAGCGCAACCTTGCCAAGGTTGAGGTCGCGAGTTCGAGTCTCGTTGTCCGCTCGGAAGGTCTCCCCCGTTCATTTCGGAACCTCCACGGTGGGTTGGCCGAGAGGCGAGGCAACGGACTGCAAATCCGTCTACACGGGTTCAAATCCCGTACCCACCTCGCACACAACTCAACACCCGGGCGATTGGCGCAGCGGTAGCGCGCTTCCTTGACACGGAAGAGGTCACTGGTTCAAACCCAGTATCGCCCACCAGCACAGCGAGCAGGTCAGACCCCGTCTTCGGTTCCGAGGACGGGGTCTTTCGACGTGGCGACCCCCTCCCGTGCCCGGGCCTACGGCTCGTCAGAACTCGTAGCCGAACTCCCGGATGGTGCGGGCGAACCGCGCGGCGACGATCTCGGCGTCGCCGGGTCCGTAGAGCTCGCGGTAGTGGGGACCGCTCCCCTGCTTGGCGTGCGGCAGGTCGAGCGCGATGCCGAGCCGCGACGAGATGTCGGCGACCGCGTCGGGCAGCTCCTCGTAGCGGTAGACGCGGTCCACGATCACCGTGCCGCCGGCGCGGTAGAGCCGCTCGTTGAGCGCCAGGCGGTCGAGCCGGCGCGGGGTGCGGACGAACTCGGCGAAGGTCTTGGTGAAGGTCGGCTTGCGCGCGCTGTAGCGGTAGGACGAGGCCACCACGTCGTAGGGGTTCCGCTCGACGGCGAAGGTGAAGTAGTCGTCCCAGGTCTCCTGGCCGATCACCTCGATCACGCGACGGGCGCCCATGTGGGCGTACGAGCTCGGCGTGGTGTCGTCGTTCTGCGGTCCCACTCCCCCGGCCGCGGCGCGCAGCTGCTCGTCCTCCGGGCTGATCCGGGTGACGACGTCCGTCGGGCCGCAGTGGCGCGACAGTGCGATCTCGAGGCTCGTGCCCGCGGTCTTGCGGGTCTTGACGAAGACGAAGCGGTGGGCGTGCGAGGCGATCACAGCGGGATCATTCGTCCTCGTCGGCCAGTTCCTCGCCGTGGGTGCCCGGGCGAGGAGCCCAGGGCAGCTCCTTGGCGGGACGTACGACGACCAGCCGGTCGCCGCGACCCAGCAGCGAGACCACCGGGTCGAAGTAGCGGTAGACCTTCTCGTCGCGGATCACCGCGATGACCTGGTCGGGCAGGGACTGGGGCTGCTTGCCGACCTCGTTGACCAGCAGGTCGCGCTCGGCGACCTCGAGCCCCTCGCCGTACGTCATCAGGTCCTCCATCACCGAGCCGAGCATCGGGGACATCGACGACAGGCCGAGCAGCCGACCCACGGCGTCGGACGAGGTGATCACGGAGTTGGCGCCGGACTGCCGCATCAGGGGGACGTTCTCCTGCTCGCGCACGGCGGCGACGATCCAGGCGTCCGGGTTGAGCTGGCGCACGGTGAGGGTGACGAGCACGTTGGAGTCGTCGCGGTCGGTGGTGATGATGACGTGCGTCGCCTTCTCCACCCCCGCCTGGCGCAGGACCCCGCGCCGGGTGGCGTCCCCCGCGATCACCACGAGCTGGTCGCGGTTGCCGTCGGCGACGGCCACCGTGCTGGGGTCGACCACGACGATCGACTCGCGGGCGTAGCCGTTGCTGACCAGGGTCTCGATCGCGCTGCGGCCCTTGGTGCCGTAGCCGACGACGACGACGTGCTCATCCATCTTCTTCCTCCACCGGGAGACCCGGATCATCTCGCGGCCCTGCGAGGCAAGGACCTCGAGGGTGGTGCCGATCAGCAGGACAAGGAAGGCGATGCGCGCCGGCGTGATGACCAGGGCGTTGACCAGCCGGGCCTGCGGGGACTCCGGTGCGATGTCTCCGTAGCCGGTGGTGCTGAGCGTGACGGTCGTGTAGTAGAACGCGTCGAGCAGGCTGATCTCGTTCTTCGGGTCGTTCCCGTCGCGGTAGCCCTCGCGATCGAGGTAGACCAGCAGCACGGTGCCCACGAGGATGCCGATCGCCATCAGCAGCCGGCGGCCCAGCTCCCACCACGGCGAGCGGACCCGCTCGGGGAGGGACACCCGACCCACAGTGGGCTGGTGGCTGAACGTCGACACGGTCAGGAGTCTCGCACGCTGATGCGCTCGCGCAGCCGCTGCATGAGCTCGAGCCGGGCGCGCGTCGTGCTCTTCTGCGGGAACACCGTGTCGAAGGCCGCGTTGACCGCCGCGCCGATGAGCACAGCGAGGGCCAGCAGGTAGAGCCAGAGCAGGACGGCGATGGGTGCGGCGAGCGGTCCGTAGATCGAGCGCGACTCCGCCGCGGTCACGGTCAGCACCCAGCGCAGGACGTAGGAGCCGGCCACCCAGCAGAACAGCGAGAACGTCGCCCCGGGCAGGTTGAACCTCCACTTCGTCCGCACCGGCACCGACACGTGGTAGAGCGTGGCGAGGAAGCAGATGCACACCGCCAGGACGACGGGCCAGTAGAGGCTGTTGAGGAAGTCGAGCCGTTCGGGGAGCAACCGGTCGACCAGCGACGGCCCGGCGACCACGAGCGGGATGCTCACCGCCCCGGTCACCATGGCGAGGGCGTAGAGCACGAAGGAGAGCGCCCGCGTCGCCACGATCCCCCGGTGCCCGCCGAGCCCGTGCATGATCGTGATGGTGTCGACGAAGACGTTGAGCGCGCGCGAGCCCGACCACAGCGCGAGGACGAAGCCGATCGAGATGACGTCGTAGCGCCCGCCCCCGAGCACCTCGCGGATGGTGGGCTCGATGATCTTGTCGACCGCGCGGTCGGTCAGCGCCTGACGCGAGACCTCGAGCACGGCGTTGCTGATGTCCTCCAGCTGCGTGGCGGTGAACCGGTCGCTGACGAAGCCGATCGCTCCCGCGAGTGCGAAGACCAGTGGCGGCACCGACAGGACCGCGAAGAACGCAGCCTCGGCGGCCAGGCCGGTCACGCGGTGCCGCAGGCACGAGCCGACGGTCGTGACGGTGACCCGCCAGAGGTGCTCCGCCCAGCGCCGGGCGAGGACCTCGGCCCGGCGCGGGGCGGGTGGTTCCTCGCGCGCCTCGACCATGGCGCCACCGTAACGATTCACGTGCCCCGCGAGACGAACCCGTGCGGCGGGTTTCCCCACGGGCACCGTGGGTAGCGTCACCCGCATGCACCGACCCACGCGCACACCCGTCCTGGCCGCCGTCGCGATGCTCAGCACCAGCGCGCTGACCGTCTCGCTCCTCGCGGCTCCCGCCGAAGCAGCGCCCCGCAAGACCCGGATCTCCGGGACCCTCACCGCCACCGCCTCCAACCCGGGTGGCTCGGTGGCGATGACCGGCACGGTCAAGGACAAGGGCAAGCAGAAGCGCACCGTCGTCCTCGAGCAGAAGATCGCAACCGGGTGGCGCAAGGTCGACAAGGTGAGGACCGACAGGTCGGGCGCCTACGAGATCACGGTCCCGACGACCTGGTTCTACTCCTCCAAGCTGCGCACCCGGGTGGTCAAGAACCGAAAGTTCCGCGGCGACACCTCCCGTGCCCACCGGATGAGCGTCGTGCCGGCCTACGTGCCGCTGGGATCGCCCACCTCGTGGACCCCGCTGGGCGACAAGGGTGACCGGTGGAATCCCTGCCGCACGCTGTCGTACGGCATCAACACCTCGCGAGCGACGCCCGACGCCGCCACCGTGACCCAGGGCATCACCAACACCCTGGCACTGGTGTCGCAGGCCACCGGCGTGCAGTTCACGTTCAAGGGCGAGACCGACGCCATGCCGCTCGACAACAGGTTCCGCCGCAAGGACCCCGACATCGTCTTCGCCTTCACCACCGACGAGGAGACCAAGCTCGACCTCGGGCCGGTCACCGCGGCGCGCGGCGGCTACGACCGCACCCGTGCGGCCCGTGACGCCCGGGGCAAGCGGGTCTGGGAGGCCCTCGACGGCGGTGTGCTCTACGACCTCACCGACACCGCGACCATGACCGCCGTGCAGTTCCAGCAGCTCACCCTGCACGAGGTCGGCCACGTCATGGGGCTGGGCCACGTGCCGGCGACCGACCAGTACATGACCGCGGGTGCCGAGCTCTACGACCTGCCGCTCCTCTACCAGGCCGGTGACCTCAACGGGCTCAGCAAGGTCGGCCTCCAGGCCGGTTGCCTGCGCCCCCTGCGCGGCCACCGCAAGTCGTCCTTCGACCGGGCCCCGGTGTCGGTCTCGGTCACCCTCGACTGATCCCGGCCGACCCTCGAGCGGGGTCGGGCCGGTCCGGCCCCACCGTGGCGGCAACGCCTACGGTGGGCCCATGAACGACCTCCACGACCGCACCGACCCGCGGACGGCCACCAACCAGGCCCCACCACTCGTGGGCCACAACGTGGTCACCTCCGACCGGGCCCTCACCGACGCGATCACCCGCCACGGGTCCCCGGGGCTCGTCGACGAGCTGGCCCCGCTGGGTGCCGACGCCGGCACCGCGGAGGCGCGCGAGCACGGCATGCTCGCCAACCGCCACCACCCGCAGCTGACGCCGTACGACCGCTTCGGCACCCGCATCGACGAGGTCGAGTTCCATCCCTCGTGGCACTGGCTGATGGAGCGAGCGGTCGGCCACGGCCTGCAGGCGGCTCCGTGGGAGCAGCAGGACGGTGGCGACCAGCACGCCCACCTCCGGCGCGCGGCCGGGTTCTTCGCCTGGTCGCAGACCGAGCCGGGGCACGGCTGCCCCATCTCGATGACGTACGCCGCGGTGCCGGCGCTGCGCGCGGACGACGCCATCGCCAAGGAGTGGACGCCGCTGCTGGCGGCGCGGACCTACGACCCGGGCGTGCGCGCGAGGTCGGAGAAGGCCGGTGCGCTCGCCGGGATGGGCATGACCGAGAAGCAGGGTGGCTCGGACGTGCGCGCCAACCAGACGCGGGCGGTGCCGACGGTCGAGGACGGCTGGTACACGCTGCACGGCCACAAGTGGTTCACCTCCGCGCCGATGAACGACCTCTTCCTCGTGCTGGCCCAGGCGCCCGGGGGCCTCACCTGCTTCGTGGTGCCCCGGGTGCTGGCCGACGGCACCCGCAACCGGATCGACGTCGTGCGGCTCAAGGACAAGCTGGGCAACCGGTCGAACGCCTCCAGCGAGCTCGAGCTCGACGGCACCCTCGCCCAGCGACTGGGCGACGAGGGCCGCGGCGTGCGGACGATCATCGAGATGGTCGCCGCGACACGGCTCGACTGCGTCCTCGGGTCGGCCGCGCTGATGCGGCACGCTCTCGCCGAGGCGTCCTGGCACGTGGCGCACCGCTCGGCCTTCGGTGGCCCGCTCGTCGACAAGCCCTTGATGCAGAACGTCGTCGCCGACCTCGCGGTCGAGTCCGAGGCCGCCACCGCCCTGGCGATGCGCCTGGCCGCGGCCGTCGACCGCCCCGGCGACGCCCACGAGGTCGCGCTGCGGAGGATCGCGCTGCCGCTGGCGAAGTTCTGGGTGTGCAAGCGCACGCCGGCGATGGTGGCCGAGGCGCTGGAGTGCCTCGGCGGGAACGGCTACGTCGAGGAGTCCGGCCTCCCGCTCCTGTTCCGCGAGTCGCCGCTCAACTCGATCTGGGAGGGCTCGGGCAACGTCAACGCCCTCGACGTGCTGCGCGCCCTCGGCCGCGAGCCCGAGGTGCTGCAGGCATGGATCACCGAGGTGGGCGCCGCCCGGGGGGCGGACAGCCGGCTCGACCGGGCCGTCGACGACACGCTGGCGCTGCTCGGCGACACCGCTGGCCTGGAGGCCGGGGCACGCCGGCTGGCCGGCCAGATGGCCGCCTGCCTCCAGGGCTCGCTGCTCGTGCGCTTCGCCCCGGCGGAGGTCGCGGACGCCTTCTGCGGCAGCCGGTTCGGGACGTCGTACGGCGGCACGTTCGGCATCCTCACCAGCGGGTCGTTGCGCGACATCGTCGACCGGGCCACCCCCTAGGGGTGAGAGGGGCAAGGTTTTCCTGACGAACAGGCCCCCGCGAACTGGTCTGGACCTTACGGTGTCCCGGACAGCAAGGGAGACGTCGTGGGTAGCAAGTCGAGCACGCTCTTCACCGTCGGCACCCTGCTCCGACATGCGCAGGACGCCGCCGCGCCGGTGCGTGTCCTCGTGCAGGGGACCTGGCTCGACGGCCGCATCGTCGGTGCCGACGGGCTCGGCGCGGTGCTCGACGACGGACACGGCCAGCAGGTGCTGGTGCGCCTCGACTCCATCGTCGCGGTCAGCTTCTCGCGCGCCGACATCGACGACCCGCAGGACCAGGCCGACGCCCGCCCCCAGGGCGCTCGGCGACGTGACCCGATCGAGGCCAGGCCGGTCGGCGGCTGAGCGGTCCACACCAGTGCGCCGGTAACCGGCACGATCGGTCAAGAATCGGCGCAGGCCGGCCCCACCCTTGCCTCAGGGGCCTGGTGCCCCCTCAGGAGCGGCCTACAGTCGCTGCACTCGTACCTGTGGGGGGTATCCGCATGACCAAGATCTCCAGCACCATGCTCAGCGTCGGCACGCTGCTCCGTCGCGCCGAGGACACCGGGTCCGAGGTGCGCGTCCTGGTCCAGGGCTGCTGGCTCGACGGTCGCGTCATCGGGTGCGACGGCCTGGGCGCCGTCCTCGACGACGGCAACGGCCAGCAGGTCCTGGTGCGCCTCGAGTCCGTCGTCGCGGTCACCTTCTCCCGGGCCCAGATGGACGACGACCCGACCGACGCCGCGTGGCGGCACGGGCACCAACGCGAGCCCATCGAGGCGGGACCGGTCACGTCGTCGGTCACCGTGCCCGCCCAGTCGAGCGGCGGCTTCGAGTTCATCCCTGCAGGGCAGTACTGACGACCTCGCGTGCCTCGTCCTGCACCTGGGCCAGGTGCTCGGGACCGCGGAACGACTCCGCATAGATCTTGTAGACGTCCTCGGTGCCGCTGGGACGCGCCGCGAACCACGCGGACTCGGTGGTGACCTTGAGCCCGCCGATCTTCGCGCCGTTGCCCGGCGCCTCGGTCAGCTTGGCGGTGATCGACTCCCCCGCCAGCGTCGTGGCGCTCACGTCGTCGGGCGAGAGCGCACCGAGCTTCGCCTTCTCCTCGCGGTCGGCAGGGGCGTCGATGCGGGCGTACGCCGGATCGCCGTGCTCGGCGACCAGCGAGGCGTAGTGCTCGCTCGGGGTCCTCCCCGTCGCGCCGAGGATCTCGCTGGCCAGCAGCGCCAGCAGGAGGCCGTCCTTGTCGGTGGTCCACGTCGAGCCGTCGCGGCGCAGGAACGACGCGCCCGCCGACTCCTCGCCGCCGAAGCCGAACGAGCCGTCCATCAGTCCGGGCACGAACCACTTGAAGCCGACCGGCACCTCGACCAGCGGCTTGCCGATCGACGCGGCCACACGGTCGATCATCGAGCTCGAGACGAGGGTCTTGCCGATGCGCGCGGTCTCCGGCCAACGGGGCCGCGCCCCGCCGAAGAGGTGCGCGATGGCGACGGCCAGGAAGTGGTTGGGGTTCATCAGGCCGGCGTCAGGGGTGACGATGCCGTGGCGGTCGGCGTCGGCGTCGTTGCCCGTCGCGACGTCGTACTCGTCCTTGCGGCGCACCAGCGAGGCCATCGCGTAGGGCGAGGAGCAGTCCATCCGGATCTTGCCGTCCCAGTCGAGCGTCATGAAGCGCCACGTCGGGTCGACCTGCGGGTTGACGACCGTGAGGTCGAGGCGGTGCCGCTCGGCGATCTCGCCCCAGTAGGCGACGCTCGCGCCACCCAGGGGGTCGGCGCCGATGCGGATCCCCGCCTCGCGGACCACGTCGAGGTCGAGCACGGACGGGAGGTCGTCGACGTACGTCCCGAGGAAGTCGTAGGAGCCGACGGCCGCGCGAGCCCTGGCGAAGGCCACCCGCCGCACGCCCTCGATGTTGCCCCGGACCAGCTCGTTGGCCCGGGCGGCGATGACCGACGTGGCGTCGGAGTCGGCGGGCCCTCCGTGGGGCGGGTTGTACTTGAAGCCGCCGTCCTGGGGCGGGTTGTGCGAGGGCGTGACCACGATCCCGTCGGCGAGGCCCGCGCCCGTCGTACGCCCCTGGTTGGCGCGCAGGATCGCGTGGCTCACCGCGGGGGTCGGGGTGAAGCCGTCACGGTCGTCGACCAGCACGGTCACGTCGTTGGCGACCAGCACCTCCAGGGCGGTGACCCACGCCGGCTCGGAGAGCGCGTGGGTGTCGCGGCCGATGAAGAGCGGGCCGTCGTAGCCCTGCTCGCGCCGGTAGTCGCAGATCGCCTGGGTCGTGGCCGCGATGTGGATCTCGTTGAACGACGTGGTGAGCGACGTGCCGCGGTGACCGCTGGTGCCGAAGGCGACCTGCTGGGAGACGTCGTCGGGGTCCGGCTCGAGGTCGAAGTAGGCCGTCACGAGGTGGGAGACGTCCACCAGGTCCTCGGTGCGGGCGGGCTGTCCGGCTCTCTCGTGGGTGGCCATGGCTCCATCTTGGTGTGCGCGGGCGTCCGCGTCGAGACGGGTCCGAAATCGATCGAGATGGCCGCACGGCGTTGTCGAAACGTGCGGCGACCATCCGTCACAGTGGTGAGGCCGCACCCGGCGGCCCGATGCTCGAGGAGAAGAACCGCACCCATGAGCCGCTACCTGATCCTGCTCCCCGCCCCCGAGGCCGAGTGGGCCCAGCTCCCGCCCGAGGAGCACGAGAAGGGGATGCGGTCGCACGGTCAGTTCCACGAGGACCTGAGGGCGGGTGGCCACACCCTGGTGACCGCCGGCCCGCTCGAGCCGTCCGACCGGGCCACGTCGATGCGCCCGGGCGACGGCGGCGAGGCGCTCGTGACGGAGGGTCCGTTCTCCGAGACGGCCGAGCAGGTCGTCGGCTTCTACCTCGTCGACAGCGACGACGAGGCCGACCTGCGGGCCGCCTGCCAGCGCTTCGCGGCGCGGGGTGAGCACATCGAGTTCCGCCGCATGGCGGAGTGAAGGAGACAGCGATGACCGAGTACGTCGTACTGATCGTCGGGGACGGCGACCGCTGGTGGACCACCATGAGCGAGCAGGAGCGCAAGGACGGCTATGCCGAGTACGGGCGCTTCGCGCAGCAGCTCGGCGAGCGGGGCCACCGCATCGTCGGCGGCGCCGAGCTCCAGGCCAGCACCACGATCCGCACCGTGCAGCCCGGGGGCGCGGCCGTGACCGACGGCCCCTTCGCCGAGACCGCGGAGCAGGTGGGCGGCTACTTCCACATCGAGACCGAGGACCTCGACGACCTCCTCGAGTGCTGCAAGATCATCGCGGCGCTCGGTGACGCGGTCCAGGTCGTGCCGACCGTCGTGCCCGACACGAGGCCGTCATGAAGTACCTGGTGCTGCTGATCGGCGACGGCGCAGAGAAGCCGTGGCCCGACCAGACCGAGGACGAGCAGATGGCTGCCATGGCGAAGTTCGGCGAGTTCGACGCCGCCTGCCGGGCGCGTGAGGGCGTCGAGCTGCTCGCCGGCGAGGCCCTGAGCGACTCCGGCGACGCGACGGTGATGCGCACGACCGGCGGGGAGGTCCAGCTGACCGACGGGCCCTACGCCGAGGTCATCGAGGGCATGGGCGGCTTCTACCTGCTCGAGGCGCCCGACCTCGATGTCGTCGTCGATCTCCTGCGGGTGCTGCCGCCGTACGACATCCAGATCCACCCGACCATCGAGGTGGCGCTCTGAGCCGGTCGGACGCGGACGACCTCGAGCGGGTCGTGCGCGAGGAGTGGGGCCGTCTCGTGGCCCTGCTCCTCGCGCAGTTCCGCCGGCTCGACCTGGTCGAGGACGCCCTCGGCGACGCCGTCGAGTCGGCCAGCCGCACCTGGCCCGTCGACGGCGTGCCCGACAAGCCCGCGGCGTGGCTGATGACGGCTGCCCGGCGGCGAGTGCTCGACCGGCTGCGCTCCGAGGAGGTGGCACGCCGCAAGCTGCCGTTGGTCCGCACCGACGTCGAACGCCACCAGGAGGGCGCACGCACCATGGCCGACAGCGGCAGCCTCGTCGAGGACGACGTCCTCCGGCTGGTGCTGATGTGCGCCCACCCGGCACTCGCACCCGAGGCGGCCAGCGCCCTGAGCCTGCGCCTCGTGCTCGGCGTGCCGACCGCCGACATCGCCCGGTTGTTCCTCGTCCCGGAGCCGACCATGGCCGCCCGGATCACCCGCGCCAAGAAGCGGATCGTGGGTGCGGGCATCCCGTTCTCGGTGCCGGACGCGTCGGTGCTCCCGGACCGGCTCGACATCGTTGCGCAGACCGCCTACCTGGCCTTCACCGCGGGCTACTCCCCCGGCGCCGGCCCCGACCTGCTGCGCGCCGAGTCGTCCGGCGAGGCGATCCGGCTGGTGCGCGTCGTGCTCGGCCTCCGTCCCGAGGAGCCCGCCCTCGTGGCGTTGCTGGCGTTGATGCTCCTCCAGCACTCGCGGCGTGATGCGCGCGTGCGCGACGGGCACCTGGTCCTCCTGTCCGACCAGGACCGCACCCGCTGGCGCCACGACGAGGTCGCCGAGGCCACCCGACTCCTGGCCGCGCCCTGCCTGGCCGGCCCGGTGACCCCGCTGGCGGCGTCGTACGTCCTCCAGGCACGGATCGCGGCCGAGCACGCCACCGCGCCCACGGCCGCGGACACGCGCTGGGACCGCATCGTCGGGCTGTACGACCTACTCCTGCGGGTCGCTCCGTCCCCGTCGGCCCGGCTCGCCCGCGCGGTGGCCGTCGCGGAGGACCGCGGGGCCGCCGCCGGCCTCGCGGCGCTCGAGGGGCTGGAGATCCCGGACAGCCACCGCCCCGCCGCGGTCCGCGCCGAGCTGCTGTCGCGGGCCGGAGACGTGGACGCCGCGCGGGCGGCGTACGACCAGGCGATCGCGGCGTGCCGCAACGACGTCGAGCGCGCCTTCCTGGTGGGACAGCGCGACGGGCTGGGCGCCTAGCTCTCGACCTTCTGCTGCTTGGCCAGGACGGTCAGGCCCTCGTCGACGACGAAGCCGCGGGCCAGGTCCTCCTCGTGGTCGACCCCGATCCGGGCACCCGGGGGCACGATGACGCCCTTGTCGAGGATCGCGTTGCGCACGATCGCCCCCTCACCGACCTGCACGCCGTCCATCAGCACGGAGTCGGACACCTCGGCACCGTCCTTGACCCACACCGCGGGCGAGAGGACCGATCGGTTGACCGTGCCGCCGGTGACCACGACGCCGGGCGAGAGGATCGAGTTGAAGGTCGAGACCCCCGCCCCGCTGGCACCCTCGACGAGCTTCGCCGGCGGGTGCGGGCCGTAGCTGGTGTAGATCGGCCACGCGTTGTTGTAGAGGTTGAAGACCGGCAGCGGCGAGACGAGGTCCTTGTGGGCGTCGTAGTAGGAGCGCATCGTGCCGACGTCGCGCCAGTAGCCGCGATCGCGGTCGGTCGCCCCCGGGACCTCGTTGTCCTTGTAGTCGTAGACCGCCGACTCCGCCTTGTCGACGAACCAGGGGACGATGTCGCCGCCCATGTCGTGCTTGGACTGCTCGCGCTCGGCGTCGCGCGTGACGGCGTCGACCAGCGCGGCGGCGGTGAAGACGTAGTTGCCCATGCTCGCGAGCACCTCGTCGGGCGAGTCGGGGAGCCCGACCGGGTCCGTCGGCTTCTCGAGGAAGGCCCGGATCTTCTGCGGGTCCGCGGGGTCCACGTCGATCACGCCGAACTGGTCGGCGAGGCTGATCGGCTGGCGGATCGCGGCGACGGTGCACCCGGCGCCCGAGGCGACGTGGTCGGCGACCATCTGGGAGAAGTCCATCCGGTAGACGTGGTCGGCACCGACCACGACGACGATGTCGGGCTGCTCGTCGGTCAGCAGGTTGAGCGACTGGTAGATCGCGTCGGCACTGCCGAGGGACCACCGCTTGCCGACGCGCAGCTGCGCCGGCACCGGGGTCACGTAGTTGCCCAGCAGGTTGGACATCCGCCAAGTCGTGGTGACGTGGCGGTCGAGGCTGTGCGACTTGTACTGCGTCAGCACGACGACCTTGAGGTAGCCGGAGTTCACGACGTTGGACAGCGCGAAGTCGATGAGCCGGTAGATCCCGCCGAACGGGACGGCCGGTTTGGCGCGGTCGGCCGTCAGCGGCATCAGGCGCTTGCCCTCACCGCCGGCCAGGACGACGGCGAGAACCT
>NZ_JAOPWY010000021.1 GCF_025965415.1 Nocardioides sp.
ACTTCCAGGGCGCGAAGCGGGTGATCCTCGCGGCCAACGGGATCGGGACTCCGCGGGTGTTGTTGATGTCGAAGTCCGAGCGTTTCCCCGACGGTCTGGCGAACTCGTCAGGGCTGGTCGGCAAGCGACTGATGATCCACCCCTACGGCGCCACCGTCGGACTGTACGGCGACGAGCTCGACGACACGTTGGGCCCGGCCGGCGAGCAGATCGAGTCTATGGAGTTCTACGAGACCGACACGAGTCGCGGGTTCGTGCGCGGATGCAAGTGGCTCATGCAGCCCACCACCGGACCTCTGCGCACCGTATCTCGGTGGACCACGGGTGAGGGGGTGCGTGACGAGCCGTTCTGGGGCGAGAACTTCACCCGCAAGATGAAGGAGTCCATCGGACACATGATCCAGTGGCTGTGCATCGTCGACGACCTTCCCGAGGAGAGCAACCAGGTCTCCCTCCACCCCGAGTGGAAGGACTCCGACGGGCTCCCCGCGGTCAAGATCAAATACGTCACCCACCAGAACACCTACAAGATGCTCGATTGGCATCTTCAGCGCACCATCGAGGCACACGAGGCCGCCGGCGCCACCAAGACGTGGGTGATCAGCCGCGCTGTCTCCCCGGGTCACAACCTGGGTACGGCGACGATGGGTGATGACCCGACCACCTCGGTGGTGAACAAGTGGTGCCAGACCCATGACGTGGACAATCTCTATGTCATCGACGGCAGTGTCTTCACCACCTCGACCGGAGTGAATCCGACCGCCACGATCTGTGCGCTGGCCAAGCGGACCGCGACCCACATCGTCGACCGGGCCCGTCGCGAGGGTGTTCTATCCGCGAGGGAGATCCGAACAGAATAGGGCGCGAAGGTACGGGGCTATGCGGCAGCAGGTGCCACGACTATCAAGCAACACGCCGGTCCGCCCATCGGTGATCCGCTCCGCCACACGAGATTCATCCGCACACGTTAAGGCGCTCAGGCGCACCCAATATCGCCTCGAAGGAGAATCATGCATCGCAGGTTTGTCGTCGTGGGATCCGCCGTAGGGCTGCATGCTCGCCCGGCAGCGCTGATCGCTGAGGCAACCGCAAACTTTGGCTCACCGGTATACCTGTCTCTGTCCGAACGGGGGGAGGTTGACGCGGGCTCGGCGCTGATGATTATGACGCTCAGCGCCCGGCAGGGTGACATCGTCGTGGTGTCCAGCGAGGACCAAGCCGCGATGGACTTGATCGCCGAATTGGTGGAGAAGGACCTCGACACCTAAGCGCAACGCTGTCGACACCGCTCGAGAGGGTCTGTTGTAGGAACGGGTGAGTTGAGTGCCTTGTTTGGAAGGCTGAACACCGTGCCTCGTCTCTACCGCCCGAGTTCCGGCAGCGAGTCGTTGCGCTCGACCGTGCTGGCAAGCAGATCAATAAAGTCGCCCCACGAGCCGGCATCAGCGCCGGATGCCTTCACACCTGGTCCGCCAAGACCACATCAACCGCGGCGAGCTCGCTGGGGTCACCACCGCCGAGTCCGCTGAGCTCCAGGCGGCGCGAAAGTGGAATCCGGGAGCTCGAGACCGCACTGGCGATCGTCCGCCCAGCCTCGGGGTTCCTGAGGGAGGAGAAGCCGCACCCAAAGGGATTCACCCGGTGATCGACCGACTCGTCGACGCCGGCATCCCGGTCAAGAAGTGCTGCCGAGTGCTGGACGTCTCCAGCCCCGGCTACATCGCTACAAGAACCGGCCCACTTCAGCCACACAACGACGCCGAGATTGGCTGACCGGCCGATCCGCGAAATCACGTCGCCGCGCGGGGCACCTACTGCTATCGCCGCATCCACGCCGAACTCACCCACTGGCAGACGGCAGAACTCGAGTCGAGTCGTGCCACGTTTATGTACCGAAAGCCACAACACAAACGGTCGAATTTGCGCGGACCGGGTCAAGACCGCTGGCTCATCTCGACCGTGAATACTACAAGTTTGCGCAGGTCAGCGCGCAGTCGGCAAGAGCGGTCCACAGATTCTGGCCCCAGGTTCGCGCACAGGCCGCAGGCCAAGGGATTGCGGGTTCAAATCCTGTCGGGCGTGTCGACCATGGCTGAGAGCCTCCGTGCGATCTCCTTATCTCGGTCGGCAGCGGCGTGCTGGTACCGAAGTGCTGCTCCTGGCGTTGGGTGCCCAAGACGACCCATGAGCTCCGCCAGCGTCGCTCAGGTCTGCGCGGCCAGGACGGCCCCGGTATGCCGCAGGTCGTGGAACCGCAGATCCGGGCGACCGGCAGCCTCGCGGGCTCGGTAGAAGACGCGCGACAGCGTGGACGGCGCCATGTGCCCACCGCCCAGTGCTGGCAAGAGCAGGCCGTTCTTGCTAGGCGCCGCGTGCGTGGCGGTATGGTCCGCCAGGACAGGGAGGAGGTGGGGCGGGATAGCAATGTCGCGCACGCCGGCATCGCTCTTGGGCTTCTTGACAATGACCTCCCCGTCAGCCCGCACAACCGCACGACGCACGCGGATCACGCCCACACCCTCAGGTCGACGTCGCCGCGCCGGAGTTCGGTGAGTTCACCGAACCGCATGCCGCACCACGGGCGAGGAGCACCATCGCGCGATAGCGCTCGGGCATCGCAGCCGTGAGCCCTCCAACTCGGCGAGGGACGCAGGCTCAATCTTCTTCGCGCGTTTCGTGTTTCCCGCCCCGCGGATGTGACAGGGATTGGAGCGAAGCAGCTCGTCGCGGACGGCTTGCCCGAGGATCGTGCCGAGCAGTCCGTACACGTGGCTGCGCAGGGTGGGTCCGTCAACTGCGGTCGTGGCATACCACTGGCACACCAGGTCGGGGGTGAGGTGACGCAAGGGGAGCGTGGCGAACTGGGGGAGGAGCTGCTTGTCCAGTAGCGAGCGGTAGTGGGCGCGGGTGCGTGCTTCCAGTGTGCGCGCGGCCAGCCACTGCTCGGCGTAGGTGCCGAACGTCAGGGCTCGTCGGGCGCTGTTGGACGTGTTCGCCGCCCAACAGCGCGGACGATGTCAGCTCGGATCGTAGCCAACCTGGTCTCGGCGTCCGATGGTGCTGAAGGTGGTGTGAGCCTGGTGCCTGACACCGTCGGGACCGAAGTAGCGGGCTTGGTAGCGGCCGGACGGGAGGCGTCGAACGTGTCCGAAGCGGGCCTTGTTGTTGCCTTTGCTGGCCCATCCTGCTGCCAACCCAGCTCCGCTCGTCGTGCCCTCTACGTGCCCTATGAGGAGTGTAATTGGGTCTGGTTCTGTCCACCACTGTCAGCGGTGGGGGACGCCATAAGCGCAGGCCAGAGGGCCTTTTAGCTGGTTACGTCCAGTGACGCCAAATCCGCTGGAATCTGATTCCTAGCCAGTGTCGTCTTGTTCCTGGGCATGGATGCCGTGCGTGTCCGCGAGTAGGTCCGGGCCCCGGCTGTCCACGTCCGTTGGGCGGCCGCTACTGCGTACGCTGGTCTCCGCGGCGAGTGCATTTGCCAGCTCCTGGACGGATAACGCCATCACAAGGAGAAGCGGCGCTGCTGCTCATGACCTTGGCCGCATGCCCCCACCCGCGGGTCCTCTTTGCCCTCAATCTGCCCTCACTAGTGTCGACATCGATGCCAAATGACGGTGAACGCCCGAAGGGCCAGATGCAGTGTCTTCCCAGGTCAGAGGGCATTTCGGCAGTCGACGACGAACGACTGAAATCCCCGGAATTGTTCCGCTTCAAGGGTGTGAAGCCGCAGGTCGGAGGGCATTGATGCCCGTTTCTGCTCTCGCTGTGCCCTCACCAGAAGCAACGACTTCGACGAACAGGTGCGCCGCTGCTTCCGTACGCGGTCCCCGGCGGAGGGCCAGAGGTGGCTCAGGCGTCCACGACCGGGTTGACCAGCAGGCCGATCGTGCAGTGGGGCCCGAGAGGAACCGGGTCAGGTCGAGGACACGAACCGTGAGTGGACGTCCGGTTGCGCGTCAGCAGGCCGCGCTGGCGCGCGGCATCGAGCCGGTCACCGAGCGGACGGTCACCGATCCGGCGGCGCTCGCGGCCGAGCTGGAGACCGCGCGTCGGTGTGGTTGGGCCGGCTCCGACGCCGAGCGGACGCCGGGGATCAGGGCGGTGGCAGCCCCCGTCTTCGACCACACGGGGATGGCGGTCGGCGCGCTCGGCCTCTCCGTCCCATCCGTCCGGATGGACGACGCCCGCGCCGACGAGCTCGGCGCCCGCGCCGCGGCCGTGGCGTGGGAGGTCTCCGAGGCGCTCGGGGCGACCCGTGAGCTGGTCGACGAGAGGCTGGCGCTGGCCCGCGAGCCCGGCAGCGCGACCTGAGTCCCTCCGTCCGACACTGCGCCGGTCGAGGTCAGGGTTCGAGGACGAGCTTGCCCCCGGGGTGCTGGCCCATGAGGAGCTCGACGGCCTCCAGCGCGTCGGTGAGCGGGAAGGCGCGTGCGACAGGGACGACGAGATCTCCAGAGCCAGCCAGGCGCACGAGGTCGGCGCGCACCGATGCCCGGTAGGCCTTGCTGGCGGGCAGGGCGCCGGCGATGGCGGCGAAACCCGCCTGTCGCGCGCGATCGGCCGCGGCGATGGTGACGATGCGCTCGCGGTCGGCGACCAGCGCCAGGGACACGTCGACCGCCTCGTCGGTGCCGACACAGTCCAGCGCTGCTGCCACGCCCTCGGGCGCGGCCTCGCGCACCCGGTGCTCCAGCCCGTCGCCGTAGGCGACCGGCGTGCCGCCGAACCGGGTCACCACCTCGTGGCTCGACGGTCCCGCGGTGCCGACCACGTGCGCCCCGATCCGGGCAGCCTGCTGCAGGACGCTGACGCCGACGGCACCGGACGCGCCGTGCACCAGGATCGTCTCGCCCTCGGCGACGCCGGTGACGTGCAACATCTCGGCCGCCGTCGTGCCCGCGAGCAACAGGTTGGCCGCCTGCCCGAATGAGAGCGAAACCGGCTTGGCGAAGACGTCGTCCGCTGCGACGGTGACGTCGGTGGCCCAACCACCACCGATGCGGAATGCGAGGACCTCGTCACCCACTGCCACCGGACCTGAGCCGATCTCGGTGCCGGGCCCGACGGCGGTCACCACGCCGGCGACCTCATAGCCGATCGCCCGTGGGAAGTCGCCGGCACCGCTGGCCACGTGCTTGGCGTCAGCGGGATTCATCCCTGCGGCGCGGACCGCGATGGTGACCTCCCCCTGCTGCGGTGCGGGGACGTCGTACTCCTCGAAGGCGAACACGTCGGGTCCGCCGGGCCGGGTTGCGATCCAGTGGCGGGCCATCTCCCGACCCTAGTCCGCCGATCCCGGGGCGCGGAGGCGAGCGTGGGCTCGGGTGGGTCGAGGTGGCGACGATGGGAGCGCTGCCGCAGGTGGCGCCCGAACGAGCCGCCCGCCTCTCCGCTTCGGAGAGGCGGGCGGCTCCAGCGCTGTCAGCCCCCGCTCGGCCTGCCCCCAAACCGACCCGCGGACATCGCTTGCGCCAAGAACGCTACGCCTGCCGCGTCTCGGCGTCCATGGGTTCACCGCACCGGTTCTGGCCGTCGGAGGCGGGTGTCGTGAATACAGACCGGATCGCTGACGACGCGCCGGCCGCAGGCTCCTAGAGTGGTGGTACGCGGATCCCCAGTCCCCCCTGGTGGGTCGTGCGTAGGGGCTCGTCTCCTATGCCCCCTGTTTCCCGGAGGCGAGCCCCGCCTCACCGGGCACCTCCTGCAGAGCGGTCGCGATCACCACCCTCGATGAAGGCGATGTCCCGGTGTGTCGGGGGCCCCGTGCGGTCCACGCGCAATCCGCCGCCTGGAGGCGCCATCGCGTGTCGTCTTCTCACTTCTGCCCGAGAACGGGCGCTCGGTCGTGAACGCGTCCACGAGGGCGAAGGCGGTGTGGGAGCGCATGGGGTCAGCGTGGCCCGTACGCGGTGGTGAGGGCGGCGTCGAGGTCGGCGATGAGGTCGCCGGCTGCCTCGAGGCCGATGGCGAGGCGGACGAGGCCGTGCTCGCGGAACGGCTGCGCGAACGCGGCGGCGGGTCCTCCGGGGTACTCCTCGTAGGCGACGAGGGTCTTGTCGTGTCCGAGGCTGACCGCGGAGGTGATGACGCGCAGGTCGTTGACGAACGTCAGGCGGTCGGCGTGGGTGCCGCCGATCGCGAAGGAGACGACACCACCGAAACCGCCGAGCAGCTGGGCAGCGGCTGCGTCGTGCTGGTCGTGGTGGGGGAGCCCGGGGTAGGAGACGTGCACGACACGCGGGTCCGCGACGAGGAACTCAGCGGCCGCCTGGGCGTTGTCGCACTGCCGCTGCAGACGTAGCGGGAGCGTGGTGGAGCCGCGCATGATGAGCCAGGCGTTGAACGGGGAGATGGCGCCGCCGGCGTGCCACAGGGCTCCCGTGCGGGTCTGCTCGACGAGGTCCCGGGTGCCGATGACGACACCGCCCATCGCGTCGCCGTGGCCGTTGTAGTACTTCGTGAGTGAGTGGATGACCAGGTCGGCGCCGTGGTCGAGCGGCCGCATCATCGGGGGCGGGGTGAAGGTGGAGTCGACGGTCAGCAGCGCGTCGGCGTCGTGGGCGATCCGCGCGAGCGCGGGGACGTCGGCGACGCGCAGGTCGGGGTTCGCGATGACCTCGGTGTGCACGAGCCTGGTGTGGGGTCGTACGGCGGCACGGACGGCGTCGAGGTCGGTGATGTCGACGAAGTCGACCTCGATGCCGAGCTTTCGAGGGAACACGTCGGCGAAGAGCTCCGCCACGCGCATGTAGACGACGTTGGACACGATGACGTGGTCGCCCGGGTCGAGGAGGGTGAAGAACGAAGCGTGCAGTGCGGCCATGCCCGTGCCGAACACGGCGGCCGCCTCGCCGTGGTCGAGCCTGGCGAGCTTCTCCTCGAGGCGCGCTGGTTGGCGCCGTGCTCACGCGTGTAGACGAGCCCCTCGTAGGCGGGGTCGTCGATGTCGCTGGGGTCCTCGGGCAGGCGGTAGGAGTTGGCCATCACGATGGGGTGGTCGGGGGTGGTCCGGGTCATGACGTCTCCCGCTCTGGCTGGCCGACGTTCGACGCGGCCCCCCTGTCGGTGGGCTGGTGGGCGCCAGGTGGGGCGGGAAGGCGGCCGTCGCCGTAGGTGGCGCGGACGTCGGAGACGACGATGCGGTAGCCGTCGTACCAGCGGGCCACCTGTCCCTTGGCGTCGCGGTGCTGCGGGAACCGCCCGAGCTGGGCGACGGACGTGCGGTCGGCGAAGTAGTAGATGGCGTTGACGACGTCCCCGGCGGGGGAGAGCCACTTCTCGACGCGGTCGAAGCCCGGCAGGCTGCGGGCGTAGTCGTCGATCTCGCCGTCGAGGCGGTGGAAGTGGTCGTCGTAGGTGCCGGGCTTGGAGATGAACTGGCAGCAGATCACGAGTGGTCCTGCCCGCCCGTGCTGCCGGCGATGAGGCGGGTGGCGACCCCGACATCAGGCCCGAGGCGTGCAAGGTGGCCGGCGAGCTCGTCGCCCGCAGCCACCAGCGCCTCGTCGGACAGGGGCGCCAGCGCGTCGAGGATGAAGACCGTCGACGTGGTGTGCGGGGTCAGCTGCGTGCGGCGGCACTGGCGCCAGTTCCAGCGCCGGCAGGTCACACCGACCGCGTCGTGCCACACGACCTCCCCGGGCTCGGGATGCTCGTCGACGTCGACACCACCCGCGACCGTGTCGAAGACCTCCGAGCCGCTCGCACGGACCAGCCGCGGCGGACCGGCGTAGGCCGGAAGATCCTCGCCTCCGAGCGGCACCTGGTGGATGACGCTGACGGCGTTGTAGACGTCGGTGAGGCGGTTGACCCTCGGCAGGCCGGTCGCGGCTCGCCGCACGAGTGCCTCCAGGCTGTTGCGGGTGCGCTGCGGCTTGGCGCCGAAGGAGCGGTACGCCTCGCGCCATGCCGCCACGTGCGCCACGTCCTCCACCGGAGTGTCGGCAAGGAGGTCGCGGGCGACCGCTTCGGCGCGCGCCAGCATGCGTCCGCTGTGCTCGTCGCTGGCACCCGGCTCCATCCCGTCGACAGCGAGGAGCAGGACGCGGTAGTCCGGACGAAGGGCAGCAACGGCAGGATCCACCTCGGCCCCGGCCAGGAAGTCGGCGAGCGAGCCGGAGCGAAGGGCGACGGGGCGGGGTGCATCAGTCATGGCTCGGCTCCGAGGTGTTCGAGGTGCCGACTCCGGGCTCGAAGACGGTCAGCACGAAACGCGCCGGCGTCGTGCCGGAGTTGGCGTAGGAGTGGGCGATGTCGCCGGCGAACGAGATGGTGTCGTCGACCCCCAGCAGCTCGACCTGGCCGTCGACCTCGATGGTGAGCGTCCCCTCCCGGACCTGGATGATCTCCTTCGTGCCGCGCACGTGGGCCTCGCTGTCGTGGCGGTCGCCCGCCGCCAGTGTCCAGTCCCACAGCTCGAGCACGTCCGGGGGTGCGGTTCCGGCGAGCAGCACGCCGCGGCCGCCGTGCTCCCCGGTCCACAGTGCAGGCGCGTCGCCACTGCGGACCACCACCGGCTTGATCTGGGGTACGTCGACCAGGGCAGGCAGGCCGATGCCGAGGGCATCGCTGAGGCGCAGCAAGGTCGTGACGCTCGGGTTCGCCGTGCCCTGCTCGACGTTGACGAGCATGCGGCGGCTCACGCCGGACGTCTCGGCGAGGCGATCCAGTGCCCCCCTCCCGGCACCACCCGCGCGCATCCCGCGAGTGATCTTCGACCCAGCACCGCCGGAGGCGGCCCGGTCGGGGCTACCGTGGGGTAACCAGCTCCACCGACCACCACGAGGATGACAGCCATGGCCCGCCTGGCCCCGGACAAGGTCGTGCTCCACGGCCACGAGCTCTCGTACGTCGACAGCGGCTCCGGCCCCGTCGTGCTGTTCATCCACGGGATCCTCGGGTCCCAGGGGCAGTGGGCCGAGCTCGTCGACCGGGTCGACGACGACCACCGCGTCGTCGTACCCGACCTGTTCGGCCACGGTGAGTCGGCGAAGCCGACGGGTGACTACTCGCTCAGCTCGCACGCCGCCACGCTGCGCGACCTGCTCGACCACCTCGGCATCGAGCGAGTGACCCTGGTCGGGCACTCCCTCGGCGGCGGGATCGCGATGCAGTTCTACTACCTGTTCCCCGACCGGGTGGACCGCCTCGTCCTGGTGTCCAGCGGCGGCCTCGGCCGCGAGGTCAACCTCGTCCTGCGCTCGGCCACACTCCCGGGCGCCGAGCAGGTGCTCAGCGTGATCGCGTCCGCGCCCGTGCTCGACAAGGTGGAGGCGCTGGGCCGCGGTGCCCAGAAGGTCGGCTGGAAGCCGGGCGCCGACCTCGGCGCGATCTGGCGCGGCTTCACCTCGCTCGGCGACCAGCAGAGCCGCCGCGCGTTCCTCGCCACCACGCGCGCCGTCATCGACTTCGGCGGCCAGAGCATCAGCGCCCACGACCACCTCGGGGCGGTGACCCCGCCGCCGACCCTGATCGTGTGGGGCTCGAAGGACCGGATGATCCCCGCCTGGCACGCGATCAGCGCGCAGCGGGCGGTGCCCGGTTGCCGCGTCGAGCTCTTCGAGGGTGCCGGCCACTTCCCGCACCTCGACGACCCGGACCGCTTCGCGCGCGTGCTCCGCGAGTTCATGTCCACCGACGCGGACGGCACGGCTGCGGTCGAGGCCTGACGCGTCAGTCGGTCGGGCGCGTGGCGGCGGCGAGCGCGGTCCGCATCTCCTCGGCGGAGACCCGCTTGGCAGTGTCGCCGCTCCAGGTGCCGTCCGGGCTGCCGTCGTAGGGGACGCCGTAGGCCGGGGTGCCGGGCTGGAAGCGCCAGCCCTCGGCGAGCGGGCCGGCGTCGACGACGTCGTAGCCGATCGTGTCGAGCAGGGCCGCCGCGGCATCCTTGGCGGCCGCGTCGTCGCCGGCGACGGCGAGCACGCTGCGCTCCTCGCTGCCGGCCGGTGCCTGCGGGCGGGCGAGGGCGCCGAGGTGCTCGAAGAAGACGTTGTTGAAGACCTTCACCACGCGCGCGCCCGGGAGCGTGCGGGCCGCGAGCTCGGCGATCCGGCCGCCTCCTCGGCGGTCGCCGCGCGGGCGCGGGGACCGAGGTCGGCCAGGCTCTCGGGACCGCGGCTGTTGGCGATGACGACGTCGACCCCCGCATCCACCGCGAGGCGGGCGACGGTGCTCCCGATGTGTCCGGCTCCGACGGCTCCCAGCGTGGTCATGGTCGTCCCAACGGCGGGCCAGGGAGGGTTGTTCCGCGCCACTCCGCCGCGAGCAGCGCGAACACCAGCTGGGTCGTCCACGCACCCTTGAAGTGCACGGCGTCGACGTGCCGGGCCTCCTGCCGGAAACCGAGCCGCTCGAGGAGGCGGGCGGAGGCGCTGTTGCCGTCGATGACGACGGCCGTGATCCGGTGGAAGCCGAGGTCGTCGAAGCCCAGGCGCAGCAGCGCGGCGGAGGCCTCCGCGGCGTACCCCTGCCCGTGGTGGTCGCGGGCGAACGCGAAGCCGAGCTCGCCCTGCCGGTCGCCGGCCCACTTCAGGAGCACCTCACCGATGACGGTGGCGGTGGCCCGGAGCTCGACGGCGAGCACCAGCCACTGCCCGTGCTCGAGCAGCTCGGTCTGGCCGAGCTTGACCGTCAGCGCCTCCTCGGTGGCGGCGCGGTCGCGCACCGGCCAGGGGACGTGGCGCACGACCTCGGGGTCGCCGTGGAAGCGCGCGAGGTCGTCGAAGTCGTCGGGCCGGTGCGGGCGCAGGAGCAGCCGCTCGGTCCCGATCGGGAGACGTACGTCGAGGCCGGTCACAGCGAGAAGTGGCCCGGCGCGAGGCTGCGCAGCACGCAGAACTCGTTGCCCTCGGGATCGGCGAGGACGGTCCACGACTCCTCGCCGGTCTGCCCGACGTCGGCACGGGACGCGCCGAGCGCCAGCAACCGGTCGACCTCCTCGTCACGGGAGCGGTCGATGGGCGAGAGGTCGAGGTGCATCCGGTTCTTCACCACCTTGTCCTCGGGCACCGCGGCGAAGAACATCGTCGGCGCCACCGGCCCGGTTCGTACGGCGGCCAGGAGCGCGCCGTCGTCGGCCCTCGCCGGGCCGATCTCCACCAGGCCGGGCTCCCGGTCGAGCACCACCCACTCCAGGGCGGCGGACCAGAAGTCGGCGAGCCGGTCGGGATCGTGACAGTCCAGGGAGATCTCGGTCAGTCGGGAGGCCATGCGGCGATCCAACCAAGGCCACGGTGCCCCGGCAACGGACATACTGGTCGCATGTTCACCCGCAAGCCGCCCTCCGTGTCCGCCGCCGAGGGCGCCCGGGCGGCGGAGGCGGGTCGCGTCGTCGTCTACTGGCGCAAGGGCTGCCCGTTCTGCCAGCGGCTCCGGCTGGTGCTGGGCAAGAAGGTCCGCGACGTGGTGTGGGTCGACGTGTGGGCCGACCCGGAGGCGTCGGCGTACGTCCGCAGCGTCAACGGCGGCGACGAGGTGGTGCCGACCGTCGTCATGGGCGGCGTGCCGCACACGAACCCCTCGCCCCGGACGGTCGCCGGAGCGCTCTGACCCCGGCCCGACGGTCCGGCGCTTGTGGCGCCGGACCGCCGCCGGTGGGTCAGCGGATCAGAAGTCCTTGTCGAACCCCACGGCCCCGGTCACGCCGACCTGGTAGGCGGAGACCTTGCGCTCGAAGAAGTTGGACAGCTCCTGCACGTCCTGGAGCTCCATGAACGCCAGCGGGTTCTTCGATCCGTAGATCGGGTCGAGGCCGGGGCGCTCCATCCGGCGGCCGGCGACGTACTCCAGGTAGGAGCGCAGTCGGCCGTCGAAGGCCCGCCACACCGCCGGCGAGGAGGTCCTCGGCGACACGGACTGATCCGTTCGACCCTACTGGCCGTCGCTTCCCAGGTCTTGCGACCCAGTGCTGTGTGACGGCTGTCGTTCCCACTCACCGCTGCGGGGCAGTCCCGGACTCACACCGGGTTCCCTCTTGCCTCGACCGCCTGGGTTGGCGCGCCGAACCAGCTGCGTGCACCCCTATATGTAGGGCTCGCGCAGAAGTGGGGGACCACATCTTGTGTGGGCGTGTCGGAGACGACTCCGGCGACCGGCCCGCGCGCCCGCGACCCAATTGCGCCATTTGGCCCACGGGCCGGTCCGCGCCGTGCCAGTGTGAGCGCGGCCCCGACTCGGTCGGGCCCTCTCGCCGGGGGACGGGAGCGTGGCAAACAGAAAGCACCAGGCGTGGCAACGAGCACAACGACACGGTCCCACCTGTCTGCATGGCCGGCGGCCGTGGTCCTGGCTCTGCTGGGGGCCTTGCTCCCTGCGGTCGCATCGAGCGCCGAGCCCGGCACCTCCGTCGACCGTGCGGCAGCCGAGCTGCCCTGCACGATCGCCGGCACCTCCGGCGACGACGTCCTGGTGGGCGGCTCCGGTGACGACGTGCTCTGCGGTGGTGGCGGCGACGACGTCCTGCGCGGTGGCGGCGGCGACGACGTCCTGCGCGGCGGGGGCGGCCAGGACCGGTTGTACGGCGGCAGCGGCGACGACTACCTGCAGGGCGGGCGGGCCGACGACCGGCTGCGCTCCGGTGCCGGTGACGACGCGCTCCGCGGCGGCCGCGGCAACGACCGGCTGCACGCCCGGGACGCGGCTCGCTTCCGCGACGACCTGCGCTGTGCCGAGGGCAGGGCGGACAGCGCCTACGCCGACGCGGGCGACTTCGTGTCGCGCACCTGTGAGCTCCCGGACCGCAACACGGCCCCCACCGACCTGACGCTGTCCCCGTCCACCGTGGCCGAGAACGTCCCGATCGGCACCCAGGTCGGACTGCTGTCCGCCACGGACCCCGACACGCGTGACTCGCACACGTTCGCGGTCGTCGCCGGTGCCGGCGACACGGACAACGCGTCCTTCTCGATCGACGGCCGCCGCCTGCGGACCGCCGCGGCCATCGACTTCGAGCGCAGCGCCGCGCTCACCCTTCGCATCCGCGTCACGGACCGCAGCGGCGCGCCGTACGACGAGGTCGTGAACGTCTCGGTCCTCGACGCCGCCGAGAACGTCGACCCCGTCGCTGTCGACGACACCTTCGCCACCGTCGAGGACACCCTGCTCGAGCTGCCGGTGAGCGGAGCCGGCAGCCCCGTGGCCAACGACGTCGACTCCGACACCCTCACCATCACGGACGTCGCTGCGCCGTCGGGCGGCACCGCGATGATCGTGGGCGCCACGATCCGCTTCACGCCCACTGCCGACCGCTGCGGTGTCGCCGCCGGCCGCTTCGACTACACCGTCTCCGACGGTCGCGGGGGCACGGACGTGGGGCGCGTGGCCGTCGACGTCACGTGCGTCCCGGACGATCCGCGGGCCTCGGACGACTCCGCGACCGTGACCGAGGACGCCCCGGCCACCGCGCTCCCCGTCCTGGCCAACGACAGCGACGCGGAGGACGACGCACTGGTGATCGGCAGTGTCACCCAGCCCGACCACGGGACCGCCGTCATCACCGGCGCCGGGAGCGGCCTGACCTACGAGCCGGACGCGGGCTACTGCACCACCGGCGCGACGCCGGACACCTTCACCTACCGCCTGGTGCCGGGAGGCGCCACCGCCGTCGTCTCCGTGACGGTCACCTGTGTCGACGACGCGCCGGTCGCGGTCGACGACGAGAGGACGGTCGTCGAGGACTCCGGCGACACCACGTTCGACGTGCTCGGCAACGACACCGACATCGACGCCGGCGAGCTGTCCGTCCTCTTCGTCACGCAACCGGACCACGGCACGGTGGCCATCGTCGGTGGCGGCACGGGAGTGACGTACGTCCCGGACGCGGACCACTGCACCACCGGCAGGGCTGTGGACACGTTCACGTACGCCGTCAACGGCGGCTCGAGCGCGACGGTGTCCGTCGCGGTCACCTGCGTCGACGACGCGCCGGTCGCGGTCGACGACGTGCGCACCGTGGCCGAGGACTCGGGTGCCACGGCACTGGCGCCGCTGGCCAACGACACCGACGTCGACGGCGGACCCCAGACGGTCGCGTCGGTGACGCAGCCGGCCGACGGCACGGTCGTCATCACGGATGGTGGAACCGGGGTGACCTACACGCCCGACGCGAACTCCTGCACCACCGGCACCGCGGACACCTTCACCTACACCCTGAACGGCGGCTCGACCGCGACGGTGTCCGTCACCGTGACCTGCGTCGACGACGCGCCGGTCGCGGTCGACGACGTGCGCACCGTGGCCGAGGACTCGGGTGCCACGGCCCTGGCGCCGCTGGCCAACGACACCGACGTCGACGGCGGGCCGAAGCTGATCTCCGCGGTGACGCAGCCGGCCGACGGCACCGTGGTGATCACCAGTAGCGGCGCCGGGCTGACTTACGCCCCCGACGCGAACTACTGCAACGACCCCGGCGCGCCGGGTGACGACACGTTCACCTACACCCTCGACGGCGGCACGTCGGCGACGGTGTCGGTGACGGTGACCTGTGTCGACGACGCCCCGGTGGCGGTGGCC
>NZ_JAOPWY010000038.1 GCF_025965415.1 Nocardioides sp.
ACCGTCGGTGTCGACCTTGTTCGGGTCGGTGCCGAACTGGTTGACCTCGGGGCCGTCGGCGATACCGTCGTTGTCGGAGTCGCCGTCGAGGGGGTCGGTGTCGTGCTCGTTGACCTCGTCGCCGTCGCTCAGGCCGTCGTGGTCGGAGTCGTGGTAGCGCGCGTCGGTGCCGCGCTGGGACTCGTCGCCGTCGCTCAGGCCGTCGTTGTCGGTGTCGGGGTTGCGTGGGTCGGTGCCGCCCTGGGACTCGTAGAGGTCGTCCAGGCCGTCGTCGTCGGTGTCGACCTTCAGCGGGTCCGAGGTGTACCCGCCGAACCACCAGTAGCCGTAGACCTCGGTGCCGTCGTAGAGGCCGTCGCCGTCGGTGTCGCGGTTCAGCGGGTCGGTCTCGTGGACGTTGACCTCGGCGCCGTCGGCGAGGTCGTCACCATCGGTGTCGCTGGAGAGGGGATTGGTCTCGTGGACGTTGACCTCGGCGCCGTCCTTCAGGCTGTCGCCGTCGGTGTCGGCAGACGTCGGGCTGGTGTGGTGGACGCGCAGTTCGGCGCCGTCCTTCAGACCGTCGTCGTCGGTGTCGGCGAGCGTCGGGTCGGTGTCGAAGTCGCGGACCTCGTCGCCGTCGAGCAGGCCGTCGTCGTCGGAGTCGTCGTTGGTCGCGTCGGTGCCCAGGTCGGCCTCGACGTTGTCGTTGAGGTTGTCGAAGTCGGTGTCGCGCAGGGTCGGGCTGGAACCGTTGCGCACCTCGTCGCCGTCGTTGAGCGAGTCGCCGTCGGAGTCGACCTTCAGCGGGTTCGAGCGGTGGAAGAAGGCTTCCTTGCCGTCGACGAGCGAGTCGCCGTCGGTGTCGGCGGACGTCGGGTCGGTCTCGAACCAGCGGATCTCCTGGAGGTCATCCAGGCCGTCGTCGTCGGAGTCCTTGGCGTTCGGGTCGGTGCCCAGGTCGCGCTCGTCGGCGTTGCTGATGCCGTCGCCGTCGTTGTCGTCGAAGGAGTCGTCGTAGACCGGAGCCTCGTCGACGACGTTCGGGTCGGTGCCGTCGCCGTAGATCTCCTGCGGGTCGTCGCGGCCGTCACCGTCGGTGTCGGCCTTCAGGGGGTTGATCTTGAAGTCGTTGACCTCGGCGCCGTCGGGGAGGTAGTCGCCGTCGGTGTCGGACTTCAGCGGGTTCGTGCCGTGGGTCTTGACCTCGGCGCTGTCGGAGAGGCCGTCGTCGTCGGAGTCGGCGCGGTACGGGTTCGTGCCGTTGGCCTTCTCCTCGACGTCGCTCAGACCGTCGTTGTCGGTGTCAGCCTTCGGGTCGACCGGGGGGATCGGGTCGACGGGCTTGTCCTTGGCGAGCGGGTCGGTCTTGTCGACGAAGATCTCGACGAAGTCGCTGCGGCCGTCCCCGTCGGAGTCAGCTGCCAGCGGGTCGGTCTTGAACTGGATCTCGACGAGGTCCTTGATGCCGTCGGAGTCAGAGTCCTTGCGGTTCGGGTCGGTGTCGTACTTCTTGACCTCCACACCGTCCGCGAGGCCATCCATGTCGCTGTCGGCCTTCTTCGGGTCCGTGTGTGCCTTGTACTCGCCCCGGTTGCGCAGGCCGTCGTGGTCGGGGTCGGCCTTGGCGTCGTTCTTGTCCGGGTTGGTGCCGTTCTTGATCTCCCACTTGGTGGGGATGCCGTCGCTGTCGCGCGAGGGGGCAGCGGAGGCGGGGGCGGCGAGAGCCAGGCCCGAGGACAGCGCGAGCGCTGAGATCGACAGGGCGGCCGCGATGGTGCGCGAGGACGACTTCAAGGCGTTCAACCTGTTCTGTGAGTGCGGCTCTGGGGAGATCCAGGCGTCGCGATGGGTGCTGCCGGCGGTGCTCCGCCCCGGGCCGTACTCGCGCTCGTTCGAGACCAAGCTGTGGAAGGCTCCGGGCTTCACGATGCGCAAACGGCGCCTGGTTCAGGCTTCCAGAAGGACGCCGTCCTGTCCGCTGAACTACTGGAACCGGCACAGGGAAGAGGTGAACGAGAACCCCTGGGATGGCGGCGCGACGTCGATCCGCACCCCTGATGGCGTCGCTTTCCGGTGCGCCATGGTGACCGGGCACCGTCCCCAGCACCTCACGCCGGCAGAGCTCGCCTTGGTCCCAGGCGGCCCTCATGCACACGGCGTGGCGGATGCGCAGCGTCTACGGCACGGTCCGAGGGATCAGCGGCATGGCGCTCGGTGCAGACACGTGGTGGGCGCTCGGAGTCCTTGCCTCGGGCATGCGCCTGGAGGCCTACATCCCCTTCGAGGACCAGCCGGCGAAGTGGCCCGAGGCGACCGTGAGATGTGGGTCGAGCTGCGTCGCCGGGCCAAGGCTGAGACGAGGCGATTCGCTACGTGAGTGTGGCTCGGGACAACCAGGAGGCGTTGGTGGCGCTCCTGTCGCACCACGGCGCGACCCTGTGGGCGCCGTGGAGCCTGCGGCCTACGTACGAAGCGGCCTTTCTGGCCTCCTGGACTCTCGACCCGGAGGACGGAGCGGAGCACCGGGCGCGTGGTCTGCGCTGCGAGATCCGCGACGCCCTGGAGCAGCGCAAGCACCGGGCCTTGTTCAAGGCGTCCCCTCAGGTAGCCGAACTGATCGCCGATTCCGAGCGCAAGAGTGACGCCCGATCCATGGCCCCCCACACGTCAGAAGCGGCTGCACTCGGCCGCTCCTTTCGACACGCTGCGCCAGCCTGTGGACGTCGCGAACCAGATCGAGACGCTGGCGATCGGGACGCAGACAAGGTGGCGACCTCGATCTGCTCGGAGAGCTCAGACGACGAGCGGCGAGCGGCGGGGGGCGATGCTCAGTGGGTCGGGTCGGCGATGCCGACGTAGCGGGTCTCGAGGTACTCCTCGATGCCCTCGGCGCCGCCTTCGCGTCCCAGACCGGACTGCTTGACGCCGCCGAAGGGCGCTGCCGGGTTGGAGATGATGCCGGTGTTGATGCCGAGCATGCCGGCCTCGATCGCCTCGGTCAGGCGCAGGGTGCGGGCCAGGTCCCGGGTGTAGGCGTAGGCGGCGAGCCCGTACTCGCTGGCGTTGGCCAGCTCGACGGCCTGGGCCTCGGTGGTGAACGTGACGATGGGCGCGACGGGCCCGAAGATCTCCTCGTTCAGGATGCGAGCTGTGGGCGGGACGTCGCTGATCACGGTCGGGGGGTAGAAGTAGCCGGGACCCTCCGCAGGCGTACCGCCAGTGATGATCGTGGCGCCGGCTGACCGGGCGTCCTGCACGAGCTGGTGCACCGCTTCGCGGCTCTTGGCGTCGATGAGAGGGCCGATCTGGGAGCCGTCCTCGGTGCCGCGGCTGACGACGAGCTCACCCATGGCTGCGGCGAGCCGGGCGGCGAACTCGTCGGCCACCGACTCGTGGACGATGAACCGGTTGGCGGCGGTGCACGCCTCACCCATGTTGCGCAGCTTCGCCTTCATCGCACCGTCGACGGTGGCGTCGAGGTCAGCATCCTCGAAGACGAGGAACGGGGCGTTGCCACCGAGCTCCATGCTGGTGCGCAGGACCTGCTCGGCGCTCTGGCGGAGCAGGTCTCGGCCCACGGGGGTGGAGCCGGTGAAGGACACCTTGCGCAGGCGCGGGTCGGCCAGCAGCGGGGAGGTGACGGCGCGGGCGCTCGTGGTGGGGACGACGTTGAGCACTCCGGCCGGCAGGCCGACCTCGTCGAGGATGGAGGTGAGGAGCAGGGTGGTCAGCGGTGTGAGGTTGGCCGGCTTGAGGACCATCGTGCAGCCAGCGGCGATGGCAGGTGCGATCTTGCGGGTGGCCATCGCGAGCGGGAAGTTCCACGGGGTGATCAGCAGGCAGGGTCCGACGGGACGCTTGTGGGTCAAGAGGCGGGTCACTCCGTCAGGGGCGACCGAGTAGCGGCCCGCGATCCGCGGCGCCTCCTCGGAGAACCAGCGCAAGAACTCGGCGCCGTAGGCAACCTCGCCGCGGGCCTCTGCGAGCGGCTTGCCCATCTCGAGGGTCATCAGCAGGGCGAAGTCGTCGGCGCGGGCGGTGACGGCCTCGAACGTGGCGCGCAGCAGCTCGCCGCGGGTGCGGGGTGCCGTGGCGGCCCAGGCGTCCTGAGCGTCCACGGCGGCGGCCAGGGCGGCCTGGCCGTCCTCCGCACTGGCGTCAGCGACGCTGGTCAGCGTCAGGCCGGTGGCGGGGTCCTCGACGTCGAACCTGTCGCCGGAGGACGACTCGACCCATGTGCCGTCGAGGAAGAGCTGCGTGGGCACCTTGGCCAGCAGGTCGCGCTCGACATCGGTGAGGTGCGACGTGTCGTTGCTCATGCGTGCAGTCCTTCGAGGTCGATGATCTGGCGAAGTGCCTGACCGGCGGCGAGGCTGTCCATGGCCTTGTTGATGTCGGCCAGCGGGATGGTGTCGGAGACGAGAGCCTCCACGGGCAGCCGCGAGTCTCGCCACAGGTCGGCGAAGATCGCGACGTCGCGCCTGGGGACCGCCGAACCGAGGTAGCTGCCCACGATGGACCTGCCGCCGGCGACGAGCGCGAGGGGGGAGATCGACGATCGCGCGTCAGGTGCGGGAAGGCCGACGGTGATGGTCGTGCCTCCAGCATCGGTCATCTGGACCGCGGTCTCGAAGGCTCGGGCGTTGCCGGCCGCTTCGATGACGATGTCGGCCCGTATGTCGCCCTCGAGTGCCTCGGCGGGGGAGTAGGTGGCTGCTGCGCCGAGCTTCTCGGCCTGGCGGAGCTTGGTGTCGACCCCGTCGACGCCGATGACCTCGACACCGTCCACGGCGAGCGCGGTGAGCAGTGCCGCCATCCCGACTCCTCCGAGCCCGACCACGCACACCCGCTGGCCCGGCTTGGGGCGCGCGGCGTTGAGGACGGCGCCGCCGCCGGTGAGGACCGCGCATCCGAGCAGCGAGGCGACGGGTGCGGGGACGTCATCGCCCACGGCGACGACAGAACGTTCGTCGACCACGGCGTGCGAGGCGAAGGCTGAGACGCCGAGGTGGTGGTGCACGGTCTCGGTGCCGCGCCGCAGACGGATGCCACCGTCGAGGAGCGCGCCGCGCTCGTTGCTGGCGCTGCCGCGCACGCAGGGGCGGATTCCTTGGGTGGCGCAGCCGGAGCACTCCTCGCAGCGGGGGAGGAACGTCATGACGACGCGCTGGCCCGGGCGCAGGGTGCGCACCTGGGCGCCGACCTCCTCCACGATGCCGGCGCCTTCGTGTCCCAGCAGCATGGGTACGGGTCGGCGTCGATTGCCGTCCACGACCGAGAGGTCGGAGTGGCACACACCGGCCGCCTCCATCCGCACCAGCACCTCGTGGGGCCCGGGCGGGTCGAGCTCGAGCTCGGACACGACGAGAGGGTTGCTGTCGACGAAGGGGGTGGGGTCGCCGATTCGTTCGAGGACTGCTCCGGTGATGCGCACCGATGTTTCCTTCCTGCAAGCCGCGCGGCAGATGCCCTGCGGAGGTGGATGGGTCACGTGAGGGGCGAGGCAGCCTTCATGGGTGGGCTGGCGGCCTCGGGCGACGATGGCGTCGACGGGTCCGCAGCGCCGGCGCCGGGGGCTGCATGGGTGCTCGATCCGGGCTTGGTCTTGAGCTCGAAGCGGCGGATCTTTCCGGATCCGGTGCGGGGGATCTCCGACACCTCCACGATCCGCGACGGGACCTTGAAGTAGGCGAGGTTCTCGCGGCACACGGCAAAGACCGCTTCGTGGTCCAGCGGCTGACCCGACGTGGCCACGATGAAGGCGACCGGCACCTCGCCGAGGTCGCGGTGGGGCTCGCCGACCACCGCGACGTCCTCGACGCCCGGGCAGCTGAAGATCACGGTCTCGATCTCGGCCGGGGCGATGTTCTCCCCGGCTCGGATGATGAGCTCCTTGACGCGTCCGGTGATGGTGACGAACCCGTTGGGGTCGCGTCGCCCCAGGTCTCCGGTCCGGTACCAGCCGTTGGTCAACGATGCCGCAGTCGCTTCGGGCAGCCGGTGGTAGCCGAGCATCACGTTGGGTCCTTGCACCCACAGCTCGCCCTCCTCGCCGGCAGGCACGTCGCTCCCACTGGCATCCACGAAGCGAACCGACACGCCGGGAAGCGGTACGCCGCACGAGCCGGGGACTCGCCCGCCGCGGGGGGCGTTCATCGTCACCATGGTCGAGGTCTCGGTGATGCCGTAGCCGTCGAGGAGCGGCACGCCGGCGTAGTCGTCGAACTCCTCGTTGAGGCTGCCCGACATGATGGCTCCGGCCGAGATGCACAGGCGCAGGTCCGGGGCGTGCAGCCTCCCTGCTTCCGAGCGGCTGTTCAGCAAGTACTGGAACATCGTCGGGACGCCAGGGAAGACCGTGACTCCGTCGCTCGCGAGTCGAGCGGCGACGTCACGCGGGGAGAACTTGGGGAGCAGCGTGGCACGGGCCCCCGCGGCGGTGACTCCGACGACCGAGAGCACGAGGGCGTAGGAGTGGAACAGCGGCAGGCACGACAGCAGGTGGTCGTCGGAGCTCAGCTCCGCGATGGGGATCCAGCAGGCCGCCACCACCCACAGGCACCCGCGCTGGGTCAGGTGAACGCCCTTGGGCCGCCCGGTCGTGCCGCTGGTGTAGAGCATCCAGCAGCAGGTGTCGAGGTCGGTGTCGTCCGGGGCCGCGGCCTGTGGGTCGCGCGCGAGCAGGGCGTCGTACCCCACGAGCCGGACGTCCGGCGGCAGTTCCACGGTGCCGGACAGGTCGGGGTCGTCACCGGTCACGAGCACGGTACGGATGTCCAGGGAGCCTGCTCGGATGCTGGCCAGCATCGCGGGAAGGTGGGCGGTATCCACCACGGCCACAGTCGCTGAGGAGTTCTCGGCGATGTAGGTCAGCTCGGGCACGGTGGCCGTGGGGTTGGCGCAGACGGTGACGACGCCTGCGCGCGGGGCGACCAGGTAGCCCTCGACCACCTCGACGGAGTTGTCGAGGTAGAGCAGCAGCGAGTCGCCGTCGGCCATGCCGAGGTCGACGAGGTGACCGGCCAGCGTGGCAGTCCGCGCCTCGAGCTGTGCGTAGGTGAGGCTCTGGCGGGTGTCTGTGTACGCCACGTGGTCCGGGCGGTTGGCGGCGTGTGCCGCCAGAAGCTTCGGCACGGTGGTGATGACGGAGGTGTCGATCATGGTGGCTCCCTAACTAATGAGTGTTAGTTAGTTGCAGCATAACCAGCGTCCCATGGTTTGACCAGACCCCCTCCCCCGACGACGCAGACGCGGCCGGGTGTTGCTGCAACGCGATCGGTGTCGGCCGCTACTCTCGCGCCATGGTCCTTCCCGGCAATCCTCCCATCGGTCGAGACGACCGGGCCGCGGTGTCCCCGTCCGCGGTGCTCGACGCCGCGCTGACCGTGTTCGCCGAGCGCGGCTACCACGGGACGTCGGTCAAGGAGATCGCCCTGCTGCTGAAGATCCGCACGCCCAGCCTGTACAACCACATGACCTCCAAGCAGGGCCTGCTGGAGGAGATCATCGGCTCCACCAGCCGTGGGGTCTGGGCGGACTTCCAGGCCGCGGTGGACGGCAAGGACGATGTCAGCACCCGGCTGCACGACGCCGTGTACGTGTACGCGCTGCGGCACGCCACGAGACGACGCGAGGCCGTGGTGGTCAATCGCGACATCTCCAGCATCGAGGAGCCTGCCCGCACGGACATCCTGGACCTGCGCCGCCGGCATGAGCACGGGGTCCGCGCGTTGGTGCAGGAAGGTATCGACGCCGGGGTGTTCATGGACCAACCGGCGTCACTGGTCTCCTTCGCGATCCTCGAGATGTGTGTCTCGATCGCTCGGTGGTTCCACCCCGGTCTGGCCTTCACCGCCGAGGACGTGGCCGAGCACTACAGCCGCTACGCACTGCGCATCGCGCGCGGCGAGCAGGATGTCGACGGATCCGATGTCAGCGGATCGGCCCCTGCACCATCCTGACGGCCTGGGTCGCGAAGTTGCGTGCGACGTCCTCCGCGGTGAAGTCGCCGCCCTCGTGGAACCAGCGCGCCGCGCTCACGCACATCTCGCGGATGGCGAAGGAGGCGAGCTTGGCCGAGGGCACGTCGAACAGGCCGCTGTCCACGCCGTCGCTGATGATCTGACGGAACCGGCGCTCCTGGAAGCGCCGTAGTGACTGGGCGCGGCTCAGGTCGTGCTCGGGCAGGTGCCGCGCGTCCTGGTTGACCACGAGCGCCTCGCGGCGGTGGACGGCGTGGCGCAGCGCGTAGGCGTACGTCGCGGCGTAGAGCCGGTCATGCAGGTCGACGTGGGCCTCGATCGCCTCCTCGAGCTCGGCCCCCACGTGCGCCAGGGTCTCGAACACGATCTCGACGAGCAGGTCGGACTTGGCCTCGATGTGGTTGTAGAGGCTGGGTGCCCTCAGGCCGACGGCGTGTGCCACGTCCTTCAGTGAGGTCCCGTAGTAGCCCCGCGTCGCAAAGAGCGTGAGAGCGGCCTCGAGGATGTCGGACCGCGTGACGGGACTCAGCCCCGAGGCGCGCCGATCGAGTCGCGCGGCCGCGCCGTCCTGCTCCTGCGCCAGCTCCTTCATGTCTGTGCCCTTCCGCTGCAAGTCGACTCGGCCCCGGGGTTGACGTGACAGGCATCACCCCTCAGAGTGTGCTAACTAATGCACGTTAGTTACCGAGAGGATACCCCGATGTCCCGACCAAGCACCACCTCAGAACCGGACTGGGCGGCCATTGCGCAGCGTTCTGACTTCCAGCAGCTGGTGGCTCGTCGCCGCCGGTTCGTCGTGTCCGCACTGAGCTTTGCCGCGATCTGGTTCGGCGGGTTCTTGCTGATGACCTCCTATGCGCACGGGTTCATGCAGCAGCTGATCGTGCCCGGGTTGTCGGTCGCCTACGTGCTGGGCTTCTCGCAGTTCGTCATGATCTGGGTCCTGACGGCCCTGTACCTGCGCTCGGCCGGCGGGACGTTCGACGAGCTGGAGCGAGGCGTGGTCGCGGGCGCCGGCTACCGGCACGCCACGGCGGGAGTCGACGCATGAACCTCACCCGGCTCTTCTTCTTCGGTGCCATCTTGGCCATCACGATCGGCATCACGATCTGGGCCTCGCGCCGCACCAGCACGACCAGCGAGTTCTTCGCCGCTGGCCGCTCGGTCACCGGCCGGCAGAACGGGCTTGCCATTGCTGGCGACCTGATGTCGGCGGCAACGTTCCTCGGGTTCACCGGCCTCATCTACCTCGCCGGCTTCGACGGTTGGGTACTGGCGACGGCAGCCATCTTCTCGTTCCTGCTCATCTTGATGCTGTTCGCCGAGCGCATGCGCAACGCCGGTCAGTACACGATGGCCGACGTGCTGTCGTTTCGGCTCTCCCGGCGCCCGGTGCGTGCCGCGGCCGCCAGCACGACGCTGGTGGTCGTGGTCTTCTACCTGATCGCCCAGCTGGTCGGAGCCGGTGTGCTCATCCGCGCACTCACCGGCCTCGACTTCACGGTGGCGGTCATCCTGACCGGCGCCGCCATGCTGGCCTACGTCGTCTTCGGGGGCATGCTCGCCACCACGTGGGTCCAGATCGTCAAGGCCGCCATGCTGCTCGCCGTGGGTGCTGCGATGTGCGTGTTCATCCTGTGGCAGTTCCACTTCAACGTCTTCGAGCTCTTCGACACCGCCGCCTCCAGGCACCCACTGGGAGACAACTACCTCGGCCCGGGCGGGTCCAACCCGAACCCGCTGAACACACTGTCGGCCGGGCTCGCCTACGCGATCGGGACGGCCGCGCTGCCGCACATCCTGATCCGGTTCTTCACCGTCCCCGACGCGCAGGCTGCCCGACGTTCGGTCGGGTGGGCAGTCGGCCTCATCGGCGTCTTCTTCGTGATGACCTCGATCATCGGCTACGGCGCACGTGCCTTGTTGCCGACCGGGTCCGAGGAGGCCACCGCAGGCGGCAACCTCACCGCTCCGCTGCTGGCCCAGCACCTGGGCGGCGGCGAAGGGACCTTCGGTGGCGACGTGTTCATCGCCCTGGTCAGCGCCGTCGCGTTCGCGACCATCCTCGCGGTCGTCGCCGGACTGCTGCTCTCGGCGTCCGGCGCCATCTCCCACGACCTGTGGTTCAACGTGTTGAAGCCGGACGCCAGTGCAGCGGAGCGCGAAGGCACGACCGTGGCGCGTGTCGCCGCCCTGGCCGTCGGCGTGGTCGCGGTCGTGCTGACCATCGCCCTGGGCGACTCGCTCAACGTCGCCCTGCTGGTGGGACTCGCGCTCTCGATCGCAGCGAGCGCGAACTTCCCGGCTCTGGTCCTGTGCCTGGCCTGGCGCAGGTTCAACACCGTCGGCGCACTCGTGGGCATCTTCGGGGGTCTCATCGCATCGGTGACGCTCATCATCCTGGGACCGCAGGTCTGGCCTGGCGGACCCGAGGCTGCACCGTTCCCCCTCACGTTCCCGGTGCTGGTGTCGATCCCGGTCGGCTTCGCCTGCTGCGTCCTCGGCACGCTGCTGAGTCCGCGACGCGTGGAGGACGAGCAGACCTACTACGAGCTGCTCGTGCGGTCGCAGACCGGCATCGGCGCCGAGGCGCCCACCGCACACTGAGCCGGGCAGTCGCGGCGAGGCCGAGCGAGCTGTTGGCTCGCTCGGCCTCGCTGGCGTTCGTCGCTGCCGACCGCTGACTGGTGGGTGGGACGCCGCAGGCCCGGGGACCAAGGTCCGGGACCCGAGCCCGGTCTCACGCCTGCGACTGGGCCTCTAGCTCGCCCAGGGGGCCGCGCAGGTCCTCGGGGATGGGGACGGTCGACTTGGCGGTGCGGTCGATGTAGACGTGGACCCACCGACCAGTGGCCGCGGCGGTGAGGGTCGGGTCAGGTCGTTCTCCGTCGAAGATGCCGATCTCGTAGACGACGCTGGAGTTGCCCAGGCGCTGGACGCGCAGGCCGACGGTGACGTACCCGGGGAAGCTGAGCTCGGAGTGGAAGCGGCACGCCGACTCGGCCACGACCCCGATGACGGCCTTGTGGGCGAAGTCGCCGCCGGTGTGCTCGGCGATCCAGGTGTTGATCGTGGTGTCGAACAGCTCGTAGTACTTGGCGTTGTTGAGGTGTCCGTACATGTCGTTGTCGGACCATCGCGTCAGGTGCGTCATGCGCACTGGGAAGGCCGACAGCGGACGCGGAGAAGGTTCGGTGCTCATAGGACCTCTTTCGTTGTTGACACCTCGTGACGACCGGCATAGTGTCACTAACTAACGCTCATTAGTAAAGGAGAGACCGGTGCACCTCAGTAACACCTTCACCGTCAGCCTCCCCGTGGACCAGGCCTGGGCCACGTTCCTCGACCTAGAACGCATCGCCCCCTGCCTGCCTGGCGCGGCGATCACTGATGTGGACGGCGACTCCTTCGAGGGCGGCGTCAAGATCAAGGTGGGACCGATCTCCGCGCAGTACCGCGGCACCGGGACCTTCGTGGAGAAGGACGAGGCGGCGCATCGCGTGACCATCTCGGCCAAGGGCAAGGACGTCGGCGGTCAGGGAAACGCCGAGGCCACCATCGTGGCGACCCTGAGCCCCCAGGGCGATGGGACGCAGGTCAAGGTCGACACCGACCTCGACCTCTCCGGACGAGTGGCGCAGTTCGGCCGCGGGGTCATCAGCGACGTCACCGGACGGCTGATGACCCAGTTCGCCAAGAACCTCGAGGCCGAGATCAACGCCGGTTCGCTCGGCGCCGACGCCGAAGCTCGCTCGCAGGGCACCTCCGATGGCGAGTCCAAGCCGCGTCCGCGCCAGTCCCTCGACGACGTCGAGCCCCTCGATGTCGTCGGCAGCATGGGTGACCTCGTGGCCAAGTACGCCCTTCCCGCGGCCGGTGCCCTCGTCCTTGCCGGGCTGGGTGTGGTCCTGCTGGGTCGCAAGAGCCGTGCCGGCACCGCTCCGTTCGCCGGAGGCTTCGGTGGCGGGTTCGGAGGCGCTCCTGTCAACATCTTCCTCACCCTGCCCGCCCCTCTTCTCGCACCTGGCACCTACCCGGTCCTCCCTGACCTGCGAGTCGTCTCGTGAGCACCATCAAGGTCGGCAACATCGCCGTCACGCCGCTGCTGGACGGCACTGGTCGCGAGTGCGCCCGGGACGTGCTCCAGCGCGATGGCGACGCCAGCGCGTGGGACGAACACCCCGGAGAGACGGACGCCGACGGCGACCTGCGCCTCACCCTGGGTGGGTTCCTGGTGCGCACCGCAGACCGCGTGGTGCTGGTCGATGCGGGCGTCGGCACCATCGACAACGGCCGCTACCGAGGCGGACTGCTGCTGGAGCAGCTGCGCGAGCAGGGCCTGGACACAGGCGACGTCACCGACGTCGCCTTCACCCACCTGCACTTCGACCACGTCGGTTGGGCCACCCAGAAGGGCCAGGTCGTCTTCGAGAACGCCACCCACCACGTCCACTCTGCCGACTGGAACTTCTTCGTCGAGGACGTCGACAGCGACCCGGGGGCGGTGCGCAAGCTCGCTCCGCTCCAGGCACGCCTCGACCCGTTCGACGCCGGCAAGACACTGGCGCCCGGCCTCGATGCGCGACCCGCGGTGGGGCACACCCCCGGCTCGACGGTGTACGTGATCTCCGACGGGGGCGAACGACTGGTCCTGCTCGGCGACCTGGCGCACCACCCCCTCGAGCTCACCCAGGACGGATGGAGCTTCCACTTCGACCACTCGAAGGAGCAAGCGTCCGCCTCGCGTCGCGAGATCGTCGAGGAGTTCGCCGACACCGAGACGCTGCTGGCCGCTGGCCACTTCCCCTACCTGCGCCCCGGACGGCTCGCCGCCTCGGGCGATTCCCTGACCTGGAACACCCTCTGAAGGAGAGACACACATGGACCTGAAGCTTCACGGAAAGAACGTGCTGGTCACGGGGGCCGGCAAGGGACTCGGTGCCGCCATCGGCCTCGCCTTCGCCCAGGAAGGCGCCAACGTCGCCTTCCACTACAACTCCTCTTCCGAGGGCGCCGAGAAGGCGGCCGCGCAGGCACAGGAGCTCGGCGTCCAGGCCATCGCTGTCGGAGCCGACCTCACCGACCCGGCAGCGGTCACCGCCGCGGTGGACGACGTCAAGGAACGCCTGGGTGCGATCGACATCCTCATCAACAACTCCGCTGCCACCCAGAGCAAACCGTTCCTGGAGACGACCGAGGACGACTGGGCACCCCAGATCGGGGTCACCGTCACCGGCACGCTCCGCGTCACCCAGGCCGTGGCCAAGCAGATGGTCGAGGCGGGCGTACAAGGCTCCATCGTCAGCCTCATGGGCGACTCCGGCCGCGTCGGTGAGTCCCGCCTCCTGGTGACCGCGACCACCCGGTCCACGACCGTCGGGCTGACCAAGTCGCTGGCCAAGGAGCTGGCACGCCACAAGATCCGCGCCAACGCGGTCTCGATCGCCCTGGTGCAGACGGGCAGCCTGGCCGAGCACACCGGCAACGCCGACGAGGAGAAGATGAAGCGCATCCTCTCGGCCTACCCGCTGCGTCGCCTCGGCACTCCCGAGGACGTCACCCCCACCATCCTGCTCCTCGCCTCCGACCTGTCGTCGTGGACCACTGGCCAGATCCTTTCGGTCAACGGCGGCTACGCGATGCCATGAGCAGCACTCGAGGCGCCACCGACCATGACGCACCCACCGGTGCGAAGGGACGCACCGTCCCCCGCAAGGAGGACCTGCGACTGATCACCGGGCGAGGAAACTTCGTCTCGGACATCGAGCTGCCGCGCATGAAGCACGTCGCGTTCCTGCGTAGCCCGTACGGCCACGCCCACGTCACCGGCCGCGACACGAGTCGCGTCGGCGATGCGGCAGACGCCGTCTTCACCGGCGCGTCCCCGGAGTTCCAGGACATCTGCCTGCGAGCCCTCTCGGCGCTGCCGACCTACATCGAGACCCCGCAGCCGCTCCTGGCCAGGGACAAGGTCCGCTTTGCCGGCGAGCCGGTGGCCGCCGTCGTCGCCGCCGACCGCTACCGCGCCGAGGACGCGCTCGAGCTCATCGACATCGACTACGACCCCTTGCCGGCCACCGTCACCGCGTGGCACAAGCCTGAGGTGCCCGTCCACGACGAAGCACCCGACAACGTGCTCCTTCAGCGCGAGTTCGAGGCCGGCGACGTCGACCAGGCGTTCAAGGACTCAGCCGTGGTGGTGGAGCGTGAGCTCACCACCAACCGCCACGCGGGCAACCCGATGGAGTGCCGCGCCGGGGTTGCCCTGTGGGACCGCACGGGGGAGAAGCTCACCTTCTGGTCCGGCACCCAGGTCCCGCACCTGGTCCGCAACATGGTGGCCGAGCTGCTCGGCATGTCCGAGGGCAACGTTCGCGTGATCGCCCCCGACGTGGGAGGCGGGTTCGGCACCAAGGCCGTGCTGTACCCAGAGGACGTCGCACTGTGCGTGATGGCGCGGACCATGCCGGGCACGGCCCTGAAGTGGGTCGAGGACCGCAGTGAGCACCTGCAGGCTGCCGCTCACGCCCGCGACCACCGCTACCTGATGAAGGTCGGGTTCTCCGAGGAGGGCAAGATCACCGCCGTCCAGGGTGACATCACCTGCAACATCGGCGCGTACTCGGTCTACCCCTGGACGGCCGGCATCGAACCGCTGATGGCAGGCGGCCTGCTCACCGGCCCCTACATGGTCGACAACTACCGGTGCGTCACCCGCGGGGTCACCACCAACACCGCCTACGCCGGCCCGTACCGCGGCGTCGCTCGCCCGGCCACGGTCTTCGCGATGGAGACGATGCTGAACCTGGGGGCTGCCGAGCTCGGCCTGACCGATCTGGAGATCCGCCGGATCAACCTCATCCCCGAGGACGCGATCCCCTACCGGATGCCGTCACGGCTGGTCGACGACTCAGGCTGGTACTCCCGCGCCCTGGAGCAGTGCGTCGAGACCATCGGCTACGACGACTTCCTCGTCGAGCAGCAGCGACGCAAGGACGATGACGAGAACCCCATCGGCATCGGGTTCGCCTGCTACAACGAGCTCACCGGCCTCGGCCGCGCGGCCGCGGCCGGCCCCCGGATGCCGTTCCGTACGGGTCACGACGCGTGCACGGTGCGCGCCGAGATCGACGGAAGCATCACCGTGCAGTCCGGTGTGACCAGCCAGGGTCAGGGCCTGGAGACCACCATGGCGCAGGTCGTCGCGGACGCCGTCGGCGTCGACTACGACGACGTCAACGTCCGCATCGGCGACACCAACGAGTCGCTGTGGGGCTTCGGTGCGTTCTCCTCGCGCCAAGCCGTCATCGGCGGCGGCGCCGCCCACACCAGCGGCGAGGCGCTGCGCGAGCAGATCCTCAAGCTCGGAGCAGCGGTCTACGAGCTCCCCCAAGAGGAGCTCCGCATGGAACGCGGACGAGTGCTGCACACCGTCAAGGGCGACATCGGCAGCCTCGCCGAGCTCGCCCGTATCGCCTACATGGAGTCCAACCGGCTCCCGCCCGGGTTCGAGCCCGGCCTGCAGGTCACCCGGTTCTACGACCCCATCCGCGGGGCGTTCTCCGCCGGCGCCCAGGTCGCGATCATCGAGGTCGAGAAGAGCTCAGGCATGCTCAACATCCTCAAGTGGGTGTGCGTCGAGGACGCCGGCAACGTGATCAACCCTCAGGTCGTCGACGGTCAGATCGCCGGCTCCATCGCCCAGGGTCTCGGCGGCACCATGTACGAGCACCTGGTCTACGACGAGCGCGGCAACCTCAGCACCGGCACCCTGCTGGACTACCTGATGCCGACCAGCCACGAGGTCCCTGAGCTCCACATCGGCCACCTGTCCAAGCCCGCCGACAACCCGCTCGGCGTACGCGGTGTCGGCGAGGGCGGGACGCTGGGCCCGAACGCGGTGGTGGCCGGCGCCATCCACAACGCCCTCTCGGTCGAGATGCGACACCTGCCGATCACGCCGGGCCGAGTCTGGGAGGCCATCCAGTGATCGTCTCGACCGATCTCGGTGAGCAGCTGTGGCAGCTGTCCATCGACCGCCACGACCGGCGCAACGCCCTCGACATCGACCACCTCGACCAGCTGCACGACCAGTTCGCCGCGGCGCTCCACGCCGGTGCCCGGTGCGTGGTCGTCACCGGTGAGGGAACGACGTTCAGCGCTGGCGCAGACCTCGACAGCGTCTACGACGACACCTTCACGACCGCTCTCTACCGCACGCTCGGAGCGATCACCGACGCCCCCGTCCCGGTCATCGCCGCCATGAACGGACCTGCCGTTGGTGCCGGCGCGCAGCTCGCCATCGCATGCGACCTACGCGTCGGCGGCGACCGGGCGTTCTTCACCATCCCCACCGCCCGCAACGGCCTGGCCGTCGACAGCTGGACCATCCGACGGCTCGCCCTGCTGACCAACGGCGCCGTGGCCCGCAACCTGCTCATCGGCGCCGCCACGCTCACTGTCGACCTCGCCCGACAGCTCGGTCTGATCGGGCGGGCCGGCGGCCTCGACGAGGCCATCGCGTGGGGCCGCGACATCGTCTCCATGGCACCCCTGAGCCTCGCGCACAGCAAGCGTGCCCTCGAGGTGCTGCTCGAACCAGACGTCGACGGCGCCGCAGAGCTCGAGAATCTCTTCGATGAGTGCTGGGCCAGCGACGACGTCGCTGAAGGCCGCTTGGCGCGCACCGAAGGCCGCACGCCCGTCTTCGAGGGAAAGTGAGACACCGATGAAGGCCGCTCCATTCGACTACGTCCGCGTGGACAGCATCGCCGGATGCGTCCGGGCGCTGCAGGAGGCCGACGGCGACGGCAAGATCATCGCCGGCGGCCAGAGCCTGGCCCCTGTCCTGGCGATGCGCCTGGCACGGCCCTCCCTGCTGGTCGACATCAACCGCATCCCCGGCATCGCGGCCATCGAGCACCGCGACGACGAGCTCAGAATGGGCGCCCTGGTCCGCCACGCCGACCTGCTCGAGCAGCAGCACTCACCGCTCCTGGCCGCGGCAGCCAGGTGGATCGGCCACCCCGCCATCCGCTCCCGCGGAACACTGGGCGGCAGCATCGCTCACTCCGACCCCAGCGCCGAGTGGCCGGTCGTCGCAGCCGCGCTGGAGGCGAGGCTGACCGTCCACGGCCCATCGGGATCACGCGAGGCCGCTGCCGGCGACTTCTTCCTCGGGCCCCTCGAGCCCGACCTGCAGACCGACGAGGTCCTGGTCCGCGTCGACATGCCGATCCCCGAGGCATGGGGCTTCGCCGAGCTCTCCCGTCGCCATGGAGACTTCGGGCTCGTCATGGCCGTCACCGCTCAGGTCCACGGCACGTGGCGCGTGGCGATCGGTGGGATCGCCGGTGTGCCACTGCGCGTGCCCGAGGCCGAGGCGCTGCTCAACGACACCACGAGCCCCGAGAACGTTCGGGCAGCGGCGCAGGCGGCTGCCGCGGCCGTCAGTCCCGGCGACGACCTCCATGCCTCGAGCCGGTACCGCAGCGCCATGGTCGAGGAGTATGCGCACCGCTCGATCACCCAGGCACTCACCCAAGCCACCGCTCGCCCGGTAGGAGTCAGCTGATGCAGGTCAACATGTCAGTCAACGGCACCCACGCCACCGTCGACGTCGAGCCACGCAGGACCCTCGCCGATGCGCTCCGCGAGGACCTCGGCCTGACCGGGACCCACCTCGGCTGTGAGCACGGCGTCTGCGGCGCCTGCACCGTCATGGTCGACGGGCAACCCGTTCGCGCCTGCCTGATGTTCGCTGTGCAGGCCGACGGCGCCTCCGTCACCACCATCGAGGGCCTCGCCTCCGACAGCGGCGAGCTGCACGCCGTACAGAAGGCGTTCTGCGACAAGCACGGCCTGCAGTGCGGCTTCTGCACCCCTGGCATGCTCATCTCTGCGCTCGACCTGCTGCACCGCGAGGAGAAGCCTTCACGCGAGCGGATCCGCGAGGAGATGTCCGGAAACATCTGCCGCTGCACCGGCTACGTCGGCATCGTCGACGCCGTGGAGCAGGCCGCCCAGGAGCTGGCCGACTGGAACAACGCCGGTCCCAGCGACACCACCGAGGACTCGACCGACGTCGCCAGCGCCGGGCAGACGGAGGACGCTGGCACGCCTGGACGAGGCGCCCACGTCCACACAAGCTCGACAGGGACCGCGTGATCGCGACTGCCCGCACGGGGCCGGCGGCTCCGACTCCCCCCGGGGACCCGGCACCCAGGTCATGTGCGCGTCCGCTCGAGCCGGCCGCGTCGCTCTTCCTCCCTCTTCGAGTACGCGGCTCTGCGGATGGCCTCGTCCGACTCGAGTCCGGTGCCCAGGCCGCCGCCGACGGTCGCCGCAGAGGCGACGAACCAGGCAAGCACGAAGAGGTCGCGGTGGTCGAGAGATGAGCCGAGGTAGCTCCCCATCACAGCCGGGTCGAGCACGAACAGCGCCCACAGCAGGTTGACCACGTAGAGCACGAGGTAGCAGATCAGCACGCCGGTGGTCACGGTCACGAGCGTCGAGGTGTTGTAGAGCCGGGACCTGTCCCGAGCCTCGGGCGAGTCCTCGTCCGGGCGGTCCCAGAGGTTCCCGTCGATGATGATCCAGGCGACGACGAGCGCGACCGAGACCACCGTCGCCACGACGAGGCGCCACGGCGAGAGCGAACCCGCAAGGAGCCACACCGTCGAGTTGATCGTCGCGACGGCACCGGTCGCAAGGGCCGCGACCAGTGCGGACTTGAGCCCGGGCACGAGGAGCCACGGCCGATTGGCGAGCACCATCCCGAGGAGCAGGCGCCAGTGTCCGGTCGAGACAGGAAGAGGGACCCGCTGCTCGCGGTCGGCGCTCCGGTCCTCGACCAGGCTGTCGACCAGCGAGCGGACCGCGCGGTGGGAGCGGGACTGCACGCGGAAGCCGCCGAGAGCCGGGAGCGAGACCACTGCTGCTCGTCGCTGGTGGTCGGTCTCGACCAGGAGGTACCTGCCGTCCGGGCCGCGCAGGGGGAGCTCGGTCAGGCCCACGACGACGTCCCACTCCTGGTCGTCGGCCCTGTCGCAGAGCCGATCCACCGCGGTCCCGACGTCCTCGGAACCGGTGGTGAACGGCTCGCTCACCAGGTCCATCTCCCAGGCGCCGCGATCCTGGTCGCGCGGAGGGTCGAGGTCGCAGAACCCACGCGCGATCTCGGTGGGGGACGCAGGATCGGCAACCACGCCGACGCGTAGGGCCCTCATCCCGGCACCGTAGGCACGTCCCATCCTCGGCAACAAGGCAGACGCCGTCGGCATTTCTGCCAATACCCGGGGAGCCCGACGCGCTGCCTTAATGGACGGAGCCGCTCGGTCCCGGGCAGCAGCAGCATCCGTCTCGAGGGAGGCAGCAGCATGAAGGCAGTCGTGTACGAGGGCCCGCGCCAGGTGAGCGTCAAGGACGTCCCGGACGCCCGGATCGAGAGGCCGACCGACGTCCTGGTGAGGATCACCTCGGCGAACATCTGCGGTTCGGACCTCCACATGTACGAGGGCCGGACCGACTTCGAGGTCGGACGATGGTTCGGGCACGAGAACCTGGGCCAGGTCATCGAGGTCGGGGAAGGCGTGGACAAGGTCCAGGTCGGTGAGTACGTCGTCCTCCCGTTCAACATCGCGTGCGGACACTGCAAGAACTGCGAGAGGCAGCTCACGAACTACTGCCTGACCGCGCAGCCGGAGCCGAAGATGGCGGGCGCCGCCTACGGCTTCGCCGACATGGGCCCGTACGGCGGTGGCCAGGCCGAGCTGTTGCGCGTGCCCTGGGGCGACTTCAACTGCCTGCGGCTCGGCGAGGACGCCGAGGAGCGCCAGACCGACTACGTCATGCTCGCCGACATCTTCCCGACCGGATACCACGCCACCGAGATGGCCGGCGTGAAGCCCGGCGACCAGACCGTCATCTACGGCGCCGGCCCGGTGGGGTTGATGGCCGCCCTCTCGGCGACCATCCGGGGGGCGAGCAAGGTCATGGTCGTCGACCGGCAGCCCGACCGGCTGCGGCTGGCCGAGTCGATCGGGGCGATCGCCATCGACGACTCGAAGGTCGATCCGGTCCAGGCCGTGCTGGAGCAGACGATGGGGCTGGGCGCCGACAACGGCTGCGAGTGCGTCGGCTACCAGGCGCACGACCCCGGCGGCCAGGAGCAGCCCAACCTGACGATGAACCGGCTGGTCGCCTCCGTGCGCTTCACCGGCACGATCGGCGTCGTCGGGGTGTACATCCCGCAGGACCCCGGGGCCAGTGACGAGCTGGCCAAGCAGGGCAAGCTCGCCTTCGACTTCGGCATGTTCTGGTTCAAGGGCCAGAAGATGGGCAGCGGGCAGGCGCCGGTCAAGAAGTACAACCGGCAGCTGCGCGACCTGATCGCCGGGGGCAAGGCCGAACCGTCGTTCATCGTCAGCCACGAGCTGCCGCTGGACAAGGCGCCGGAGGCCTACGAGCACTTCGACAAGCGGGACGACGGCTGGACGAAGGTCGTCCTGCACCCCGCCATGGCAGGCGCGTGACATGTCGAGGACGGCAGACGAACGGCGGGCAACCGGCGGCGACGTCGTGGGAGGGCGGCCATGAGCTCGACCATGGAACACGTGACATCACGCGCGGCCCGCGCCGGCCTGACGGTTGTCCGACAGGTTCGCTCGGTCCTCCACCCGGCATCGGACCGGCCGGCCGAGCCGGGCTCGACGGCGTCAGGGTGGCTCGCGGTCACCGTGCTGTGCGACCCGTCGGACCTGGCGGACACGCCGCTGCCCGCGCCGCTCGCCGAGCTCGGCGATGACGTCGAGGTGCGTCTGACCCCCGCCCCCGGCGACAAGGGGACCGAGCTGGCGGTCCGGCTGCGTGAGCGGGGGACCTCGGGCGGCGAGCGCGGTCGCCTCACCGGCAGCGACCTCACGTCCGACCTCCGCTCGGCTCTGCGGAAGGCCAAGCAGCTGATCGAGGTGGGGGAGGTGCTGGTCGTCGACCCCGCACCGCACGGGAGACGCACGGCGACTCCCGGCGGGGTGCTCCTGGAGGCGTGGACCAAGGTGGCTCCCAAGGCGGGTGTGCGATGAAGGCGGTGACGTGGCGCGGGATCAACGAGATCGGTGTCGAGGACGTCCCCGAGCCCACGATCATCAACGACCACGACCTCATCCTCGAGGTGGGTCTGAGTGCCACGTGCGGCTCGGACCTGCACCTGGTCGGCGGCTACATCCCCGCGATGCGTGCGGGGGACGTCCTCGGGCACGAGTTCATGGGCACCGTCGCCGAGGTCGGCGCCGGGGTGACGAGGCACCAGGTGGGCGACCGCGTCGTGGTGGTCTCCTTCACCAGCTGCGGCCGGTGCTGGTACTGCAAGGAGGGGTTGTTCTCGCTCTGCGACAACGGCAACCCCAACCCGGGGATCACCGAGGCGCTCTGGGGCCAGTCGATCGGGGGTTGCTACGGCTACTCGCACGCGATGGGGGGCTGGGCCGGCAGCCACGCCCGCTACATCCGTGTGCCGTACGCCGACCAGGGAGCCTTCGCCATCCCCGACGGCGTCTCCGACGAGCGGGCGTTGTTCGCGTCCGACGCGGCGCCCACCGGCTGGACCGGGGCGCACCAGGCGGGGGTGCGTCCGGGCGACGTCGTCGCTGTCTGGGGCGCAGGCGGCGTCGGCCAGATGGCTGCTCGCGCGTCGATGGTCATGGGCGCCGAGCGCGTCGTGGTCATCGACCGCTACGCCAACCGGCTGGAACAGGTGCGCACGCACATCGGCGCGGAGACCCTGGACTACGAACGGGAGGACGTGCTGGGTGAGCTGCGCGAGCTGACCGGGGGCCGAGGACCGGACGTGTGCATCGAGGCCGTCGGCATGGAGGCACACAGTCCGGGTCCGCAGCACCTGTACGACCAGGTCAAGCAGCAGGCACGGCTCCAGACCGACCGCCCCACGGCGGTGCGCGAGGCGATCTACGCCTGTCGCAAGGGTGGGACCGTGTTCACGCTGGGTGTCTTCGCCGGGTTCGTCGACAAGTTCCCGCTCGGGGCGATCATGAACAAGGCACTGACCTTGCGGGGAGCCCAGCAGCACGGACACCGCTACATCCCCGACATCCTCGAGCTCATGAGCCGTGACGAGGTGCGCACCGAGCACCTGGCCACCCACGTCATGTCGCTGGACGACGGTCCCAAGGGCTACCAGATGTTCAAGGAGAAGGAGGACGGGTGCGTACGTGCCGTCTTCCGGCCGGGTGACTGAGGGGCGTCGCCTCAGGATGCGAGCGGTGACGGGTGGACGTCTACCCCGTCCGTGCGCGGGGCGATGGGGGGAGGTAGCACCCCTCACGCTCCGCGCGGACCGCGGCTGACGTACGCGAGGGCGCACTCAGCTTGTGCATCAGGTGCTCGACGTGCGCGGCGACGGTCCGAGGCGTCACGGTCAACAGGCTGGCGATCTCGTGGTTGGAGCGGCCGTCCACCACGAGCCCGAGCACCTCGAGCTCGCGCGGGGTGAGCCCACGGCAGTCGGCGTGGGGGCTCACCAGCAGGATCGCTCTTGCCAGGCTCGGCACCTCGGTGGCAGCCAGCACGGTGACGCGCACGTAACCGCAGGATCCTCCATCGGTGTCTCGCGCGGGCCACAGGAAGGACCGGTAGACCTGACCGGCGCGCAGGCTCTCGTTGGCGATCTCGACCACGGGCGAGCCCGTGCGAAACACCCGGTCACCGTGCAGTCCGGGGAGCAGGCAGGTGGTGCCGTCCCGCAACAGCACGGCTCCCGCCTCTGCGCCCGGCACGATGCGGGTGCTGGCGAGCAGGGAACGTATGGGCGAGACTCCGCGGGCGACCAGCGGGGCGAGGCGGGCGAGCCGTCCGCGGGTGACGGCGGAGGGCAGCTCGTCGCTGGTGTAGAGCAGCCCCAGGAACCCGACGTGCGCACCGGCCGGCTCGAAGAGGGCGACTCCCAGCCCCTCGCGGTAGCCCGCCGGGATGAGGCAATCGGCCCAGGTGGGCAGGTCGCCCACCGGCACGGGCAGGTCGGCGACGCTGAGTGGTGGTCCACAGCGGTCGAGCCCGGCCAGCTCCAGATCCCGCGCCGTGTTCGAACGGTCGAGGAAGTCGGTGACGGACCTGTCGAGCCCCGCGCTGCCCACGACTGCGTAGACGCTCGACCCCGGGTCGCTCAGGGCCAACCACGCCGCGTCGAAAGGCACCCACCGGCCGAGCCGGCGCATGAAGTCGTTGGCCCGGTCGAGGAGCGGGTCAGTGGATGTGGCGATCGCCAGCATCTCGCGGATGGGTCCATCCTCGGTGTACACGATCACGCTCCCTCCAGCAGCGGTCACCCGAGGAGCGAGCTCCGAGAGAGGCTGGTCGGCACGAACCCGTCAGAGCTCTCCCCGCCGGCTGTGTCCTTCTCGGGTACCCATCCGGGCTCGAGGTCAACGCTCCTGACCAGTGCTATCTGCCGGCCGCTCGAGTGCGAGCCACGATCACCGACCCAGGTTGGTGACGCGGGTTGATCGCCACAGCCAGGACGCCGGTGCCGAACGCGTACGACAACACAGCGTGGCCCAGCAGCACGCGCCGGATCCGGGTGGACGTCGGTTCGGTCCGTGCACCTGGCCGCCGTCGAGCTCCCCTCTTCCGCCTGCGTCCACCCGGATCAGGTGTGAGGACCGCACCTCTGGGGGAGGATGACCGCATGCGGGTGAGGTGGGGGATCGCAGCTGCGGCTGCCGTGGTGCTGTCCGGCGCGCTCGCCGGCTGCGGCCCGGACGGGGGGACCGACGGACCCGCGGATGCTCCCGGCGGTGCTGCCGGGATGACCAGCACCGATCCCGTGAGCACCGACCCGCTCGTCTGGGAGGCCGACGGCGTGGTGCACCTGTCCGACGGCACGGAGGTCGAGCTGGGCGGGCTGCCGTCGTCGTACGTCGTCGCCGGTGACGGGGTCTTCTTCGTCCCGGCCGCGAGCGAGGACGATGCGGAGGTCGGCAGCGTCGCCAGTGCGGACGTCCGGTTCGCCGACGTCGACGGCGACACCTCCGACACCGGGCTGCGCGTGCGCGCCGACACCTTGCGCGCGTCACCGGACGGGAGGTACGTCGTCGGCATCGACGTCGAGTCCGGGGACGAGGACGCCTACGGCACCCCGCTCGCCGAGGTCGTCGTGCTCGACCTGCGCGGAGGACGCGAGGCGGCCCGGACGTCGCAGGGCCTCGGTGACACGGACGACGACCTGGCCGACCTCTACGAGGACGCCGAGATCGGCGTCGCCGCGATCACCGACGAGACGGCGTACGTCGACGGGGTGGACACGACCCTCGCGATCGACCTCGCCACCGGCGAGGTGACCGACGCCGGCGAGGCGCAGGTCCCGGTCCCGGGAGCGCCCGAGAGCCCCGACGGCGCCTGGACGATCCGCCAGGACGGCGACCGCGGCACCGTGCTCGGGGAGGACGGCAAGGCGGTCCCGCTCGACGTGCCGACGCCGCAGTGGACGCTCGACTGGTGGGCCGACGCGCAGACCGTGGTGGGCGTGGCGGTCGACGCCGACGGGACGTCGGCCCTGCTCTCGTGCCTCGTCCCGCAAGGCACCTGCGAGGTCCACGAGGCCTCGACCGGGGCGATGGTCCGGTTCGCCACCGGCGCGACCGACGAGCTCGTGGTGCGTCTGCTCGGAGGTGAGGGATGACCGACCCGGAGATCGAGCACGCCCGGCTGACCTCGGGTGACACGGCCGCCATCGCCGCGGCGACGGAGGGGCTGCACGGCGCCCTGCTCGACGTCGACCGCGCGCAGGAGGACCTGGCGGGTTGCGTCGTGCGCGACTGGGTCGGGCTCGGCGCCGACGCCTACGCCGCCCGGTTGGAGCTCCTGCGCACGGGCGTGGCCCGGACGCACGTCGCACTGGGCATCACGCACTCCGCCGTGGCGACGGCCGAGGACGCCTACGCCTGGTGCGACGACACCGCGGGCTACTTCATCGGCCACTGGCGCTCCCGCCCGGCCGGGATGCCCCCGGTGGTCGAGGAGCTCTTCGCGCGCCTCGTCAACGGCTTGCTCCTGGCCACCGGGACGACGTACAACGCGCGCCTGGCCGGCGTGACCGCCGTGCTCACCGGTGACGGCGAGGACCTCGACGAGCTCAGCGACGAGGCCCGCGAGTGGGTCGAGCAGGGACTGGCCCGCAACCAGGAGTGGCTCGACGACTACGGCAGCACGCTCGGGCCGCGCATCCCGAGCATCGGCGCCTGGGGCGACGGGCGCGGGCTCATCCCGCAGGGGCTGGGCTACGACCCGGCGACGGGCCTGCTGCTCCAGGGCTCCTACGACCAGGACGACGGCGACCCGTCCGTCATGGCGCTGATCGACGAGGTGACCGGCGAGAAGGTCGGCGAGGTGAAGCTGGGCGGCGTGACGCCCGGTGCCCTGGGCCAGGAGTCCGTCGACCACGGCACGCCCGGGCACGCGGGCGGCGTCACCGTCGACGGCGACACCGTCTACGTGACCGACAAGGGCAAGGTCTACACCTACTCCCTCTCCGACATGCGCGACTCCGGCCCCGGCGCGACCGTGCAGCCGCAGTCCGTGCAGACCGTGGCCAACGGCGGTTCCTACTCGGCGATGAAGGACGGCCTGCTCTACCTCGGCACCTTCACCGAGAAGTCGGAGGGCACGCTGCACGTCTACCAGCCCGACGGCAGCGGCGGCTGGGTCGAGATGCCCGACCAGGCCGTCACGACGCCGCCGCGCTGCCAGGGTGTGATCGTCCGCAACGGCGAGTACGTCTTCAGCACCTCCCTCGGACGCGACAAGGAGAGCGCGCTCGTGGTCCAGGGCCAGGACGGGTCGCGGGAGTCCTACCCGTTCCCCCACATGTCCGAGGGCCTGGTCGAGGTGGACGGCAACGTGCTCGTCACCTACGAGTCCGGCGCGACGAAGTACGCCGGCGACGACGAGGACCTGTGGGCGAACCGGCACCTGACCAGCACGCCGCTCTCGGGGCTCGGGCTGTCGGGCGAGCTGTTCATCGGCCCCGAGTCGCTCGAGCTCGTGGCCGCCGAGCTGGAGGCTCCTGCCCGCCGGCTGACCCGCACGTCCCACGACGCGGCGGCCGTGCACCTCTCCGCCGGCGACCTCGGCCGGGTGCCGCAGGCGCCCGAGCTCGCCCAGGCCGTGCGCCGGATGGTCGCGAGCATCGGTGACGGCCTCCGCGCCAGTGGCACGGCCGTGGGCCACGCCGCGGACAGCCTCCGCGCCACCGGCCGGGACGCCGCGCGCACCGACGACGCCGTCCACACCGGGTTCGACCGGGCCCGGCTGGACTGAGCGGGCGGCCCACCCAGCCTCCTGCAAGACTCGCCCGCATGCAGCAGCGAATCCTGGGACGTACTGACCGCGAGGTCTCCGTGGTGGGCCTCGGCACCTGGCAGCTCGGCGCCGACTGGGGCGAGGTCACCGAGACGGACGCGCGGGAGGTCCTGGAGGCCTCCGCGGAGGCGGGCGTGACGTTCTACGACACCGCCGACGTCTACGGCGACGGCCGCAGCGAGCAGCTCGTCGGCCGCTTCGTCGCGGCGCACCCCGACGCGGGCTTCACCGTCGCGACCAAGATGGGGCGTCGCGAGGACCAGGTCCCGGCGAACTACGTCGAGGCCAACTTCCGGGCCTGGCTCGATCGCTCGCGTCGCAACCTCGGGGTCGACACCATCGACCTCGTCCAGCTGCACTGCCCGCCGAGCGCGGTCATCGACGACGACGCGACGTACGACGTCCTCGACCGGCTCGTCGAGGAGCAGGTCATCGCGGCCTACGGCGTCAGCGTCGAGACCGCCGCCCAGGCCCTGAGCGCGATCGCCCGTCCCCACGTGGCGAGCGTGCAGATCATCCTCAACGCCTTCCGGATGAAGCCCCTCGACGAGGTGCTCCCCGCAGCCGAGGCCGCCGGCGCCGGCATCATCGCCCGCGTGCCGCTCGCCTCCGGCCTGCTGTCGGGGAAGTACGGCCTCGACACCACGTTCGCGGCCGACGACCACCGGACCTACAACCGCGACGGCAGCGCCTTCGACGTGGGGGAGACCTTCTCCGGCGTCGACTACGCCACCGGGGTCGAGGCGGCGCAGGAGTTCACCCGCATGGTGAAGGACAGCGGGCTCGACGCCACCGCCGCCCAGGTCGCGCTCGCCTGGGTGTGGCAGCAGCCCGGCGTCTCCACCGTCATCCCCGGGGCGCGCAACGTGACCCAGGCGCAGGCCAACGCCGCCGCGGGAGAGGTCGCACCCCTGCCGGCAGCACTCCTCGACCTGGTCAGCGACCTCTACGACGGACGCATCCGCGCACAGGTCCACGACCGCTGGTGAGGGGCGCCGGGGCTAGCCTCGACGCATGTCACCCAAGACCGCGACCACCACCGACGTCGGCCTCGACGAGCTGCTGGACTTCGTACGCCCCCGGCACCACATGGTGCTGATCACCAGCCGGGCCGACGGGTCCCCGCAGTCCTCGCCGGTGACCGGCGGCGTCGACGACAACGGCCGGATCGTCATCTCGTCCTACCCCCAGCGGGCCAAGACGAAGAACGCTCGCAAGCACCCGGACGTCTCCGTGCTGGTGCTCTCCGAGGAGTGGGACGACGCGTGGGTCCAGGTCGACGGGACCTGCGAGGTGCTCGACGCCACCGAGGGGCCCGAGGCGCTCGAGGGCTTCGTGGAGTACTTCCGCAACATCGCCGGCGAGCACTCCGACTGGGACGAGTACCGCGCGGCCATGGTGAAGCAGGGCAAGTCGCTCCTGCGGATCACGCCGACGCGGTGGGGCCCCGTGGCCACGGGCGGCTTCCCGCCCGAGGGCTCCTGACCGACGGGGAGGGCCATCAGGCACCTTTCACCCCGTTTGCCACGATGAAGGGCATGTCCACCACGACCCGCGAGCCCGCCTGGCAGCAGGCCGCGCTGCTCACGGGCGGGTTCGTGGCGCTGCTGTGGATGCTCGAGATCGTCGACGCGTCGTCGGGCCACCCGCTCGACGCGTACGGCGTCCAGCCCCGCTCCGAGGACGGGCTCGTCGGCGTGGCCGTCGCCCCGTTGCTGCACTTCGGCTTCGAGCACCTGGTCGGCAACACCGTGCCCGTGCTGGTCCTCGGCTTCCTGACCCTGGCGACGGGGATCGCGCGCGGCCTCGCGGCGACGGCGATCATCTGGGTCGTCGGTGGGCTCGGGGTCTGGCTCTTCGCCCAGCCCGGCAGCAACCACGCCGGCGCGTCGGTGCTGGTCTTCGGCTGGATCGTCTTCCTGGTCGTGCGCGGCTTCCTCAACCGCCGCCCGACCGAGATCCTCATCGGCGTCGCGGTCTTCCTGCTCTACAGCGGAGCCCTGCTCGGCGTCCTGCCCGGACAGCCCGGCGTCTCGTGGCAGGGCCACCTCTTCGGAGCGGTCGGCGGGTTCCTCGCCGCGCGCGTGCTGACGACCCGTGCGCGCGGTGAGTCGAGCCGCGCGTGAAGAGCGGGTCGCGGGGTACGGGGCAGCATGCAACGCGCAGCAGCCCAGACCCCCTCCGGCTCACGTCCTGATCGCACGGACGACCCCGACCACCCCGCCAAGCCCGACTCTCCCGGCGACCTCACCAGGACGTCGTGGACCTACGTCGCGCGCAAGACGTGGCGCGAGTTCTCCGACGACCAGTGCACCGACCTCGCCGCGGCGCTGACCTACTACGCCGTCCTGGCACTGTTCCCGGCCGCGCTCGCGATGCTCTCCCTGGTGGGGCTCGTGGGGCAGGGCCCCGACACCGTCGACGCGCTCCTGCAGGTGCTGCGCAGCGTCGGGGCCGGCGGTGCGGCCGACACCCTCGAACCCACGCTGGTGCAGCTCAGCACGTCCTCGAGCGCGGGGCTCGGCCTCGTCCTCGGCCTCGCCGCCGCGCTGTGGTCGGCCTCGGGCTACGTCGGTGCGTTCGGTCGCGGGATGAACCGGGTGTACGAGGTCGGCGAGGGCAGGCCGGTGTGGAAGCTGCGGCCCACGATGCTCCTGGTCACCCTCGTGACCGTCGTGCTCACCGCGCTCGTCGCGCTCAGCCTGGTGCTCACCGGCCCGGCCGCCGAGGCGGTCGGCGACGTCATCGGGCTCGGCTCGACCGCCGTCCTGGTCTGGAACATCGCCAAGTGGCCGGTGATGCTGCTGGTCGTCATGCTCATCGTGGGCCTGCTCTACTACGCCACTCCCAACGTCAAGCAGCCGAAGTTCCGGTGGATCAGTGTCGGCGCGGCCGTGGCGATCGTGGTCTGGCTCGTCGCGTCGGCGGCCTTCGGCGTGTACGTCGCCAACTTCAGCAGCTACGACAAGACCTACGGCTCGCTCGCCGGCGTCGTCGTGTTTCTGCTCTGGCTCTGGATCACCAACCTCGCCCTGCTCTTCGGCGCCGAGCTCGACGCCGAGCTCGAGCGCGCCCGCGAGCTGCAGGCGGGGATGCCCGCAGAGAAGGACATCCAGCTCCCCCCGCGTGACACCCGCAAGATCGAGAAGGCGGCCGAGAAGGAGCGCGCCGACGAGCTCCGCGGGCGTCGGATCCGGCAGACCCACGGCCGCGACGACGACCCCGCCGTCCCCGACCCCGCCGATCCCGACGGCACCGGCCGCCGCTCCGGCGACACCGAGGGCTCCACCCGTTGAGCGGGTCCGCACGCGTCGTCCTGGTGACGGGCGCGTCCAGCGGCATCGGTGAGGCCGTCGTACGACAGGCGGCCGCCCGCGGCGACCACGTGGTCCTGCTCGCCCGCGGCCGCGAGGCGCTGGAGCGGGTGGCCTCGGACTGCGAGCGGCTCGGTGCCGCCTCGGTGCTCGTCGCGCCCGCCGACGTCGGTGACGACGCGGAGGTCGCCACCGCCGTGTCCGCCGTGATCGCGCGGCACGGGCGGCTCGACGTCGTCGTGAGCTGCGCCGGCGTCGTGGCCTACGGCCGCATCCCCGACGTCCCGGCGGACGTGTTCGACGGGGTCGTGACGACCAACCTCCTCGGTCCGGTCAACCTCGTCCGCCACGTGCTGCCGCTGCTTCGGCAGCAGGACGCCGGGAGCGTGGTGCTCGTCGGGTCGGTGATCGGACACATCGGTGTGCCCGACATGGCGGCGTACGTCGTCAGCAAGTGGGGCGTGCGCGGCCTCGTGCGCCAGCTGCGCGTCGACAACCGTGACCGGCCCGGCCTCCGCATCGGCTACGTCGCCCCCGGAGGGGTCGACACCCCGATCTACCGCCAGGCGGCGACGTACGGCGACTCGGTCGGGCGGCCGCCCTTCCCGGTGTCCTCGCCCGAGCGGATCGCCAGGCGAGTGCTGGAGGTGGCCGACCACCCGCGCCGCAGCGGTCAGGTCGGCATCGGCAACAACGTCATCCGACTGGGCTTCACCACGCTGCCGTGGGTCTACGACCGGCTGGTGGGCCCGCTGTTCACCGTGGTCGCGCAGGACCTCGTGGCGCCAGTGGTGCACGGCCCCGGCAACGTGCTGGCGACGCGCCAGGAGCACAACGCGCTGAGGGGAAAGCAGGGCAGTGCCCTGCTCGGGATGGTCGCCAACCTCGTCGCGCTGGCCTCGCGGCGGTTCCGGCGCCGGTCATAGTCGGCCGGGGTCGTCCTCGGAGTCCTTGTCGGGGTTGTCGGGGTTGCCGGGGGTGCCGGCGAGGTCCGTCTCCGGGTCGTTCACCGGGTCGGTGTCGAGGTGCGTCTGGGGGTCGGCGTGCGTCTCGGGAGCGGTGTCGTCGGGGGTGGTCATGGCGTCTCCTTGGCGAGCGGGGTGTGCGGTCTCCTCTGGAGTACCCCGTGGCGGGAGAGAAAGTCGTTCCGCCCCCGCATGGCACCGTCGGAGCGTGGGTACCCGGTTGTCACGTCGGGGCCGCCCGCCGCGGCCTCGACGGCCACCCCCCGCGAGACCCGCCGGGGACACCCTCCCGTACGCCGTGCGAGGGGTCCCCGGCGCTCGCGCATCATCGCCCGGCCCCGGGGTACGTGTCGGCATGACCGACCTGACCTGCCTCGTCCTGAACTGCACGCTCAAGCGCTCACCGGCCGAGTCCAGCGCGGAGCTGCTGGGCACCCAGGTCCTGGAGGCGTTCGCCGACCTCGGGGTCGCGGGCTCGATGACACGGGTCGTCGACCATGACGTGCGCTTCGGGGTGAGCATCGACGAGGGTGACGGTGACGCCTGGCCCACTCTCCGCGAGCAGATGCTCGGCGCCGACGTGCTCGTCCTGGCGACACCGATCTGGATGGGCCAGCCCGCATCGGTCTGCAAGATGGTCCTCGAGCGGCTCGACGCCGAGCTCTCCGAGACCGACGACGACGGGCGTCCGCTGACCTTCGGCAAGGTCGCCGGCATCGGTGTCGTCGGCAACGAGGACGGCGCGCACCACGTGAGCGCCGAGGTGTTCCAGGCCCTCAACGACGTCGGTTTCACCCTCCCGGCGCAGGCGGCGACGTACTGGGTCGGGGAGGCCATGCAGGCCGTCGACTTCAAGGACGTCTCGCCGACCCCGGAGGCCACGGCCGGCACGACCCGGATGCTGGCGCGCAACGCGACGCACCTCGCCACCCTGCTCGCTGCCACTCCCTATCCGGCAGCCGGCTGAGTCGACCGGTCCCGCGTGTCAGTGGACGCGGAGCGGGCTGTGCGAGAGCTGGGCCAGCAGGTCGCGCGGCCCGTCGTAGACCCACGAGGCGCCCGCCGAGCGCAGGCGCTCGGCGCCGGTGCCACCACTGCGCAGTCCGATGCTGGGAACGTCCGCCGCCTCGGCGGCGAGGGCGTCCCACACGGCGTCGCCCACGGCAATGGCGTTGCCTCCACCGGCGCGGGAGACGGCGAGCCGGACCAGGTCGGGGGCCGGCTTGCTGGGCACGTCGTCCGACGCGGCCACCACGGCGGTGAGCCGGGACCGGGCGTCGACGAGGTCGAGCAGCTCGTCGACGAGGTCTCCGGGGGACGAGCTGGCCACCACGACCCGGTGGCCGTGGTCGGCCAGGGTCTCGACGAGGTCCGACGCCCCGTCGAGGGCGCAGATGTTCCGCAGGCCTGCTCGGAAGTGCGTGTCGTGGAGCGCGCGGACGTCGTCGCCGACCGCGGTCTCGGCGCGGTCCCCGGCCACGTGGGCGACCAGTCGGTCACCGCCCATGCCGATGGCCTCGTGGGTGCGCACGCCACTCACGTTGAGACCGACGTCGTGGAAGGCCGCCTGCCAGGCGACGACGTGGTGGTAGACCGATTCGACGAGCGTGCCGTCCAGGTCGAGCACGACGACGGGGTGCTGCGGTTCTGTGGCCACGTCGAGGCGTACCCCGTGAGCGCGATCCGTATGCGCCTAAAGTCGACCGCCCGGGCGGGTGTGGTGTCCCACGGTCGGGGTGGAGGACCATCGGAAAGGTCCGGGGGATCCCACCGCTTGCGAGGGGGCACGTCATGGAACTACTGCCCCAGAGCAGAGAAGCACTGGACGAGTACGTCACGCCGTCGGTCGACGACGTCGAGGGTCTGCTCAGGGTGATCGAGGGCTGGGCAGTGCGAGCCGTGCCCGAGTGCGTGGCGCTGAGCGTCACGATGCTCGACGACGACCTGACCTTCACCCTCGTGGACCCCGAGACCCGCGTGGAGAGAGCGCCGATCGACACCGAGTGCGCCGAGGAGTGCGACGACGACCCCGCCGACTCCCCGGCCCTCGACGAGAGCGGATGGGCCGACATGGCGCGCGAGCGCGCGTTCGACGGCATCGCCAGCACCGTGTGCCTGCCGGTCGTCGAGGACGGGCGCGCCGTGCTCAACATCGACCTCTACGCCTCCACCGCCCATGCCTTCCACAACCGCATCGACGGCCTGGTCGAGGCCCTGGGCGCCTGGCAGGCCGGCGCGGTGACCAACGCCGACCTCGGCTTCGACACCCTCCGCCGCGCGGAAGCCGCTCCCGAGCGGCTGCGCGAGCAGCGTCTGGTGGACGTCGCGGTGGGACTCGTGGCCGCCACCGCAGGAGTCACGACCGACGAGGCCCTGACGCTCCTGCGCGAGGCCGCCGCCGTCGTCGGGATCGCCGAGTCACAGGCTGCCGGTGTGGCGCGACACCTGTTGGGGTGGAACGGGTAGGACGCCGGGACGCATGCGTCTCGCCCATCGGGGTACTGCAGGCCCATGGACCGACACAGTGTTTCCGCCGCCCGGCACGTCAAGGTGGCGATCATGGACGAGAGCGAGCTCGTCGTGCAGGGCATCCGCGCGATGCTCGAGCCGCACGCCGCCTTCGTCACCCTGGTGCCCCACCGCGCCGAAGGGGCCGCCGCTCTGTGCGACCTCACTCTCTACGAGCCCTCCGCCCACCGTCGTACGACGGGCGTGCGCGGGGTGCCGCAGCGCTTCCCCACCCGCATGGTCGCCTTCGGCTGGGACTGCAGCCCCCAGGCGGTCTCGACCGAGATGTCCCGCGGCGCCGCGGGCTTCGTGAGCAAGTGGCTGCCCGCACGCCGCCTGGTCTGGAACCTGTTGCAGATCTCCGAGGGCCGCGTCGTCGTCGACGCCTGGTCGGGGCAGCAGGAGACCACCCAGCCGGCAGTGGAGAAGTGGCCGTTGACCCAGCGCGAGACCGAGGTCCTCTCGATGATCGCGTCAGGTCGCGCCAACCGGGAGATCGCCGAGGAGACCAACCTCAGCATCAACTCGGTGAAGTCCTACATCCGTGGCGCCTACGCCAAGATCGAGGTCTCCTCCCGCTCCCAGGCCGTGCTCTGGGCGATCCAGCACGGTCTCCTGGTGTCGGCTGAGTCCGACCCCACGAGCCACCGCGTGTCCGCCCAGCCCGTCCGCGCGTGACTCGCTTCGGCTACTTCCTCTCCTGCGAGGAGTACACCCCTGACCAGCTGCTCGACCAGGCTCGCCTGGCGGAGAAGGCGGGCTTCGACGCCCTCTGGATCAGCGACCACTTCCACCCGTGGACAGAGGCACAGGGCGAGGCGCCCTTCGTCTGGTCGATGATCGGCGCCGTCTCCCAGGTGTGCGACCTCCCGGTGACGACGGCAGTGACCTGCCCGACCGTGCGCACCCATCCGGCGATCATCGCCCAGGCCGCCGCCACCTGTGCGGTGCTCCTGGGCGAGGGACGTCTCACCCTCGGTGTCGGCAGCGGGGAGGCGCTCAACGAGCACGTGCTCGGCGACGTCTGGCCCCACACCGAGCTGCGGCTGGAGATGCTCGAGGAGGCTGTGGAGGTCATCCGACGGCTCTGGACCGGCGAGGTCGTGTCCCACGAGGGACGTCACTACACCGTGGACACCGCACGCATCTACACGCTGCCCGACACCCCTCCGCCGATCTACATGAGCGCGTTCGGGCCGAAGGCGCTCGACGTGGCCTGCCGCATCGCCGATGGCTTCATCACCACCAAGCCCGATGCCCGGTCGGTGGAGCAGTTCCGGGCGGCCAAGGGGGCCGAGGCGCCCACGCAGGCCGGTTTCAAGGTGGCGTGGGGTGCCACGCGTGACGAGGCGATCGACACGGCCTACGCCATCTGGCCCAACTCCGGCGTGCCGGGTGAGCTGAGCCAGGTGCTGCCCAGCCCGCAGCACTTCGAGCAGGCCGCCGAGCTGGTGACGCGGGAGAAGTTCGCGGAGAAGGGAGCCTTCGGGCCGGACGTCTCCGAGCACGTCGAGGCCTACACGCCCTTCGTGGACGCCGGCTTCGACGAGGTGTACGTCGCGAACATGGGACCCCACTACGCCGACATGCTGGCCGCCTACGGGTCGGACGTCCTCCCCGAGCTCCGCAGCCGACGCTAGTCGTCGTACTCCGGGTCGCCCTCGACGTCGGCGGGCCGGGCCTCGTGGCCCTTGCGGCCCCGGGTGCGGCGGAGCTCCTTCATCTCGGCCTCGAAGACGTGGCGCTGCCCCTCGACGAGGTCGTCGAGCGCGCGCTGGTGGAGCCCCTTGGCGCGGGCGTAGAAGCCGTCGTCGAACGCCTCCACCATCTGGAACGACCACATGCCCGGGATCGGGTTGCCGCCGAGCACGTCGCGGTCGAGCGCGTCGGCGAGGTCGTCGTGACCTGCCGCGCGGATCAGCTCCACCGCCTCCTCCATCGTGGTCTCGGCACTGCCCATGAGCCGGTGGAAGGCGTAGAGGTGGCCGCGGCCGTCCTCGACGTGGTCGAGGGCGGCGGACAGCTTGCCGAGCGCCTCGATGGTGGCGTCGCTGACCCCGTCGGGTCGACGGTGCTCCGGCGCGGGCTGGTCGGCGGCGGGTCGGTCGGAGGCGTCGGGGGTGGTCATGGACCGAGCGTCACAGGACCGTCCGGCCGCCACCACCCCACAACGGGCGGGACCGGCCGTCGCGCCGGGACAGGTCGAGGCCGCAGGGGCGTATGCCCGACGACCAGGACGGGAACTGGCAGGCATGGACAATCCTCTGACACACCGACTCGACCACGCGGCGACCGCGGTGGTGCCGGCATGAAGGCGGTCACCTGGCAGGGCCGCCAGGACATGCAGGTCGTCGACGTGCCCGACCCCGTCGTGGAGGAGCCGACGGACGTCGTCGTGGAGATCACGTCGACGGGGTTGTGCGGCTCGGACCTCCACCTCTACGACCCGCTGACGCCGTTCATGACGACGGGCGACGTCGTCGGCCACGAGCCGATGGGCATCGTGCGTGAGGTGGGGTCGGCCGTCGAGACCCTCCAGGTGGGCGACCGGGTGGTCGTCCCCTTCAACATCAGCTGCGGGTCGTGCTGGATGTGCGACCGCGGCCTCTTCAGCCAGTGCGAGACCACGCAGAACCGCGACACCGGCACGGGCGCGAGCCTGTTCGGCTACAGCAAGCTCTACGGTCAGGTGCCCGGTGGGCAGGCCGAGATGCTGCGCGTGCCCTTCGGCGACACGCTCCCGATCAAGGTGCCGCACGGCCCGCACGACGACCGCTTCCTGTTCCTCTCCGACGTGCTTCCGACGGCCTGGCAGGCCGTCGAGTACGCCGACGTCGAGGAGGGGGGCACCCTGCTCGTGGTCGGCGCCGGACCCATCGGCGACATGGCGGCGCGCATCGCGCTGCACCGCGGGCTGCGCGTGATCGCTGTCGACTCGGTGCGTGAGCGTCTCGCGCGGGTGCACGGTCGTGGGGCGGAGACGATCGACCACACGGAGGTCGACGGCATCGGCGATCGCGTCCGCGAGCTGACCGACGGCCGCGGTGCCGACGCCGTCATCGACGCCGTCGGGATGGAGGCGCACGGCTCGCCGGTCGCCGAGACCGCCCAGAAGGCGCTCGGCCTGCTCCCCAAGAAGGTGCAGGAGAAGGTCATGCTCAACGTCGGCACCGACCGGTTGGCCGCGCTGCTCAGCGCGATCGACTCGGTCCGCCGCGGCGGCACGATCAGCATCTCCGGCGTGTACGGCGCGCCGACCGACCCGCTGCCGATGTTCGAGCTCTTCGACAAGCAGGTCCAGCTGCGGATGGGCCAGGCCAACGTCCGCAGGTGGAGCGACGACATCCTCGCGCTGCTGCAGCAGGACGAGGACGTCCTCGGTGTCGAGTCCTTCGCGACGCACCACCTCCCCCTCGAGGACGCCCCTGAGGCCTACCGGAAGTTCCGGGACAAGGAGGACGGCATGGTCAAGGTGGTGTTCACCCCATGAGGATGCCCAAGCCCCGCGGCGCGCTGAGCGAGTGGCTCGTCGCGCGTCTCGCCGCCGCGTCGCCCGAGGCCTCGCGCGGACCGGCCCCCGCCGCCGACTCCCGGGACGACGAGGCGATCGCCCTCTGGACGCTCCACGAGCTGTCCTACCGCGGCTTCGAGGACGCCTCGGACCGCGGTGAGCGGGAGCCCGAGGTCCTCGTGGTGCGCCACCTCCTCGAGGACGCGCTCGAGGATCGCCTGCGCTCGCGGTGGGCCGACGAGGCCGGCTCGGCCGACCCCGCCCCCGCGGCCGACGACGTCCCGGCCGCGCTCGAGGCGCTGGTGGCCGCGGACGACGGGCCGTCGCTCGCCGACCACGTACGCCGTCACGCCGACGTCGACCAGGTCCTGGAGATGCTGCGCCAGCGCTCCGTCTACCAGCTCAAGGAGGCCGACCCCACGACGTGGGTCGTGCCCCGGCTCCCGACCCGGGCCAAGGCGGCCCTGATGGAGCTCCAGTTCGACGAGTACGGCAACGGCGACCCCAACCGGCTGCATGCGCACCTCTTCGCCCGCGGACTCGAGTCGGTGGGCCTGCGCTCGGAGTATGGCGCCTACGTCGACGACGCGCTGCCCGAGACGCTGGAGCTCAACAACTCGCTGACGATGTTCGGCCTGCACCGACGCCTGCGCGGCGCGGCGATGGGCCACCTGGCGGCCTTCGAGATGACCAGCTCGATCCCGGCGCGCAAGATCGCGCAGGGCCTGGGGCGGCTCGGTCTCGACGGCGCCATGGTCGGCTACTACGACGAGCACGTGGAGGCCGACGCGATCCACGAGCAGGTGGCCGCCCATGACATCTGCGGGACCCTCGCGGAGGACGAGCCCGAGCAGGCGGCCGAGATCCTCTTCGGCGCGTTCACCTGCCTGGACCTCGAGTCCCGGGTCGCCGGTGCGCTGTTCAGCGCCTGGGGGGTGGACGCGTGAGCGCCGACGACTTCGACCACCCCGACGTGGTGCTCTACCCCCACGGCCCGATGCTGGTGCGCGGAGCCACCTCGATCCAGGACGCCGACGGCACGGTCCACCGGGTCGAGCGACCGGTGGTGGCCCTGTGCCGCTGCGACAAGTCGAGCCGGCTGCCGTGGTGCGACGGCACCCACAAGGTGATCCCGCGCCGCTAGGTCGCCCGTCGCGTCCGGCGGCGGGGAAGCGCCCGTGTGCGGTGCTGCCAGAGAGCCGCACGCGCCGCGTTGGCACCCGCCGCCCCGTGCACCCCGCCACCGGGGTGCGCCGCGGCCGAGCCCAGGAAGAGTCCGTCCACGCCGGTCGCCGACCGCCCGCGCATCGAGGGGACGGGGCGGAAGACGAGCTCCTGGTGCAGCTGCGAGGTGCCGCCGTTGACGGCGCCACCGATGAGGTTGGCGTTGCGGGCCTCCAGCTCGTGCGGCCCGAGGACGCGCCGCGCCAGGACGACGTCGCCGAAGCCCGGGGCGCGTTCCTCGATCCGGGCCTGCATGCGGTCGGCGAAGCGCTCGCGGTCGTCGTGGTCCCAGGTCCCGCGGACCTCGTCGCCGGCGTCGTGCCGGGTCGCGCCGGGCTGCGGGACGTGCGTGTAGGCCCAGAAGGACTCGGTGCCGGCCGGCGAGCGGGTCGGGTCGCTGGTCGTCATCTGGCCGGTGAGGAGGAAGGGCCGGTCGGGCACCACGCCGGAGGACACCTGGCCCAGCGTCTGCGTCATCTCCTCCACCGAGTCGGCGACGTGCACCGTGCCCGGCACGTCGATCGGCCGGTTGGTCCAGGGCACCGGCCCGGACAGGGCCCAGTCGACCTTGACCGTCCCGGGGTCGAGCTCGAAGTGGCGCATGCCCCGGACGAGTCGCGGGGGCAGGTCCTCGGCGCGCACGAGTCCGCCGAAGAGGTGGGGGGCCGCGACGTCGGCGACCACCGTGCGGGCGTCGTACCTCTGTCCGTCCCGGGTCTCGACACCGCTCACGCGGCCCTCTCGTACGACGATCCGCGTCACCTCCGCGTCGACCACGAGCTCGCCCCCGAGGCTCGTGAACCGTGCGACCAGGGCGTCGGTGAGGGCCTGGGCGCCTCCGCGTGGCACGGGGAAGCCGACCGTCTGCCCGAGCATCGTCATGAGGACGCCGAAGACGCCCGAGCCGGGCGAGCTGAGCGGGAAGTCCGCGTGCCCGGCGTTGCCGGCCAGCAGCAGCCCACCCGCGGGCCCGCCGAAGAGCTCGCGCCCCAGCGAGGCGACCGGCGTCGCCAGCTTCCGGACGAGGTCCAGGCCGCCCGCCCGCGCCAGGGCGGGCAGCAGCCGCGCACCCGCGCGCACCGGTGGGAACGGTGTGGTGAGCCCGTCGACCAGCGCGGGGCCGATGCGGTCCCACGTGCGGCAGAGCTCCAGCCACGCGTGGCTGTCGCCCGGGTGGAGCGCCTCCAGCCCGGCAGCGGTGATGGCCCGGTCGCGGTGCAGCACGGCCCACTCGCCGTCGCCGAACGGGTGCCCCAGCACGGCGGGCGCGTGCTCCCAGGCCAGACCGTGGTCCTCGAGCCGCAGCGACGAGATCGCCCGTGAGGCCACCGCGAGCGGGTAGAACGCGCTGAAGGTGTCGTGCACGAAGTCGGGGTGCACCTCCCGGTCGCTGCGCACCGCTCCGCCCGGGGAGGACTGGGCCTCCAGCACGAGCACGCTCCAGCCGGCGTCGGCCAGGACGTTGGCCGCGACCAGTCCGTTGGGCCCGGCGCCGACCACGACGGCGTCGTACGAGCGACTCGTCGGTGCGGTCACCGCGCCCGACCCTCGGCCACGAAGGCGAGTCGTCGGAGCGTCTCGACGTTGCGGACGTGCAGCTGCGGGTCCTGGATGGGCTTGGGGATCAGCGCGCCGGGGCCGGCGGTCGCCTGCTCCACGATCGTCACCTCGGTCGAGTCTCCGGCGGGCCGGAGCGAGATCTCCACGTGCGCCTGGCCCGCCGGCCACCCCCGGGCGAGGAGCAGCAGGCGCGTGCCCTCGTCGATCTCGAGCACCTCGGTGGTGTCGTCGATCAGGGCGGGCCACACACCCACGCTGTGGTGCAGTCGCGACCCGACCGCGGGCCACGTGTCGTCGACGTCCCGCATCCGGGAGGCGCCCACCACGAAGAGTGGGTAGAGCCAGCCGTCGGCCAGCACCGACCACACCTGCGCCGGGGTCGCCGCGATGGACCGGGTCGTCGTGCTCATGGCGTGCTCGTCGTCTGCATCACTCTGCGTACCCAGTGACGGGGCGCGCATGCGGGTCTCCCCGTCGCGGACCTGCCCGGCGCGGACCTCAGGTGGGGAGCTCGCCGTGGGCCAGCACGTGCTCGGCGACGATGCCGATCTTCGTACGACTGCTCCGCGCCGCGGTGCGCAGGGCGTTGAAGGCGGCGACGGCGTCGACGGACTGCTGGGCCATGAGGTAGCCCACCGAGCGCTCGATCACGACGCGGTAGTCGAGGGCGTACTGCAGCTGCTTGGCCATCTCGCCGGCCGTGTGGGCCTGCACCGCGGCGGACAGGGTGGTGGCGATGACCTCGGCGTAGCGGGCGAGCGCGACGACCTCGCTCTCGTCCCAGTCGTGGGGCTGCTCGAGGTAGACGTCCAACGTGCCGACAGGCACGCCGCCGAGGCGCACGGGAGTGCCGAGGACCGCACGCACCGGCTGGTCGACCATCGCCGCCGCGAGCCGCGGCCACCGCTCCGACTCCGCGGTGACGTCGCGGGACGTGACGACGGTGGCCTTCACGTAGGCCTCGGTGCAGGGCCCCTCGCCGGCGTCGGCCTCGGTCTTCTCCAGGATCCGCCCGGGTCCGTCGGTGGCCGCGACGTAGCGCAGCATGTCCTGCTCGTCGGCGATCAGGATCCCGGCACCACCGACGCCGAAGAGGTCGACGCAGGCTTCGAGGACGGCCTCGAGGGCGGTGATGACACTCCCGTTGTCCTCGCGGGAGCGCGTCAGCCGCCGCAGGCTCTCGGCGAGCGCGGCCTCAGCGATGTTCATGGAGCGGGATCATTCCCCGTTCGCGGCCCCGAGGGCCAGCCCGAGGGCGGCAGCTGGCCCACGAAGGTCTCGAGGAGGGCGTGCGCCTGGGCGTCGGCCGACCCGTCGTGGGTGGAGACGAGGACGCGCGCGACCGTGCGGACCTTGGTGTTGCTGTCCTGCGAGATGCGGAGCATCGTGCGCCACGCCTGCTCGGTGCTGCACTCGAACCGGGCCGAGAGCAGGCCGATGGCCATGCCGATGTCGCGCTGCGACTTCATGGCCTCCTGGAGGTGGGCCACCTCGTCGCGGAGAGCCTCGGGGGCTCCGGGGGCTCCGGGGGCTCCGGGGGCTTCGGGGGCTCCGGCAGCCTCGGGGGCTTCGGGGGCTCCGGCAGCCTCGGGGGCCTCGGTGGCCTGCTGGGGCCGCGAGGGGTCGCCGGAGTGAACGTGCTTGCCAGACATGCGCGTCACCTTTCAATGACGTCAGGTCCGCGGACACAGGGCGGAGCGCCAATTCGAACGAACTCACTCTACAAGGTCCGCCCAGTCCCTCCCTGAGGGTGGGTTGTCGGGAGATCGCCTAGACTTTCGGATGACTCGAGCAGCTGGGTCGTCGTACTCCTCATGAGGCGGTGTGTCCCGTGCCCCATCGGTCCAGGCGTGGAGCGCCCGAGGTCTTCGAGTTCGTGGGCGAGGGCGACGAAGCGGTGAGATGGCTCGACGCGGTCTATGGCACGAGCCTGCGGATGACCGGCCCCCTCGGCGTGGTCCGACATCACCGCGAGGACCACGGCACCATCGCGTTCGACCACATGAAGATCGACGCGGACTTCTCCTTCGACTCCGATGCGATGCCGGCCCTGCTGGTGGTCGACGTGTTCGGCGGGGTCACCGAGTACACCCGCGATGGGATGACCGACCGCATCGTCGACGGGGACACCGCGCTGGTGGCGGGCTGGGACATGCCGTTCGCCGGGCGCGCGGACCACCAGGACATTCGGGCAACGACCGTGACGGGTGCGGCGTTGATGACGGCCGTCGAGGAGGTGGCCCCCGACTACCCGTGGGAGCACATCACCTTCACGTCCTACGTCCCGCACTCGCCGGCGGCTGGTGCGCGCTGGCGCGCGATCGTCGACCAGCTGAGCTCGATGCTGCCGCCCGACGCCAGCCCGGCGCAGAGCGATGCAGCCGCCCGGCTGCTCGGGCACACCCTGCTGCAGACCTTTCCCAACAACGTCGTCGTCCGCGCTGACCACGAGGTGGACCGCGACCCCGCCGACGATGCACCCTCCACCGTGCGCCGCGCGGTGCGCATCATCGAGCAGCAGCCGGCCGAGGAGCTGAGCCCCGCCGACCTGGCCCGGGAGTGCGGCGTCACACCCCGCACCCTGCAGTACGCCTTCCGCCAGCACCTGGGCTGCACCCCGCAGGACTACCTGCGCCGGATCCGTCTCGACCTGGCCCGCCGCTCGATGCGCGAGGGAACGGTGGCGTCGGTGAGCGACGCGGCGGCGAGCTACGGCTTCTTCAACCCCGGTCGCTTCGCTGCCGACTACCGGCAGGTCTTCCACGAGAACCCCGGACAAACCTTGCACAGATCCGACATCTGAGCGGCAATTTCGCTTTGCGGCTGTCCCACTGGTCTGGACCGGGGGAGAGTGGGGCCACTTGCTGGAGACCACGGTGAGCGCCCTGCCCGTTGGAAGGGACCGACCCATGGTTCCCGTTGCCCTTGCTCCACAGATCCCGCTCCCCGCTCCCACGCACCTCTCGTCCCAGCCGCCCCTCGAGGGCCAGGACCGCGCCCGTCGTACGGACGGCATCGTCGCCGACCTCCGACTGGTGCCGGCCGAGACCCCCGGCTCGCGGAGCCTCACCGACCAGCTCATCGAGACCAACGCCGGTGTGGCGCGCTCGATGGCCGCCCGCTACCGCAACCGCGGCATCGACCTGGACGACCTCGAGCAGGTCGCCCTGCTCGGCCTCACCAAGGCCGCCCAGCGCTTCGACCCCGACGCCGGGCACGACTTCCTGTCGTACGCCGTCCCCACCATCCGCGGGGAGCTGCGACGACACTTCCGTGACTCCGGCTGGATGGTGCGACCGCCACGGCGGGTGCAGGAGCTGCAGTCACGCATCTCCCGTGCACAGCGCGAGCTCGAGACCCAGCTCCACCGCTCGCCACGGCCCACCGAGGTGGCCGTCCACCTCGGTGAGTCGCTGGAGTCCGTCGTGGAGGCGTTGACCGCCGACGGCTGCTTCATGCCCACCTCGTTGGACGGACCCGTCGGTGACGGCTCCTCGACGCTCGGCGACCTGCTGGGTCATCACGACCGCGCGCTGGACTCGGCCGAGGCGAGGATCGTGCTCGGCCCCGTCGTCAGCAGGCTGACCGAGCGCGACCGGCTCATCGTGCAGCTGCGCTTCGTCGAGGAGCGCACCCAGCAGGAGATCGCCGAGTCCGTCGGACTCACGCAGGCGCAGGTATCGCGGGTGCTCACGCGCATCCTCGGCGACCTCCGCTCGGAGCTCCTCGAGACGTCGGTCGCCTGAGAGGCTCGGGGGTCGACGTCAGGAGTCGAAGCCCAGTCCCGCCGCGTCGAGCACGCGGAGGAACGCGTTGCGCCGCCCCTCGCGGTGGTCGGCCCGGTCGAGCGACCACCGTGTCAGGTTGATGCCGACCGAGGCCAGCGGCTCGGGCGGGAAGGGCAGCGGTCGCTCGCGCACCATCCGCAGCTCGGTGCGCTCCGTCGGCACGCCCGCCAGCAGGTCGAGCACGACCTCGCCGGCGAACCGCGTGGCGCCGACACCGAGCCCGGTGAAGCCGGCGGCGTGCGCGACCCGGCCGCCGTGGGTCAGGCCGTAGAACGCGGTGAACCGGGTGGACGTGTCGATCGCGCCGGCCCACCGGTGGGTGAACCTCACGTCAGCCAGCTGCGGGAAGGTCGCGAGGAAGTGCGACGCGAGCCGCGCATGGCTCTCGGGGCGGTCCTCGTGGCGGACGCCCATCCTCCCGCCGGCGGGATAGATCGCGTCGTACCCGCCCCAGAGGATGCGGTGGTCCGCGCTCAGGCGGGCGTAGTGGAACTGCTGGGCCAGGTCGCCCAGCCCCTGCCGGCCCTGCCAGCCGATCGAGGAGAGCTGCTCGGCGGAGAGCGGCTCGGTCATCAGGACGTAGTCGTAGACCGGGACGGTCATCAGCCGGTTGCGCCGCACCAGTGCGGGGAAGACGTTGGTGGCCAGCACGACGTGGTCGGAGGTCACCGTCGCCCGGTCGGTGTGCACCTCGACGGAGCCTGACGACGTACGCCGCAGGCCGGTCACGGCCGAGTGCTCGTGGACCCCCACGCCGAGGTCGACCGCGACCCGCGCGAGCTCGAGCGCCAGCCGGGCCGGATGGAGCATCGCGCTCTGGCCGGGGTGCAGCGCCCCGGCGAGGAAGAGCGGGCTGTCGATCTCGGCCCGCACCCCGGCACGGTCGAGGAAGCCGGGCGACTCGCGCAGCCACCCGACCTGGTGCTCCTCGACGGCCACCGACAACGCGCCGGTGCGCTCCCACTCGCAGTCCAGCCCGAGCTCGCGCACGTCGGACTCGAACGCGTCGAGGTTCTCCGCCCCCAGCCGCGCCAGGACGTCGTACTCCTCGGGCCAGCGGTTGCGCCCGTTGTCCTCGCCGTGGGTGAGCGAGGCCTCGCAGAAGCCGCCGTTGCGGCCCGACGCCGCCCACCCGACGGTGTGCGCCTCGAGGAGCACCACCCGGCGACCGGGGTCCCGGCGCTTGGCGTGCACCGCCGACCACAGGCCGAGGTAGCCGCCGCCGACGATCGTCAGGTCGGCCCGGGTCGGTGAGGTGAGCTCGGGGTGGCGCGCACCCGCCTCGACGTCGTCGAGCCAGAACACCGCCTGCTCGCTGCCCTCGAGCGAGCGCGCGACCAGGCGCGGGTCCGGGGCGTGCCGCTCGTAGGCAGTGCGGTGGACGGCCACGGCTGCGGTCGTCGACTCAGCCGGCGGCCGCGGTGAGCGCGGCGTCGAGGATCGCCAGGCCCTCGCGTGCCTCGTCGTCGGTGGTGGTGAGGGGCGGCACGACGTGGATGCGGTTGTAGTTGCTGAAGGGCAGCATCCCGCGCTCCTGGCACCCCTTCACGATCGCGCCCATCTGCGGGCTCGAACCGCCGTACGGCGCCAGCGGCTCGCGCGTGGCCCGGTCGCTGACCAGCTCGAGCGCCCAGAAGGCGCCGGTGCCGCGCACCTCGCCGATCCATTCGTGGCGCTCCGCGAGGGCGCGCAGGCCGGGGCCGATCACGTCCTCGCCGAGCCGCGCGGCACGGTCGACGACGTCCTCGTCCTCCATCGTGCGGATGGTGGCGACGGCGGCCGCACACGCGAGCGGGTGACCGGAGTAGGTGAGACCGCCGGGGTAGGTGCGGTGCGCGAAGGTCGCGTGGATCTCGTCGCTGATCGCGACGCCGCCGAGCGGCACGTAGCCGGAGTTCACGCCCTTGGCGAAGGTGATCAGGTCGGGCGTGATGCCCGCGTGCTCGACGGCGAACCAGCGACCTGCGCGACCGAAGCCCGACATCACCTCGTCGGCGACGAGCACGATGCCGTGCCGGTCGCAGATGTCGCGGACCCCGGCGAGGTAGCCCGGCGGTGGGACCATGATCCCCGCCGTGCCGGGGATGGCCTCGAGCACGATCGCCGCGATCGTGCCGGGTCCCTCGAGCGCGACGACCTGCTCGAGGTGCTCGAGGGCGCGCTGGCACTCCTCGTCCTCCGTCGTCGCGTGGAAGGCGCTGCGGTAGAGGAACGGTCCGAAGAAGTGGACCGTCCCGGCCGAGCCGTGGTCGCTGGCCCAGCGGCGGGGGTCGCCCGTCATGTTCACCGCGAGGTGGGTGCCGCCGTGGTAGCTGCGGTAGGTCGTCAGCACCTTGTGGCGGCCGGTGTGCAGCCGCGCCATCCGTACGGCGTGCTCGTTGGCGTCCGCGCCTCCGTTGGTGAAGAAGACGTGGTCGAGGTCGCCGGGTGTGTGGCTCGCGATGAGGCGGGCCGCCTCGGAGCGGGCGCCGTTGGCGACTGCCGGGGCGACGGTGCACAGGTGCGCCGCCTGCTCCCGGATCGCCGCGACGATCCGCGGGTGCTGGTGGCCGAGATTGGTGAAGACCAGCTGCGAGCTGAAGTCGAGGTAGCGCCGGTCGGCGCCGTCCCACACGTGGCTGCCCTCGGCGCGGGTGATCACCATCGGGGAGATCTCGGCCTGGGCGGACCACGAGTGGAAGACGTGCGCGCGGTCGAGCTCGTAGGCCCGCCCGGCGTCGTACGTCCCTGACAAGTCACTGCGCAGGTCGGTGCGGTCGTTCATCAGCTCAGTCATTGCGCGGGAATCCCAGCTCGAGGCCGCCCTCGGGGCGGTTGGCGGGGTCGATCCACCGGGTGGTGACGACCTTGCCGCGGGTGAAGAAGTGGACGCCCTCGGTGCCGTGGGCGTGGGTGTCGCCGAAGAGCGAGCGCTTCCAGCCGCCGAAGGAGTAGTAGGCCACTGGGACGGGGACCGGCACGTTGACGCCGATCATCCCGACGCTCACGTCGGCCTCGAAGCGGCGGGCCGCGCCGCCGTCGTTGGTGAAGACGGCGGTGCCGTTGCCGTACTCGTTGGCGTTGACCAGCGCGACCGCCTCGTCGTACGACCCGACGCGGACCACCGACAGCACGGGGCCGAAGATCTCCTCGCGGTAGATGTCCATGTCGGGCGTGACGTCGTCGAAGAGCGTCGGTCCGAGCCAGAAGCCGTCCGTGCCGCCGCGGGCGGCGACATCGCGACCGTCGACGACGACCTTGGCGCCGGCCGCCTCGCCGGAGTCGATGAAGGAGCTGACCCGGTCGCGATGGGCCTTCGTGACGAGCGGGCCCATGTCGGCCTCCTTGCCCGTGCCGGTCGCCTCACGGGTCGCACCGGTCGAGCCGTCGCCGATCAGCAGGGTGCGGGTGCGGTCGGCGATCCGCGCGACGAGCTCGTCGCCGATCGGGTCGACCGCGACGAGCACGCTGATCGCCATGCAGCGCTCGCCCGCGCTGCCGTAGCCGGCGTTGACCGCGGAGTCGGCCGCGAGGTCGAGGTCGGCGTCGGGGAGGACGACCATGTGGTTCTTGGCACCACCGAGGGCCTGGACGCGCTTGCCGTGGCGGCTCGCGGTCTCGTAGACGTACTCCGCGATCGGGGTGGAGCCGACGAAGCTGATCGCCTGCACGTCCGGGCTGGTGAGCAGCGCGTCGACCGCGGTCTTGTCGCCGTGGAGGACGTTGAAGACACCGTCGGGGAGACCGGCCTCCTGCCACAGCGCGGCGAGCCAGTTGGCCGCGCTCGGGTCCTTCTCGCTCGGCTTGAGCACCAAGGCGTTGCCGTCGGCGATCGCGATCGGGAAGAACCACATCGGCACCATGGCAGGGAAGTTGAAGGGGCTGATGATCCCGACGACCCCGAGGGGCACGCGCTTGGAGTGGACGTCGACACCGGTCGACGCCTCCTCGCTGTGGCCGCCCTTGAGCAGGTGGGAGATGCCGCAGGCGAACTCGACCACCTCGAGCCCCCGGGAGATCTCGCCCATCGCGTCGGAGTGCACCTTGCCGTGCTCGGCCGTGATGATCGCGGCGAGCTCGTCCTTGCGGCTGTTGAGCAGCTCGCGGAAGGCGAAGAGCACCTGCGTACGCCGCGCGAGCGACGTGGTGCCCCACCCGCGGGCCGCGCGGGCGGCGGAGGCGATGACGTGGGTGGCGTCCGGCTCGCTGGCGAGCGCCACTCGCCCGGTGACGCGGCCGGTGGCGGGGTTGGTCACGTCGGCCCAGCCGGTGGGGGAACCGGTCAGCGCGGCGCCGTCGACCCAGTGCACGATGTCAGTGGTGGTCTCGCTCATGCCCCTCATCGTGCGCCGCGCGGCCCTCGTGCACGGGTGTCGGAACGTAGGCTTTGCGCCCCGGATCCTGACGATCCGTCGCCCCCGCGCGTAGGCTGCGGTGCCGTGGCGGAGATGACGCCGGGCGTGACGCTCGACGAGGCGCTGGCGCTGCCCAGCTTCCGCCGGGCTGCCCCCGCGGTGGTCGCCGGCCGCGCGGGTCTCGACCGCCCCATCCGCTGGGTGCACGCCACCGAGCGGCTCGACGTCGGCCAGCTGCTGCGTGCCGGTGACCTGCTGCTCACGATGGGCACCGGGCTGCCGTCCGACGACGACGCGGCGGGGCTGGCGGCCTTCGTCGACGAGCTGGTCGACGTCGGCAGCGTGGGCCTGGTCGTCGAGCTCGGCCGCCGGTGGGAGGCCGCCCTCCCCGAGGCCCTGGTCGCCGCGTGCGAGCGCCACGGCCTGCCCCTGGTCGCCCTCGGGCAGGAGACGCGCTTCGCGGCGCTCGCCCAGGAGGTCGGCGAACGGGTCGTCGACCGGCAGCTCACCGAGCTGCGCGAGGCCCAGCGGGTGCACGAGACGTTCACCGAGCTCGGCAACAGCGCGGCCGGACCGGTCGAGATCCTCCAGGCGGTGCAGCGGCTGGCGGCCGGGCCGGTCGTGGTGGAGAACGCGCAGCACCGGCCCCTGGACTACTTCGCCGGCCCCGACGACGCCGGCGGCTTCCTCGACGGCTGGCCGGCGCGCTCGCGGCGGGTCGAGGTGGCGGGCCGGACCGGGTGGGACGCCGGCAATGGCTGGCTGGTCGCGCGCCTCGGCACCGCCGACCGGTCCTGGGGCCGGCTGGTCATCGGCTCGCCGACCGCGCCGACCCAGCGGCTGATCGCCGTCGCCGAGCGGGCCGCGGCGGCCCTCGCCCTGCACCGCCTGCACGACCGCGACCGCGGCACGCTGATGCGGCGTACGCACCTCGAGCTGCTCGCCCGGCTGAGCGACGACCCCGACTCCGATGACGTGCTGCGCCGCTGCGAGCTGGCGGGGTTCCCCGTGCGCCGTCGGACCTTCGTCGGCCTGGTGGTCCGTCCCCGCGTCGGCTCGTCGTCCCCGGCCGACCTCGACGAGGTCGCCGCGACGGTCGTGCGGGCCGCGCACGGCCTGCGGCTGCCGGCCCTGGTCTGCGAGGTCGAGCGCGACCTGCGGGTGCTGGTCTCGGTCGCTCCCTCGGCCGACGCCGACGACCTGGTCGACCGGTTGGCGGCGCGGGTGCTCGCTCACCACGACGTCGTCCTGGCGGCCGGGCGGGCAGTCGTCGAGCGCTCCGGCATCGTCCGGACGGTGACCGAGGCCGGTCAGGTCGCCGACGCGGCGCCGCAGTCGCGCCGCGGGCAGGGGCAGGACCCCGACGTGCACCGCCTCGCCGACCTCCACCTGCGCGGGCTGCTGGCGCTGCTGGGGGAGGACGACCGGATGCGGCTGTTCGTCGAGCGCGAGCTCGCCCCGCTCAAGCAGCACGACCGCGCCGACGGCACCCGCACCGACCTCCTCGCGGCCCTGCGCGCGCTGGTGCTCCACCCGGTGAGCAAGACCGAGGCGGCCGCCAGCCTGCACCTCTCGCGGGCGGCGTTCTACGATCGGCTGGCGCGCATCGAGGCGATCCTCGACGCCGACCTCGACGACCCCGACGTACGCGTCTCGCTGCACGTCGCGCTCCTGGCAGACGAACTGTCCGGGCCGGCGACGAAGTGACGACAGATCGTCGGTCCGCCGCGGCTGCGCGGAGGGGGGACGATGGCGCCGTGTTCCGTGTGCTCGACGTCGCCGCCGCCGTGCCGACGGCGCCGCTCGACCCCGCGACGGTCGTCGACGGGTCGCCCGAGGCCGGCTCGCGGGCGCTCGCGGCGGTGGCCGGTGTCGAGGTCGGGGTGTGGGAGATGAGCCCCGGCACGGCCACGGACGTCGAGGTCGACGAGGTGTTCGTCGTGCTCTCCGGCTCGGCCACGGTGTCCTTCGAGGACGGCGAGTCGGTGGCGCTCGGCCCCGGATCCGTGGTCCGGCTCCGCGCCGGCGAGCACACGACCTGGGTCGTGCACGAGACCCTCCGCAAGATCTACGTCGCCTGACTGGGAGTCCACATGAACGACACGATCCGCAACTTCGTCGACGGCGAGCTCGTCGAGTCCGCGACGACCGCCTTCATCGACCTCGTGGACCCGGTCACGGGGGAGGTCGACGGCCGCTCTCCGGTCTCGCTGCCGTCGGAGGTGGATGCGGCGTACGCCGCCGCGGAGCGCGCGTCGGCGTCGTGGAAGCGGCTCACGCCCGGACGCCGTCAGGCCCTCCTCCTCGACCTCGCCGCCGCCGTGGCCGAGCGCCGCGACGAGATCAGCGAGGTGCAGGCCCGCGACACCGGTCAGCCGGTGCGCCACATCGCGAGCGAGGAGGTCGACCAGGGCGTCGACCAGCTGCGCTTCTTCGCCGGTGCCGCGCGTCTGCTGGAGGGGAAGTCGGCGGGGGAGTACCTCGAGGGGCACACGTCCAGCATCCGCCGCGAGCCGATCGGCGTGGTCGGCCAGGTGACGCCGTGGAACTACCCCTTCGCGATGGCGATCTGGAAGATCGCGCCCGCGCTCGCCGCGGGCAACACCATCGTGCTCAAGCCCAGTGACACCACGCCGCGCTCCACGGTGCTGCTCGCCGAGATCGCCGGCGCGATCCTGCCGCCCGGCGTCCTCAACGTCGTCAACGGCGACGCGACCACGGGCCGGCACCTCGTCGAGCACCCGACCCCGGGGCTGGTCGCGATCACCGGCTCCGTGCGCGCGGGCATCGAGGTCGCCTCGTCGGCGGCCAGGAACCTCAAGCGCGCGCACCTCGAGCTCGGCGGCAAGGCCCCGGTCGTGGTGATGGCGGACGCCGACCTCCCGCGGGCGGCGGGGTTGATCGCGGCGGCCGCCTACTTCAACTCCGGCCAGGACTGCACCGCCGCGACCCGCGTGATCGTGCACCGCAGCGTCCACGACGAGCTCGTCGACCTTCTGGTGGCGGAGGCCGAGGGCACCCGGCCCGGCCCGCCGTCCGACGCCGAGGCCGACTACGGCCCGCTCAACAACGCCGCCCACTTCGCCAAGGTGGAGGCGTTCCTCGCCGACCTGCCGGACCACGCGACGGTCCGCACGGGCGGCACCCGCCACGGCGACACGGGATTCTTCTTCGCGCCCACCGTCGTCAGCGGCGTACGCCAGGACGACCGGATCGTGCAGGAGGAGGTCTTCGGGCCGGTGCTCACCGTGCAGGCGTTCGACGACGAGGCGGAGGCCGTCGCCCTCGCCAACGGGGTGCCCTACGGTCTCGCCGGCAGCGTGTGGACGCGCGACCACGGGACCGCCGACCGGCTCACGCGCGAGCTCGACTTCGGGTGCGTGTGGGTCAACACCCACATCCCCTTCGTGTCCGAGATGCCGCACGGAGGCTTCGGCCGCTCGGGCTACGGCAAGGACCTGTCGGGTTACGGCTTCGACGACTACACGCGCATCAAGCACGTGATGACCGCCCACTACTGATCCGGCCGCGGGTCCTCCGGGACGCCGACGTCGTAGACGTCGAGGAGCTGGGCCAGGGTGCGGTAGTAGCCGACGAGGACCACCAGCTCGGTGATCGTGGTGGTGCCGAGCCTCGCGCGGAGGTCGTCGTACTCCTCCTCGGCGAGGCGGGCGCGCCCGTCCAGCAGCTGCCGGCAGAAGGCGTACGCCGACTCCTCGACCGGGTCGGGGGACGTGAACGTGCCGGCGGCGAGGTCGGCCAGCTCGTCGGCGGTGAGGCCCACAGCCCGGCCGACGCGCTCGTGCGCGTACTGCTCGAAGCGGCAGCCGGTGTGCGTGGCGACGGCGAGGATCGCGATCTCGCGGACCCGGCCGGAGAGGCCGGTGGCATAGCGGATCGCGCTGCCGAGCTCCTGGAGCGGGGCACCGAGCGCCGGCTCGTGGACCATCACGCCGAAGGGGCCGGTGAGCGCTCCGTCGGCGGTGGTGAGGGGGAAGTGCTGGGGACCGGAGGCGCGGGGGCCCGAGGTGATGCGCCGGTGCAGGTCGCGCTGCTCGTCGGTCATCGCGGCGGGGTCCAGGTCGGTCAGGCGCATGCACCCAGCATGCCCCCGGGTTTGGCATGCTGGCTGCATGCGCTTCACCGAGCACGAGCTGACCGTCGCCGTGACCGCCGCCGCCAAGATCGTGGCCCGCGGCAAGGTCCGGCGCCGCGCCCAGGACGACGCGGCCTGGGACGCGATGAGCAAGATCGACCGCTACCACCTCCTCGAGGCGGTGGGCAGCCAGGTGCTCCCCGTCCTGCTGGCGCTCCCGGACGTCGAGGTCGAGGCGGGGACCCGCCCGACCTTCACCGACGCGCAGATCGCCGCCGCCGTGGAGGAGACGCTCGGCGACAGCGGCGTCGGACGCATCCGCCAGAAGGTGGCGGTGGCCGCGCGCCTCACCCTCGTGCGTACGGCGCTCGCGCAGCTGCCGGTGCGGCAGGACCCCGACGCGCTCGTCGTGCCGGACTCGCCCTGACTCGGCTCCTCGAGAACCTGAGAGTGGCGCTCAGGTTGGGTGCGTACCGTCGAGGACGATGACTTCCCTGATGCGCACCACCCGAACCCGTACTGCCCTCGGCGCCCTCGCGGCGACCGCACTGCTCACCCTCTCCGCCTGCGGTGGGGGCGACAGCGACTCCGCGAGCGCCGACAAGGACGCCTCCGCCAGCGCATCGCCGAGCGACAGTGCCTCCTCGGACGCCTCGGCCGGCGCACAGCCCGACCTCGAGGGCATTCCCGACGTCGTCGCCGAGGTGAACGGCGAGGAGGTGACCAAGGAGGAGTTCGTCCCGATCTACGAGTCGACCTTCCAGCAGGCCGCCGCCCAGGCGCAGACGACCGGCGAGGCCCCCGACGAGGACGCCCTGAAGAAGCAGACCGTCGACGACCTCGTCTCCACCGAGCTGCTGGCCCAGGAGGCCGAGTCCCGCGGCGTCGAGGTCAGCGACGAGGACGTCGACGCCGAGCTGACCTCCCTGGCCGAGCAGAACCAGCTCGGGTCGGCCGAGGAGCTGCTGGCGGCGGTCGAGGACCAGGGCGTGACCGAGGACCAGGCCCGGTCGCAGGTCGAGACCCAGCTCATGGTCGAGGCGCTCGTCGTCGACGAGGAAGGCCCGATCGAGCCGACGGACCAGGAGCTCCGCAAGGTCTACGCGCAGGCCAAGGCGCAGCAGGCGCAGTCGGGTCAGGGCGGCCAGAAGATCCCGCCGTTCGCCGAGGTCCGCGACCAGCTCGCGGAGCAGGCCATGCAGCAGCAGGTCGCCGAGGTCGCGGGCGCACTGGTGAAGGACCTGCGCAAGGACGCGAAGATCACGATCAACCTCTGATTCGATAGCGTTGCGCGGGCCGCGCCACTGATCGCGCTGCCGCCCGCCGCGGTTGGCAACGGGTTCCTCATTGGAGCCCGCCGGTACACCGCGCGAGAAATCCGGCGATGTTGCCCTCATGTAGGCCCGTGAGGGACTAATGTGCAGCGCGTGTATCAGTCCTGTGTGAGCCGACGGCATCGGGCTCGTCGGGTCGGGCCGGGGGCCCGACCGTGAGCCGGCCTGCGCCGCTCCCGCTGCGCTGGACGCTCGGCTTCGCGCTCGCCTACGCCGCCCTAGCGGTCCTGGCGCGACTGACGGTCCGGGACGGTCAGGCCGTGAGCCTGGTGTGGCCGGGCGCCGGCGTCGCCATGCTCTGGCTGCTCGCGGAGTCGCCGCGCCGGGCGGCGTGGGTGCTGGTGCCGCTGACCGTGATCCACGCCGGGGTCGCTGGGTTCACCAACGCGCCGGCGGGCATCGTCGTGCTGGGCGCGGTGTCGCTCGCGTGCCAGACGTGGGTCACGGTGCTGCTCCTCAGGCGCTGGTGCCCCACCCTCCTCGGCGCCGGCGGGACCGAGAGCTTCCGCTCCCCCCGGTCCCTGGCCTACACGTGTCTCGCGGCGGCGCTCGGCAGTGCGGTCGGTGCCCTGATCGGGTCGCTCGGTGTGTGGCTGCACTCCGGCGTCGGCTGGAACGCCTGGGTGCCGCAGGCGTGGTTCGCCCGGCACTTCGCCGGCATCCTCGTGGTCGGCTGCGTCGGGCACCTGGCGTGGGAGTGGCGCACCAGCCCCGTCGCGCCGCGGACCCGGGCCGGGAGCCGACGGGAGTTCGTCGTCATGTGGGCGGTCTCCGTGCTCGTCGTGCTGACCGTCTTCCTCCAGCCGCTCCCCCTCGTCTTCCTCGTCATGTCGCTCTGCGTCTGGTCGGCGGCGCGCTTCCCGACCTACCTCGCCGCGCTGCACGCCCTCGCCCTGGGCGTGGGCGGCCTCCTGCTGACCCTCGGGGGCCTCGGCCCCTCCGACGTCCTCGACGACCCGGTGCAGAAGGCCCTGGTGGGGCAGCTCTTCCTCGTCGCCGTACTGCTGACCGGCCTCGGCGTGGGCACGCTGAGCGACCGCATCGACGAGCTGGTGGTGCGCATGGGGGAGGCGCGGGCGCGCGCGGCCGAGCAGGCCGAGCTGCTCGCGGAGATGACCGAGAGCATGGATGAGGGACTGATCGTCCTGGACCGCGAGGGCAGGATCGAGCGCAGCAACGGTGCGAGCCGGCGCCTCGCCCACCGGGTCAGCCCGGGAGCGGCCGACGCGGTGGCCCTGGCCAACCTGGTGCAGCTGGTGCTCCACCCGGATGCTGCCCACACGAGCGCCACGCGCGCCGAGCTCGGGGCGGGGGACGTGCTCCTGCCCCTCGGCTCCGGCGACGACCTCGTGCTCGCGGTGTCGCGGGCCGTGCTCGCCAGCCAGCGCGGCGACGACGGCCGCTCGGGTGTCCTGCTCGTGCTCCAGGAGGTGACCGAGCACCGCAAGGGACTCCAGCCCCTGGTCGGCTTCGCCTCGACCGCGGCCCACGACCTGCGCGGACCGCTGACCGCGATTCGCGCCTGGCTCGACCTCGCCGCGGTCGACCTCGCCGACGACAGCGACACGCTGGCGTCGATCAAGCGCGCCGAGCTGGCGTCGGTCCAGATGGCCGGGCTGATCGACGACCTGCTCGCGCAGGCCGTCGCCGAGGCGGGTGACCTCGAGGTCCACGACGTCGAGCTCTGCGGCCCGGACGGGGCTGTGGTCCAGGCCGCCGCGCTCCTGGGGCCGGACGACGTGCTCGAGGTGTCCGACGACGGGCTGCCGTCCGTGCACGCGGACGAGGTCGCCCTCAGGCAGCTGTTCGCCAACCTCGTCGGCAATGCCGTCAAGTACGCCCGCCCCGGGGTGCCCGCGCGGATCCTCGTGAGGGCCCAGCGACTGGGCTCGCGCGTGGTGGTCGAGGTCGAGGACAACGGCGTCGGTGTCGACGAGCACGAGCGGGCCCTGATCTTCCAGAGGTTCCACCGCGGCGACACGGTGCGTGCCGGGCTCCGTGGCACCGGCATGGGGCTGGCCATCTGCCAGACCATCGTCCAGCGGCACGGTGGCTCGATCGAGTGCCTCGCTGCCGACTCGGGGCAGGGGTCGGTCTTCCGGTTCGACCTGCCGGCGGCCAAGGTGGAGCCCGTCAGCCTGCTGCCCACGCCGCCCGCGCCGCTCCACGACGAGGAGCTGGCCACCGCCTAGGCGGGCGCTCAACCTCTTCGCGTGGGCGTCCGCTCGCTCCGCTCGCGTCCGCCAGGCTCAGACGTTCCGGCGGTACTGCCCGCCCACCTCGAAGAACGCCTCGGTGACCTGCTCGAGCGAGCAGACCCGGGCGGCGTCCATCAGCACGGCGAACACGTTCTCCCCGGAGATCGCGGCGTCCTTGAGCCGGGCCAGCGCCTGCTGCGCCTCGGCACCGTGCGCGGCCTGGAAGGCACGCACCCGCGTCAGCTGCGACTCCTTCTCCGCCTCGGTGGCGCGGGCCAGCTCGATCTCCTTGGGCTGGGCGTCGGCGGCGCTCTCCTTGACGAAGGTGTTGACGCCGATGATCGGCAGCGAGCCGTCGTGCTTGCGGTGCTCGTAGAGCATCGACTCGTCCTGGATCCGCCCGCGCTGGTAGCCGGTCTCCATCGCGCCGAGCACGCCGCCGCGCTCGTTGATCGAGTCGAACTCCGCGAGCACGGCCGCCTCGACGAGGTCGGTGAGGTCGTCGATGACGAAGGACCCCTGGAGCGGGTTCTCGTTCATCGCCAGGCCCCACTCGCGATTGATGATCAGCTGGATCGCCAGCGCGCGGCGTACGGAGTCCTCCGTCGGGGTCGTCACGGCCTCGTCGTAGGCGTTGGTGTGGAGGCTGTTGGCGTTGTCGTAGATCGCGATGAGCGCCTGCAGCGTCGTGCGGATGTCGTTGAAGTCCATCTCCTGCGCGTGCAGCGAGCGGCCGCTCGTCTGCACGTGGTACTTCAGCTTCTGCGAGCGCTCCGAGGCGCCGTACTTCTCCTTCATCGTCACCGCCCAGATGCGGCGCGCGACGCGGCCCAGGACGGTGTATTCGGGGTCCATGCCGTTGGAGAAGAAGAACGACAGGTTGGGCGCGAAGTCGTCGATCTTCATCCCGCGCGCGAGGTAGGCCTCGTCGTAGGTGAAGCCGTTGGCGAGGGTGAAGGCGAGCTGGCTGATCGGGTTCGCCCCGGCCTCGGCGATGTGGTAGCCCGAGATCGACACCGAGTAGAAGTTGCGCACCTGCTGCTCGATGAACCACTCCTGGATGTCGGCCATCATCCGCAGGCAGAACTCCGTGGAGAACAGCGCCGTGTTCTGGCCCTGGTCCTCCTTGAGGATGTCGGCCTGGACGGTGCCGCGGACGTTCGCCAGTGCGTACGCCGCGAGCTGGGCGCGCTCCTCGTCGCTCGGCTCGCGCGACTCCCGCTCGACGAACGCGTCGACCTGCTGGTCGATCGCGGTGTTGAGGAAGAACGCCAGCACCGTGGGGGCCGGACCGTTGATCGTCAGTGACACCGATGTCGTCGGGGCGACCAGGTCGAAGCCGTCGAAGAGCTCCTTCATGTCGTCCAGCGTCGCGACCGAGACGCCCGACGTGCCGACCTTGCCGTAGACGTCGGGGCGCGGGTCGGGGTCGCGGCCGTAGAGCGTGACGGAGTCGAAGGCGGTGGAGAGCCGGGTGGCGTCGTTGCCGTGGCTGAGGATCTTGAAGCGGCGGTTGGTGCGCGCCGGGTCACCCTCGCCGGCGAACATCCGGGCCGGGTCCTCGTTGTCGCGCTTGAACGGGAAGACGCCGGCGGTGAAGGGGAAGTAGCCCGGCAGGTTCTCGTTGCGCCAGAAGCGGACGAGCTCGCCGTGGTCGGAGAAGCGCGGCAGCGCGACGCGCGGGATCTTGTTGCCGCTCAACGACTCCTTGGTGAGCGTGGTGTGGATCTCGCGCTCGCGCACCACCACGACCTGCTCGTCGCCGGAGTAGGACTCCACGACGGCCGGCCAGCCGGCGATCTGGTCGGCGACCTCGTGCGGGACGGCCTTGCGGGCGGACTCGAGCAGCGCGGGCACACCGCCCGCGTCGCCGTCGCCGAGCTGGTCGGCGACGTACTGCACGCGCTGGAGGTCGGCCGCCGCCTCGGCGAGCTCGGTCGTGCGCGCGTGGTAGCCGCGGACCGTCTCGGTGATCTCGGAGAGGTAGCGCACGCGGTCGGCCGGCACGACCTGCCGGATGCCCGACGAGTGGCGTACGTCGACGTGCGGGAGCGTGCCGTCGGTGACCTCCAGCCCGGCCTCGGCCAGCTCGCCGCGGAGGTGCTGGTAGAGCGCGGTGACGCCGTCGTCGTTGAAGGTGGCCGCGCTCGTGCCGAACACCGGCATGTCGTGCGGCTGCTTGCCGAAGGCCCCGCGGTTGCGGACCAGCTGGCGGCCGACGTCGCGGAGCGCGTCCTTGGCGCCGCGACGCTCGAACTTGTTGATCGCGACGCTGTCGGCGAAGTCGAGCATGTCGATCTTCTCCAGCTGCGAGGCGGCGCCGAACTCCGGCGTCATGACGTAGAGCGAGTGGTCGACGAGCGGCACGATGCCGGCGTCGCCCTGGCCGATGCCGGGCGTCTCGACGATCACCAGGTCGTGCCCGGCGGCCTTCATCACGTCGATCACGTCGGCGAGGTGCGCGGGCACCTCGTGGGCGCCGCGGGTGGCGAGCGAGCGGAAGAAGACCCGGTCGCCGTCGAGGGAGTTGGCCCGGATCCGGTCGCCGAGCAGCGCACCACCGCCCTTGCGGCGGGTGGGGTCGACCGCGATGACCGCGATCCGCAGCTTGTCCTGCTGGTCGGTGCGGAAGCGGCGCACGATCTCGTCGGTGAGCGACGACTTGCCCGAGCCGCCGGTGCCGGTGATGCCCAGGACGGGCACGACGCGGCGCGCAGCCGCCTGCCGGACCTCGGCCAGCATGGCCTCGTCGAGCCGCCCGCCCTCGGCGCCGGTGATGGCGCGGGCGACGGCGAAGCGGTCACCCGAGAGGACCTGCTCCACCGTGACGGCGCCCTGGGACCACAGGTCGACGTCGCAGTCGGCGACGACCGAGTTGATCATCCCGACGAGGCCCATCTTCTGGCCGTCCTCGGGGGAGAAGATGGTGACCCCCGACTCGCGCAGACGGGTGATCTCCGACGGCACGATCACGCCGCCGCCACCTCCGACGACCTGCACGTGGCCGGCACCCTGCGCACGCAGCGACTCGACGAGGTACTCGAAGTACTCGACGTGCCCGCCCTGGTAGGACGAGACCGCCACGCCCTGCACGTCCTCCTCGAGCGCGGCGGTGACGACCTCCTGCACGGAGCGGTTGTGCCCCAGGTGGATCACCTCGCAGCCCTGGCTCATGAAGATCCGCCGCATGATGTTGATCGAGGCGTCGTGGCCGTCGAACAGCGCCGAGGCGGTGACGAGGCGGATCGGGTTCTGCGGGGTGTGCATGTCGGCCATGAGAAGATAGTAGGACTTCCAAGTATTACCCGCGAGTCACAACGCCGCCGCCTCCACGCGGGACCTCAGAGCGAGTCCCCGAGCCCCGTCCGGAGCGCGGTGAGCCGATCGGTCAGCTCGCGTACGTCGACCTCGGGCAGGCCGGGCGCCTCGAAGACCTCGACGTTGAGCGCCGCCGTCGCCTCCTCGACCGCCCCGCGGCCGGCGTCGGTCAGCACCGCGAGCACCACGCGCTTGTCGGCGTCGCCGCGCACGCGCTCGACGTACCCCTGGGCGACGAGCCGGTCGACCGCGCTGGTGACGCTGGTCGGGTGCACCTGCAGCAGCGACCCGAGCCGCGACATCGGCATCGCCGCCCCACGGGTGAAGGACAGCAGGCGCAGCACCTCGTAGCGCGCGAAGGTCAGCCCGCGCGGACGGAGCACCGCGTCGATGCGCTCCATCAGCAGCTGCTGCGCGCGCACGACGGAGGTCACCATCGCCATCCCGTCGGCGGCGCCGGCCCAGCCGTGGGCCACCCACTGCCGGTGGGCCTCGCCGATCGGGTCGCGGGTCATGGCTGGAGGTTAGCCACCGATCGAGCCCAGCACGGCGTGCGCCTCGACCATGGCGGGGCCGTACCAGGTGAGCAACCGCCCCGACACCAGCCGGGTCGGGGTGGTGAAGGCCTCCGGGCCGTCGTCGGCGGTGAAGACGTACGGCTCGTCCGGCAGCAGCACGACGTCCGCGCCCGAGCCGTCGATCTCCGCGGACGTGACCGTCGGATAGCGACCGTCGCGATCGGCCAGCACGTTGGCCAGCCCGGCCCGGGTGAGGAGGTCGTCGGTGTAGGTCGAGGAGCCGACGACCATCCACGGGTCGCGCCAGATCGGCACGGCCACCGACAGCCGGCGCGGGGCGGGTGTCGACCAGAGCGTGCGGGCCTCGACCAGCCAGGGCGGGTCGGGGAGTTCGAGGGCCTCGCCGAAGAGCCGGGACATCGCGTCGAGCGACTGCTCCACGGTCTCGATCCGGGTCACCCAGACCGGCACCCCGGAGTCGCGGAGCCGGCGCACGTCGAGCTCGCGGTTCTCCTCCATGTTGGCCACGACCAGGTCGGGCGAGAGGGCCCGGATCGCGGCCAGGTCGGGGTTCTTGGTGCCGCGGACCCGCGCCACGTCGAGGTCGGCGGGATGCGTGCACCAGTCGGTCGCGCCGACGAGCCGGTCCGGTGCCGACGTGGCCAGCGCCTCCGTCAGCGAGGGGACCAGCGAGACGATGCGGGTCGCGGGTCGCTCGCCCGGGACGTCGGCTCCCAGGTCGTCGCGCATGGACCCGAGGCTAGGGCCTCGGCCGACCAGCCGGACGTGCGCCGGTCCGGGGTGGGCACCCACTCCCGATGCTGATCGCGCCACCGGGTGTCCGCAGCGCCACATGAGGTGTCTCCGTGGTGGAGTTCTCCCATGAGCAAGCACGCCCGGGCGGCCGCGACGCTGCCCGTCGACGGCATGGAGCGGGCGACCAGCGAGGGGTGGACCTTCCCGGCGCGCAGCCCGGCGACGGGCGACGTCCTCTGGCAGCTGCCGGACGCCGGGGTCGACGACGCCCGGGCCGCGGCCCGGGCCGCCTGGCGCGCCTTCCACGAGACCCCGTGGAGCACCGACTCGGCGCTGCGGGTCGACGCGCTCGGACGCTTCCAGGACGCCCTCGTCGCCCGGTCCGGCGAGCTCGCGCAGCTCCTCGCCGCCGAGACGGGGGTGCCGGTGTCGCTGCGTGCCGCCCACCTCGACGCGCCGATCGCCGGCCTGCGCGCCGTGCCGCACGCGTCGCCCGGTGTCACGGCCGTGATCACGCCGGCCACGTCGCCGCTGGCGGTCGCGATCGAGGAGGTCGGCCGTGTGCTCGTCGCCGGCGGCACCGTGGTGCTGAAGCCGGCTCCCGAGACGGCCGGCGCGGCCCTCGAGCTCGGGCGGATCGCGCTCGACTTCCTGCCGCGCGGCGTGCTCAACGTCGTCTCCACGCGCGACGTCGACGTGGCGATCGCCCTCACCCTCGACGACCACGTCGACGAGATCTCCTTCACCGGGTCGTCGGTCGCGGCCCACCGGGTCCAGGTGGCGGGGGAGCAGGCGGGCAAGCGCGTCCGAATCGACGTCGGAGGCACGGTCACCGTCCGCGCGGCCGACGACGCCGACCTCGGGGCCGTCGTCTCGGCCGCCGCCGTCACGGTCGCGGCCAACGCGGGCCAGGGGTGCCGGCTCCCGGCCACGGTGGTGGTGCCCGCGCACCGCTACGCCGAGGCGCTGCACGCCGCCGTCGAGACCATGGCCGAGGTCGTCGTCGGCGCGCCCGCCGAGCCCGACACCCTGTGCGGCCCGCTGCGCTCGCCGGTGGCGCGGGACCGTGTGCTGCGCTACCTCGCGCTGGCGCGGGCCGAGGGCGGCACGGTGGAGACCGGCGGGCAGGCGCTGGACCGAGACGGCTGGTGGGTCGCGCCGACCGTCATCAGTGGGCTGTCCGGCGAGTCCCGCCTGGTGCGCGAGGAGATCCTCGGGCCGGTGCTCATGGTCGTGCCGGACGCCCGACCCGGGCCATCGGCACGTGCATGATCCCGTCCTCGTCGAAGGCCGGCCCCGTCACCTCGAAGCCGTAGGCCGCATAGAAGCCGGTGAGCGCGATCTGGGCGTCGAGCCGCACCTCGCGGTCGGTGCAGTGCGTCATCGCCTCATCCATCATCACCGCGGCGAGGCCCCGTCCGCGGGCCGACGGGGCGACGACCACGCGTCCGATCCGCGCCCAGTCGCCGTCGTCGAGCAGGCGCAGGGTGCCGATCACGCTGTCGTCCTCGAGCAGCACGACGTGGCGCGTGGTGGCCTCGAGGTCGCGCCCGTCCAGGTCGGGATAGGGGCAGTCCTGCTCGATGACGAACACCTGCTGCCGCAGCCGCCAGACGTCGTACGCCGTCCGCGCGGGGAGGTCGTCGAAGACGACGGTGAGCACCTCGACGGTCATCGGACGAAGTCCACGACCTGGGCGAGGGCACGACGGGCCTCGGGGATGAACGGCAGCACTCCGTAGACGTGGATCAGGTCCGGCTCCTCGATCGACGTCAGGTCCCAGCCGGCCTCCGCGGCGCGGCGGGCGAGCAGCCGGCAACCCGGGTGGAGGAGGTCGCGGGTGCCGTAGAGCATCAGCGCCCTCGGGAGCCCGGCGAGGTCGGCGAGCGCGGGGGAGACCTCGGGCCGGTCGAGGTCCTCCGGCGACCCGGCCCACCAGAGGGCGTACGCCTCGACCTTGCTGAAGAACAGCCACGGGTCGATCGCGTCGACCTCCCGCGTCTCGGGGGTCGAGGAGGTCAGGTCCACCCAGGGCGCGTGGAGCACCAGGTGGGTCGCCGGCGTGAGCCCGCGGTCGCGCATGGAGAGCGCCGTCGCGAGGGCGAGGCCGCCGCCCGCGGAGTCCCCGGCCAGCACCACGCCGCCGTCCTCGTCCGCCCATCGGGCGGCGTCCGCCACCAGTGCGTCGTGGGAGTCGGCCCAGGTGTGCTCCGGGGCGAGCGGGTAGTCGGGCATCACCACGCGGGCGCCGATCGCCTCGGCCAGCCGGGTGGCGTACCGCACGTGGACCGCGTCGATCGGTGCCATGAACCCGCCGCCGTGGACGTAGTAGAGGGTGCGGTGGACCCGGCGGTCCTTCGGCGTCAGGACGTAGGACGGGAAGCCGATGTCGTGGACCGACACGTCCCAGGTCTTCGCGAAGCCGCGCACCGCCCGGGTCGGGAGCGTGCGCACCTGGGTGCGGTGCTCGGCCTCGACGCGGGCGCGCTCGGCAGGCTCGCTCTCGAGGTCGCCCGACGTGCGGAGCCGCGGGATGAGGGAGGCCAGGAGCTGGTGGCGGAGGCTGGGCATGCGGGCAGCGTAGGGGCCGTGGCCACGTCGCGGTACGCTGGTGACGAAGACAGGGGAGCGCGCGCAGGCGTGCTGAGAGTGCGGACCAGCCGCAGACCCTATGAACCTGATCCGGTTAGCACCGGCGATAGGGAGTCACCATGCGTCAACCACCCGTCCGCGCTGCCCTCACGACGGCGCTCGCCGCGCTGGTGCTGAGCGCCTGCAGCCTCATCTCCAGTGGCGAGCCGTCGGAGCCGTCGACCTCGGCGGCCGACGGGGAGCCCGGGGGCACGTCCGGGGGCACGTCCGGGGGCACGGTCGTGCTCGCCACCCACGACTCCTTCCACCTGCCCAAGAGGCTCGTGAAGGCGTTCGAGGAGGAGTCCGGCTACGACCTCGAGGTGCGCGGCTCCGGTGACGCCGGGACGCTCGCCACCAAGCTCAGCCTCACCGCCGACAACCCCGTCGCCGACGCGGCCTTCGGCATCGACAACACCTTCGCCTCCCGCCCGCTGGGCGAGGGCGCCTTCGCCGAGACCACACCGTCGGTGGACCCGCCGGAGGAGTACGCCCTCGCCGAGGGTGGCGACCGCCTGGTCCCGATCGACTCGGCGAGCGTCTGCGTCAACGTCGACACCGCCTGGTTCGACCGGGAGGGGATCGAGCCGCCCCGCACGCTGGCCGACCTCACCGACCCGGCGTACGCCGACCTGCTGGTGACCCCCGGCGCCTCGACGAGCAGTCCCGGCATGGCCTTCTTCCTCGCCACCGTCGCGGAGTACGGAGACGACTGGGAGACCTACTGGACCGACCTGCTGGCCAACGGCGCCAAGGTCGTCGACGGGTGGGAGGACGCCTACTACGGCGACTTCACCGCAGGCTCGAAGAACGGCACCCGCCCGATCGTGGTGTCCTACGACTCCTCCCCGGCCTTCACGGTCACCGACGGGAGGACGACCACGGCGGCGCTCCTCGACACCTGCTTCCGCCAGGTCGAGTACGCCGGCGTCCTCGCCGGCGCCGACAACCCCGAGGGTGCGCAGGCGCTGGTCGACTGGATGCTCAGCGACGAGGTCCAGAGCGCGCTGCCGGAGTCGATGTACGTCTTCCCGGTCATGCCCGGCGCGACGGTCCCCGACGACTGGGCGACCTTCGCCCCGCAGCCCACCGACCCCTACGAGGTCTCGCCCGAGGAGATCGCCGCCCACCGCGAGCAGTGGCTGACCGAGTGGACCGACGTCATCTCGCGATGAGTCCTCGTGCGGCTCCTCGGCCACCGACAGGTGCGCGCCGCCTCCTCGCGCTGCTCGCGCTGGCTGCCGGGCCGGTGCTGGTGCTCGGCGTGCTCTTCGTGCTGCCGGTGAGCGGCATGGTCGCGGAGGGGTTCGTCGCCGACGGGCGCTTCGCTCCCGGTGCGGTGCTGGAGGTCCTCGCCCGGCCGCGGGTCCACCGGGTGGCGTGGTTCACCGTGTGGACGGCGGGGGTCGCGACGCTGCTGGCCGTCGTGCTCGGCCTGCCGGCGGCGTACGCCCTCCACCGGCTCGCGCTGCCCGGGCGGGCCGCGGTGCGCGCGGCGCTCCTGGTGCCGTTCGTGCTGCCGACGGTCGTCGTCGGGGTCGCCTTCCGCCAGCTGCTCGGGGAGGGCGGGCCGCTCGGCTTCCTGGGCCTGGACGGCACGCCGTTCGCCATCGTGCTGGGCCTGGTCTTCTTCAACGTCGCCGTCGTGGTGCGCACCGTCGGCGTCGCCTGGGAATCGCTCGACCCGCGACCCGGGCAGGCGGCGGCGGCCCTCGGCGCCTCGCCGTGGCAGGTGCTGCGCACGGTGACCCTGCCCGCGCTGCGACCCGCGATCGTCGGCGCCTCGACCATCGTCTTCCTCTTCTGCGCGACGGCCTTCGGCATCGTGCTCACCCTCGGTGGCGTGCGGCACGCCACCGTCGAGACCGAGATCTACCTGCTGACCACGACCGTCTTCGACCTGCAGGCGGCAGCGGCCCTCTCGGTCCTCCAGATCGTCGTGGTGGTCGGCCTGCTGGCCCTCGCGGCGCGGCTGCGCGCGACCCCCGACCCGACGGCCCAGCGCACCGTCGCCCCGGCCCGCGCCGTACGCCGCGGCGACGCGCCCGTCGTCGTCGCGACGCTGCTCGTGCTCGCGGCGATGCTGGTGCCGATCCTCACCCTGGTGGCCGGATCGCTCAGCGTGGGTGAGGGCTGGGGCCTCGACAACTACCGCGCGCTCTCCACCGCCGGCGACGACCAGGCGCTGGTGGTGCCGGTGACGACGGCGCTGATGACGAGCCTGCGCACCGCCGTCGACGCCACCTGGATGGCGCTGCTCGTCGGCGGCCTGGTCTCGCTGATCGTCACGCGACGATCGCACTCGGTCGCCGAGCGCCGGGTGCGCTCGACGCTCGACGGCTTCTTCATGCTGCCGCTCGGCGTCAGCGCCGTGACCCTCGGCTTCGGCTTCCTGATCACCCTCGACCGGCCGCCCCTCGACCTGCGCGACTCGCCCCTGCTGGTGCCGATGGCCCAGGCCCTGGTCGCGCTGCCGCTGGTCGTGCGCACGCTGACCCCGGTGCTCGGCGGCATCGACGACCGGCAGCGCCAGGCCGCCGCGTCGCTGGGCGCCTCACCGTGGCGCACCCTGCTCACCGTCGACCTGCCCGTCGTGTGGAAGCCGATGCTCGCGGCCAGTGGCTTCGCCTTCGCCGCCTCGCTGGGGGAGTTCGGCGCGACCTCGTTCCTCGCCCGCGACGACGCTCCCACGCTGCCGGTCGTGATTTTCCGGCTCATCGGCCACCCCGGCGAGATGAACTACGGCATGGCGCTCGCCGCCTCCGTCGTCCTCGCCGCCGCCACGGCCGTCGTCATGCTCGCCGTCGAGCGGCTGCGCGTGCCCGGTGTGGGGGCGCTGGGATGACAGGGTCGACGACGATGCTCCAGCTCACCGACGTCACCGTCCGCTACGGCGACACCCTCGCCGTCGACGACGTCTCGCTCGACCTCGCCGCCGGCCAGGTGCTCGCGGTGCTCGGCCCCTCCGGTTGCGGCAAGTCCACCCTGCTCCGCGCTGTCGCGGGCCTCGAGCCGCTGACGGCGGGCTCGATCTCCTGCGCCGGTGCCGACCTCGCCGGCGTGCCGACCCACAAGCGTGGCTTCGCGCTGATGTTCCAGGACGGCCAGCTCTTCGCGCACCTCACCGTCGCCCGCAACGTGGCCTACGCCCTCAGGCTGCGGCGTACGCCGCCCGCGCGGGTGGCCGCGCGGGTGCGCGAGCTGCTCGAGCTGGTGGGCCTCTCCGGCTACGACGACCGGCTGCCCGGCACGCTGTCGGGGGGCGAGCGGCAGCGCGTGGCCCTCGCCCGGGCGCTTGCCGTCGAACCGCGGCTGATCCTGCTCGACGAGCCCCTGTCGGCCCTCGACGCGACGCTGCGCGAGCGGCTGGCCGGCGACCTGCGCGAGATCCTGCACGCCGCCGGCACCACCGCGCTGCTGGTCACCCACGACCACGAGGAGGCCTTCGCGCTCGCCGACCGGCTTGCCGTGATGCGCGACGGGCGCGTGGTGCAGTCCGGCGAGATCGACGAGGTGTGGCGCGAGCCGGTCGACGAGGAGACCGCGCTGTTCCTCGGCTATGCGCGGGTCCTGCGCGGCGACGCGGCCCGCCTGGTGCTCGACGCGGCCGGGCTGCCGACCGCGCCCGCGGTCGCCGTACGCCGCTCCGCACTCGTGGTCGACGCCGCCGGGCCGATCCGTGCGCGGGTCGAGTCGGCGCGCGTCACGCCCGAGCAGGTGCGCCTCAAGGTGGACGCCGAGGGCCTCGGCCGGCTGGACGCCGTGGCCGCGCTGGGCAGCCGTGTGTCGCCCGCCGACGAGGTCGCGCTGCGGGTCGATGTGACCCGTCTCGCGGTGCTGCCGATCACGCCCGCTCCTTGACCCCTCCCTACACTGACCTCCGTGTACAGACCGGCCTATGCCCTCCTCGTGGGAGTCGCCGCCACCATGGGCGCGCTCGCGCTGACGGCCGCGTTCGTGCTCGACCGACCGCTGGTCGACCCGGAGGGCTTCCTCGGGCCGTCGTGGCTCAGGCTGCCGCTGCTGGTGCTCGGTGCGTTCCTGCTCGACGTGCTGCCGCGCACCCTGTGGGCCTCGCGGATGAAGCCGGCGCTGATGCCGTCGCTGGTCCGCGACCGCGTCCGCAGCCACTGGGACCGCGAGCGGATCACCCTCGTGGTGCTGGGTCTGGTGTCCTTCTACATCACCTACGTCTGCTACCGGAACCTCAAGTCGTTCCTGCCCTTCATCATGGGCGAGGACAAGTACGACCGGGAGCTGCACCTCATCGACCGGGCGCTGATGTTCGGGCACGAGCCCGCGACGATCCTGCACACGGTCGTCGGCACCGGGTTCCAGGCGCACTTCCTGTCGACGATCTACCTGTGGTTCCTGCCGCTGGTGCCACTGGCGCTCGCGGCCTGGCTGGTGTGGTCGCGCAACATCACCTTCGGCTACTGGTTCGCCACCTCGCAGTGCCTGGCCTGGTCGATCGGCACCGCGTCCTACTACGCCCTGCCCACGCTCGGCCCCGGCTTCCAGTACAGCTACCTCTACACCGACCTCCCCGACACGGGGTCCAGTGCCCTGATGGAGGCCCTGTCCTACGGACGCGACGGCGTGCTGCGCCGCGGCGCGGAGGGCGCGGTCCAGTCCGTGGCGGGATTCGCGTCCCTGCACGTCGCGATCACCCTGCTCGTGGCGCTGATGGTGCAGTACACGCTGCGCAACCGGATCCTCCACCTCGTCTTCTGGGCCAACTTCGCGATCACCGTGGTCGCCACCCTCTACTTCGGCTGGCACTACATCGCCGACGACCTCGCCGGCGTCGTCATCGCCCTCTTCTCCTTCTGGCTCGGCGGACTCGCGAGCGGGCAGAAGTTCGACCGGCACGGGTTGGCGTCCCACCCGACCTCGACGACCTCCCAGGTGCCCGTCGAGGTCGAGTAGGCGTCGTACCCCCGATAGTCCGCATCACCAAGCTCCTCCCGCCCCGCGGTCTATGAGCTTTCTGATGCGGACTATCGGGCGTGGAAAGAATGACAACCGTGTAGTTCGTCAAGTCGACACGCCGATGAAAAGTCAAGAAGATGGGAAAAGTGTTCCCAGTGTGACGAAAGTTCACTAGCGTGCCTCGAGTTGCCCGTGCGAAGGGGAAGTCGCACGGGCCCCGAGACCCTCGAGGGGAACCCCCGTGCCCGTCGCTCCACTGCAGGACCTCACGCCAGCACCGCGTCGTACGACGCTGCGCTGGGCGACGGCCGTCGTGCTCGTCGCCGGGTTGGCGCTGGGTGGTCACGGGGTGGCGTTCGCCGACGGGGACGACTCCGTCCCGACCGAGGCCGACGTCGCCGCGGCCCAGGAGCGCGCCGCCGACAAGGGGCGCGACGTCTCGGCGGTGCAGGCCGACCTGATCCGGGCCGACCTCGCGCTCGAGACCGCCGGGGACACGGCGGCGCAGGCGGCTGAGGCCTTCAACGGCGCCCGCTGGCGTGCCGAGCAGGCGACCGCGGAGGCCGAGGAGGCCGAGGCTGCAGCCGCGACGGCCCAGGCCGACGTCGCCGCCCAGCGCGAGCTCTACGCCGACACGGTCGTGCGGTCCTACGAGGAGGCCTCGCAGGTCCAGGGACTGGCCGCCGTGGTCGAGTCCGACGGCCTCGAGTCCCTCATCGACCGCAGCGTCACGATGGGCAACACCTCGGAGGCCCTCGACGCCCAGTACGACTCCTTCACCGCCGCCTCCGTCGTCGCCGAGGTCGCCGCCAGCACGGCCGCCCAGGCCTCCGAGCAGGCGACCGCGGCCGAACTCGAGGCCGAGCGGGCCCGTGACGCGGCCGCCGCGGCCCAGGCCGCGGCCGGATCGCAGGCGGAGGCCGTCGCCGCCACCAAGGCAGACCTCCTCGCCGAGTTGGCCGAGCTCGAGGGGATCAGCGTCCGGCTGGCGACGAAGCGCCAGAGCGCCCTCCAGGAAGCGGCCGCCGCTGCCGCCGCGGCGGCGGCCCAGGCCCAGGCCGAGGCGGAGGCAGAAGCCCAGGCCGAGGCCGCGGCCCAGGCGGAGGCGGAGGCGGAGGCCCTCGCCGAGCAGCAGGCCCAGGACGAGCAGGAGTCGACCCCGACGCCGACCAGCAAGCCGACGCCGACGAGCAAGCCCACCCCGGCGCCCACCCCCACGCCCACCCCGACGCCCACCGCCACGCCCACCCCGATCCCGGTGCCCACCCCGACCCCGGTGCCCACCCCGCCGACGCCGACCGGCGACGCGGCGGCGGCGATCGCCTTCGCGAAGGCGCAGATCGGCAAGCCCTACCAGTACGGCGCCGCCGGCCCGGACGCGTGGGACTGCTCCGGTCTCACCGCGGCGGCATGGGCGCGCGGCGGCAGGACGATCCCGCACTACTCGGTCGCGCAGTACACCCAGTCGACCCGGATCACCGCCGCCCAGCTGGTCCCGGGCGACCTCGTCTTCTGGGGCTCCTCGAGCGACCCGGGCTCGATCTACCACGTCGCGATCTACGTCGGCGACGGCCAGATCATCCACGCGCCCCGCACCGGGCGGAACGTCGGCCAGGAGTCCATGTACTACTGGCGGGCACCCACCTTCTTCGCGCGCCCCTGATCCCGTTCCCACGGGCCGTGGGTAGCAGCGCGCGACTCACCTGACCTTGCGGGCGAACCGCGCGGCCAGCTCCGCGGGGTCGAGGTCGCCGTCGAGGATCAGGCGCGTCGACCACGCCGACGTGTCGATGCCGGACAGCTCCTCGAACAACGCCAGGTCCTTGGCGTACGTCTCCGCCACCCGCGCCAGGTCGTCGGCCGTCGGTGCGGTGCCCGGGATCTGCTCCGCGCCGGCGTGCCAGTTCCTCAGCGGCGGCACCCGCTCGAAGCGCGGCAGCCCCAGGAAGGCGGTCGTGCGGTGGACGGTCTGCTCGAAGTCGCCCAGCATCGCCCGCAGCTCCAGCAGCAGCCACTGCTGGCGGGGGAACAGCTCGAAGCCGCGCTGCAGCTGCTCGCCGTAGAAGCCGCGCGCCAGGCCGGTCATGTGCCGCCACCGCATGGTGCGCACGCCGTCCGGCACCGCGTCGGGCAGGGAGGTGTGCGGCCACTCGGTGAGGAAGTCCGGCCAGTCGGGCCAGGCGAGGTTGCGCGAGCGCAGCATCACCCAGTGGGAGAACAGCCGCTCGAGCGGGTCGCGGAAGACGGCGACGAGGGGCATGTCGGGGTTGTAGGCCCGCATCCGCTCCAGCGCGTGCGGCCAGTAGAGATAGGTGGGGGTCGCGTCCCCGACGAGCCGGTGGATCGGCGCCCGGCGCGGCGCCGAGTAGTCGCGGGCGTAGTCGGGCGCGGACCAGTCGACGGTCTCGTCGTCGAAGTAGTGCCGCTCCTTGTCCGGCGGCTGGCACACCAGCCGGTGCTGGTTGAGCGTGACCGCGAGGGTGGACGTGCCGCCCTTCTGCACGCCGACGACGGCGTAGTTGTAGGCCATCTCGCCCAGCGGGGTGGGCTCGGACACGTTCATCGCCGAGAACCTACCGCGATGGATACCTTTGGACCTATGGCCACCGACCAGGTTCCCCCCATCGCGGAAGAGATGCCCACCGTCGAGCCCGAGCCGGCCCGGGTCCGGGTCGACGAGAAGCCCGCCCCTGCCGACGCGAAGGGCTACCGGCAGCCCGAGGTCGACGTGGAGGCGCTCCGCGTCCTGCTCGACGGTCGCTACCGCGAGGTCCGCGACCTCGTGCGCGCCAACCTCGCCGAGCACGCGGGGATCCTCCTCGACGTGGAGGACATGTCGACCGCCGACTTCCGCGAGCGGGTCAAGGACGTCGTGGTGATGATGGCCGAGACCGGCCAGACCGGGATGGGCTTCCCCGAGGAGTACGGCGGCGGCGGCGACATCGGCGCCTCGATCGCCGCCTTCGAGACCCTCGCCTTCGGCGACCTGTCGGTGCTGGTGAAGGTCGGCGTGCAGTTCGGTCTCTTCGGCGGCGCGATCCTCCAGCTCGGCACGAAGACCCACCACGACGCCCACCTCGCCGACCTCGTCACCGGTCGCACGATGGGCTGCTTCGCGATGACCGAGAGCGGCCACGGCTCCAACGTGCAGGCCCTCGGCACCACGGCGACGTACGACGCCGAGGCCGAGGAGTTCGTGATCACGACCCCCGACGACGCGAGCCGCAAGGACTACATCGGAAACGCGGCGGCCCACGCCGAGCTCGCCGCGGTGTTCGCCCAGCTCGAGGTCGACGGCGTCGGGCACGGCGTGCACGCCTTCGTCGTGCCGATCCGCGACGGCGGGCGGGTGCTCGACGGCGTACGCATCGAGGACTGCGGCCCCAAGATGGGCCTCAACGGCGTCGACAACGGGCGCATCTGGTTCGACGGCGTGCGGGTGCCGCGCACCGCGCTGCTCAACCAGTTCGCCGAGGTGACGCCCGAGGGCCGCTACCTCTCGCCGATCGACAACCCCAACAAGCGCTTCTTCACCATGCTCGGCACGCTCGTCCAGGGCCGCGTGTGCGTCGGTGGTGCCGGCATCAACGCGGCGAAGGTCGCGCTCACCATCGCCACCCGCTATGCCGCCCGACGCCGCCAGTTCGAGGCGACCTCGCCCGACGAGGAGCAGCTGCTCCTCGACTACGGCATGCACCAGCGCCGGCTCCTGCCGCTGGTCGCGAGGACGTACGCCCTCCACTTCGCGCAGGAGGTCGTCGCCGGCCAGCTGCACGAGGTCTTCTCCGGTCCCGGCCCGACGGAGGAGGGCAACGACGAGCACGCCCGTCGGATGCTGGAGTCACGCGCCGCGGGCACCAAGGCGCTCGGCACCTGGCACGCCACCCGCACCATCCAGGAGTGCCGCGAGGCGTGCGGCGGCGCCGGCTACATCAGCAAGAACCGCTTCGCCGCGCTCAAGGCCGACACCGACGTCTTCACCTCCTTCGAGGGCGACAACCACGTCCTGCTCCAGCTCGTGGCCAAGGGCCTGCTCACCGACTACGCCGGCGAGTTCGAGGACATGGACCAGCTCGGCATGGCGCGCTTCGTCGCCGGGCTCGCGGTGGAGACCGTCGTCGAGCGGACCGCCGTGCACAAGCTCGTCCAGTCGGTCCGCGACCTGCTCCCCGGCGGCGACACGTGGGACCAGGAGGCCGGTCTGCTCGACCCCAACTACCAGCTCGCCATGCTGCGCTTCCGCGAGGAGCACATGATCGGTGGCGTCGCCCGCCGCCTCAAGCGCGGCATCGACCAGAAGATGAACCCCGGCGCGGTCTTCTCCCGCGTGCAGGACCACGTCATCGCCGCCGCCCGCGCCCACACCGAGCGGCTGGTGCTCGAGGCCTTCGTCGCCCGGACCGCCGCGCTCCCCGACGGCGACCTCAAGGTCGCTCTCAACCTGCTCTGCGACCTGCACGCGCTCACCACGATCGAGGCGGACCGGGCGTGGTTCATGGAGCACGGTCGCCTCTCCAGCGCCCGGTCGAAGGCCATCAGTCGCGAGATCAACTCGCTGTGCCGCAAGATCCGTCCGCTCGCCGTCGACCTGGTCGACGCCTTCGGGGTGCCCGAGGAGATGCTGAGGAGCGAGGAGCTCATCGGGTGAGGAGGCTGGATCCGACATGAGGCTGCCCGGGCTCGGCGGCTGGAGCGAGGACCCGCTGTGGTCCTACGTCTACCCCCGGCTGGTCGATTCCGGGCCCGTCGGGCGTGCAGCGTGGCGTGCGGTCATGGGCAGCGACCTCACGCTCCTGCACGAGGCCGCGGCCGAGATCGGCACGTTGCCCCGGGGCTCCCGCGTGCTAGACGTGCCGACCGGGTCGGGCGTGGCCCTGCGCGGCGTCCGACCGGGTCAGGGCCTCGACGTCGTGGCGGTCGACATCTCCACCACCATGCTCCAGCGTGCCGCAGCCACGGCAGCACGGCTCGGGGTGGCCGACCAGGTGACCACCGCGGTGGCCGACGTGGGCAACCTGCCCTTCGACGACGGCAGCTTCGACCTCGTCGTCTCCTTCACCGGCCTGCACTGCTTCCCCGACCCGCACCGGGCGATCCGCGAGATGGTGCGGGTGCTCGCGCCCGGCGGCGCCATCACCGGCAGCTCGCTCTTCACCGACACCGGGCTGCGCTACCGGCCGCTGCGCCGGGCTGGCACGCGGATCGGCGTCCTCGGCCCGATGTGCACCTCCGAGGAGGCCCGCGCCTGGCTGCGGGAGGCCGGGTGTGCCGAGGTCGAGCTGTCGCTCCACGGCGCACTGGGTTACTTCCGGGCGGTCCGCGCGGAACAATCGTGAGATGACCTTCGGAGGAGCGCCCACACGCTGGGAGCCGGACGGCCCGGCCCGCGGGCTCGCCGTCGTCGCGCCCGGCCGCGCCTACCCGCCCAGTGCCCCGCTGCTCGAGTTCGCCCGCCGGGCCCTGCTCCAGCACGGCTTCGCCGTCCAGCAGCTCTGGTGGGACAGCACCGCCCGGGGCGACGAGGACTCCGACGCCTGGGTGCGCGGGCACGTCGAGGCCGCGCTCGCCGGGGAGGACGCCGACCACGTGGTGGTCGTCGGCAAGTCGCTCGGCACCCGTGCTGCGTCGTACGCCGCCGAGCGCGGGCTCGACGCGATCTGGCTCACCCCGCTGCTCGTGGAGCCGCACGTGGCCGAGGCCATCGGCGCCAACGCCGGCCGACAGCTCCTCGTGGGCGGGCTGGCCGACGAGCTGTGGGACGCCGCGATCGCCCGCGAGCTCGCGGACAGCGGCTGCGACGTGCTCGAGGTGGGCGACGCCGACCACAGCATGGGCACCGGTGACGCCGTGCGCACCGCGGAGATCCACCTCGAGGTAGCGCGGGCGGTCGACGCCTTCCTGTCACAGGTCTGAGCCGGCCGGTGTCTCCATGTCATCCGATCCCGAGACACCGATGGAGTGACGACATGCCCAGCACCTTCCGGATCCCCCAGGCCAGGCTCGACGGCGCCTACGGCACGATCATGACCCGCGTGGCGCGGCGCATGTGGGGCAAGGTCCCCGACAACGCCTACGTGCTGTGGCACAACAAGCCGGTCCTCAAGGCGGTCTTCGGCTTCGAGCAGAAGGTCGCGAAGTGGTCGGCCCTCGACCCCCACCTCAAGACCTACGCGGAGATGGCCAGCGCCGGTGCCATCGGCTGCTCGTGGTGCCTCGACTTCGGCTACTTCATGGCGCACACCCTGGGCCTCGACGAGTCGAAGGTGCGCGAGGTGCCGCGGTGGCGGGAGTCGGACGCGTTCTCCGACCTCGAGCGCGAGGTGATGGCGTACGCCGAGGCGATGACCGCCACCCCGCCCGAGGTGTCCGACGACATGGTCACCAGCCTCGACCGGCAGCTGGGCCACGCCGCCGTCGTGGAGCTCACGATGATGGTCGCGGTCGAGAACGAGCGCTCGCGCTTCAACTTCGCGATGGGACTCGCCTCGCAGGGCTTCAGCGACGTGTGCGAGCTGCCCCTCGCGGAGGCGGCTGCGACACGGACGTCGTGACATGGGCGCCGACCCGTTCGTGGCCCACCGCAGCCTGCTCTTCACCGTGTCCTACGAGATGCTCGGCTCCGCCGCCGACGCCGAGGACGTGATCCAGGAGGTCTGGCTGCGCTGGGCCGACGTGGCCACCGACCGGGTGCGCGACCCGCGGGCCTACCTCGTGCGGATGACCACCAGGCTCTCCCTCAACCGCCTGCGCACCCTCTCGCGCCGACGCGAGGACTACGTCGGCACGTGGCTGCCCGAGCCGCTGCTGACCGCACCCGACGTCGCTTTGGACGTGGAGCTCGCCGACAGCGTGTCGACCGCGATGCTGCTCGTCCTGGAGACACTGCCGCCGACCGAGCGGGCGGTCTTCGTGCTGCGCGAGGTCTTCGACGTGCCGTACACCGAGATCGCCGAGGCGGTCGAGAAGAGCGAGCCCGCGGTGCGTCAGATTGCCGGCCGCGCGCGTGCGCACGTGGCGGAGCGCCGCCCGCGGGCCTCCGTCAGCGCGGCCGAGCGGGACGTGGTCATCGAGCGGTTCCGGGCCGCCACGGAGACGGGCGACCTGCAGTCCCTGATGGACGTGCTGGCGCCCGACGTGGTGCTGATGACCGACGGCGGCGGCAAGGTGAAGGCCGCGCTGAACCCGATCTTCGGACGCGAGAAGGTGCTCCGCTTCCTCACCGCGGTCACGCCCGACGCACTCGAGCTGGTGCCGGTGTGGCTCAACGGCTCGCCGGCGATCCAGTTCGTGGTCGCCGGCCAGCGCGACGGCGTCGGCACGATGCTCGTGGAGGACGGCGTCGTGACGCGGCTGTTCCTCGTCCGCAACCCCGACAAGCTCGGGGCGGTCAGCGGCGAGGTGGGCCTGGCCCGCGAGTGACCGGACCCGTGGCGTGCGTTCGCGCTGAGCGGAACGCCGACCGGAATCGTCGGTGCCGCCGCCCACGTTGAGAGGGCATGACGCAGAACCTCTCACTCCCGGTGGTGTTCCTCCACGACACGGTCGTGCTGCCCGGCATGGTCGTGCCCATCGAGCTCGACGACTCCGCACGCGCGGCCATCGACGCCGCGCGCCTCGCGCACGACTCCGAGCCGGAGTCGGCGCCCACCCGGGTGCTGGTCGCCCCGCGCCTCGAGGACCGCTACGCCACGCACGGTGTCGTCGCCGTGGTGGACCGGGTCGGCCGGTTCGCGGGTGGACGGCCCGCCGCCGTGCTCCGTGCCGAGCGCCGCGTCGCCATCGGCGCCGGCGTGGCCGGGCCCGGGGCCGCGCTCTGGGTGGAGGCCGAGGAGGTCCCCGAGACGGCGATCACCGACGAGCTGCGCGCCCTCGCGGAGCAGTACCGCACGCTCGTCGTCTCGATCCTGGAGCGTCGTGAGGCGTGGCAGGTGATCGAGACCGTGCGACAGATCGCCGACCCGGACGCGCTGGCCGACACCTCCGGCTACGCGCCGTACCTCTCCGACGACCAGAAGCGCCAGGTGCTCGAGACCCCCGACGCGGGCGACCGGCTGCGCCTGCTCGTCGAGTGGACGCGCGCGTACGACACCGAGGACGAGGTGAACGACAAGATCGGCCAGGACGTCCGCGAGGGCCTGGAGAAGAGCCAGCGCGAGTTCCTCCTGCGCCAGCAGCTCGCGGCCATCCGCAAGGAGCTCGGCGAGGGCGAGCCGGACGGCTCGGACGACTACCGCGCCCGCGTCGAGGCCGCCGACCTGCCCGAGGCGGTCCGCGAGGCCGCGCTGCGGGAGGTCGACAAGCTCGAGCGCTCGAGCGAGCAGAACCCGGAGGCGGGCTGGATCCGTACGTGGCTCGACACCGTCCTCGAGCTGCCGTGGAACGTGCGCACCGAGGACTCCCACGACGTCGCCGCCGCGCGCGCCGTGCTCGACGCCGACCACCACGGCCTCGACGAGGTCAAGGACCGCATCACGGAGTACCTCGCGGTGCGGGCGCGGCGGGCCGAGCGCGGCCTCGAGGTCGTCGGCGGCCGCGGCTCCGGCGCAGTGGTCCTCCTCGCCGGCCCTCCGGGTGTCGGCAAGACCTCGCTCGGCGAGTCCGTCGCCCGGACCCTGGGCCGGAAGTTCGTCCGTGTCGCCCTCGGCGGTGTGCGCGACGAGGCCGAGATCCGTGGTCACCGTCGTACCTACGTCGGCGCCCTGCCCGGCCGCATCGTGCGCGCCGTCAAGGAGGCCGGCTCGATGAACCCGGTGGTGCTGCTCGACGAGGTCGACAAGGTCGGCGCGGACTACCGCGGCGACCCGGCCGCCGCGCTGCTCGAGGTGCTCGACCCGGCGCAGAACCACACCTTCCGCGACCACTACCTCGAGCTCGACCTCGACCTGTCGGACGTGCTCTTCATCGCCACCGCCAACGTCGTCGAGCAGATCCCGTCAGCGCTGCTGGACCGCATGGAGCTGGTCACCATCGACGGTTACACCGAGGACGACAAGGTCGCCATCGCGCGGGACTTCCTGGTGCCGCGTCAGCTCGAGAGGGCGGCGCTGACGCCGGAGGAGGTCACTGTCTCCGACGAGGCCCTCGGTGAGCTCGCGGCCAACTACACCCGCGAGGCAGGGGTGCGCCAGCTCGAGCGGTACCTGGCCAAGGCGTTCCGCAAGGCGGCGACGCGTCTGGCGACGGGGGCGGTCGACCGGATCGACATCGACAAGGACGCCCTCGCCGACCTCGTCGGACGACCGCGCTTCACCCCCGACAGCCACGAGCGCACCGACGTGCCCGGTGTCGCCACCGGCCTCGCCGTGACGGGTCTCGGCGGCGACGTGCTCTACGTCGAGACGTCCGTGGCCGACGGCACGGCCGGCCTCACCGTCACCGGCCAGCTCGGCGACGTCATGAAGGAGTCGGCCTCCATCGCACTCTCGTGGGTGCGGGCACACGCCGCGGACCTCGGGATCGAGCCGGCCGCGTTCGAGCGGTCGATCCACGTGCACTTCCCGGCGGGCGCGGTCCCGAAGGACGGTCCGTCCGCCGGCGTGACGATGGTGACCGCCCTCGTGTCCCTGCTGACCGGGCGACCCGTGCGCTCCGACGTCGGCATGACCGGCGAGGTGTCGCTCGCGGGACGGGTGCTGCCGATCGGCGGTCTCAAGCAGAAGCTGCTGGCCGCCCAGCGCGCGGGGCTCAGGACGGTCTTCGTCCCCGAGCGCAACCGCCCCGACCTCGACGACGTACCTGCCGAGCTGCTCGCCGATCTCGACGTGCGCCCGGTCGGCCGGGTCACCGACATCCTCGCCGATGCCCTGGAGGGTGCGCCGGCGGCGTCGGAGGCCGCGACCACCGCCGCCTGACCGACTCGGTGCGGGTCAGGCGTTCTCGCCCAGGCTGTCGTCGGCGAGGTTGTCGACGTCGTTGCCGTGGCCCTCGGTCCTGAAGCGCTCGAACGAGGCGTGGACCTCGGCATCGGCCTAGACGAGGCCGACCAAGTCGGCACCTTCGACGGACTTGCCGGGCTCGAGGTCCTTGTAGACGTCGTAGATGTGCTGGATCTCCAGCCGGTCGTACTTGGAGACGTGGTTGATGTCGCGCAGGTGCTCCAGGCGCGGGTCGTGGCTCGGCACGCACAGCACCTTGTCGTCGCCGCCGGCCTCGTCGGTCATGCGGAACATGCCGATCGCCCGGCACTCGATCAGGCAGCCCGGGAAGGTCGGCTGCTGCAGGATCACGAGCGCGTCGAGCGGGTCGCCGTCCTGGCCGAGGGTGTTCTCGATGAAGCCGTAGTCGGCCGGGTAGGCCGTCGAGGTGAACAGCATGCGGTCGAGGCGGATCCGCCCGGTGTGGTGGTCGACCTCGTACTTGTTGCGCTCACCCTTGGGGATCTCCACCAGCACGTCGAAGCTCAGCACGTCTTCCTCCACACTCTCGGCACGCCATCGGGCCGTCGCCAGATCAAGGTATGTCGCGTCCGGCGAGAGCCCGACGCGGGGTCGTGGGGGCAGTGTCCCGCACAATGGCCCCGATGCGCGAAGCGAGAGGGTCGAAACGTCCACGACGTGAGGTACGCCACCTCGTCGGGGCATGGCTGCCGGTGGTGCTGGTGCTCGCCCTGCTGGCGGCCGGCGTCGGCGCCTACCGCTTCGAGTGGGGTCCGCGCTACCTGCCCGGCCTTGCCGCCGATCCGGTGACCGAGCCGGAGGCGGTGCTCCCGCCGGCCGGGCTCGACCTGCCCGCGTGGGCCACTCCCGCGCCCGTAGCAGGAGCCGATGACGCCTCCGCCCCGATCGTCGCCGACAAGGTGTCCGCGGCCGTGACGCCCGACCTCGCCGACCCCGACCTGGGCACGCACGTGGTCGGTGCGGTGACGTCGCTGACCCCTGGCTCGGAGACCTGGACCTCCGGTGACGGTCGCTACCTCCCTGCCTCGACCACCAAGCTGCTCACCCTCGGCGCGGCCCTTGCGACGCTCGGCCCCGACCAGACGTTCACCACCCGCGCCGTCCGCGGGGAGAGGCCCCGTGAGGTCGTGCTCGTCGGCGGGGGCGACCCGCTCCTCGCCAGCAAGCCGCTCACCGTGGCGGAGGCCGACTCCACCTACCCCGCCCGCGCCGACGTCACCTCGCTCGCGCTCGAGGCCGCCGCGGCCCTGGGCGGGACGGGGCGGGTCAAGGTCCGCTTCGACGACAGCCTCTTCACCGGGCCGACCGACAACCCGGCCTGGCGCCGCGACTACGTGCCCGACGACATCGTCAGCCCGATCACCGCGCTCATGGTCGACAGCGGGATCGAGCCCGATGGCGAGGCGCGGTCCGACGATCCGTCCCTCGCCGCCGCCCGCGCCTTCGCCGAGGCCCTGCGCGCCACCGGGCTGACGGTGGTCGGCGACCCCGAGCGGGTCGTCGTACCTCCCGGGGCGGAGGAGCTGGCCGCGGTCGAGAGCGCCCCGCTCGGTGAGATCGCCGAGCGCATCCTCGACGTCAGCGACAACGAGGGGGCCGAGGTGGTCGGCCACCAGGTCGGCCTCGCCACCTCCGGCACCGGGTCCTTCGAGGCCGGCGCGGCCGGCGTGCTCGGCACCCTGCGCGGGCTGGGCATCGACGTCACCGGCGACGAGGTGTACGACGGCTCCGGCCTGTCGCGCCGCAACCGGGTCTCGACCACCACGCTCCTCGCGCTGCTCCAGCACGCGGCCGGACCGGACGGCGACCCGGTGCGCAGCCTGCTCACCGGGATGCCCGTCGCCGGGTTCACCGGCTCGCTGACCTACCGCTTCGCCGAGGGCCCGGCCGTCGCACGTGGGCTGGTGCGCGCCAAGACCGGCACGCTGACCGGCGTCCACGCCCTCGCCGGCATCGCGGTCGGCCGCGACGGCGAGCCGATGGCGTTCGTCTTCGCGGCCGATCGCGTCCAGGCCGAGGACAAGCTCGACGCCCAGGAGGCGATCGACCGCGCCGCCGCCGCTCTCGCGGCCTGCCGGTGCTCAGCACCAGCCGCTGGTTGAGAAGGTCGCGCAGCGGTCGGCCGCTGGTTGAGCAGGTCGCGCAGCGGTCGGCCGTTGGTTGAGCAGGTCGCGCAGCGGTCGGCCGCTGGTTGAGCAGGTCGCGCAGCGACCGTGTCGAAACCGCGCTCGGCCGCTGGTTGAGCAGGTCGCGCAGCGACCGTGTCGAAACCAAGGCGACCTTTGAGGTGGGTTTCGACGCGCGGTCGCGACCTCGCAGGCTCGGTCGCGCGCTTGCTCAACCTCCCGCCACACGCGCGGCACTCGTTCCTCGTGCCCCGCTAGTGTCGTGACATGAACCTCGTGGACTGGGACTTCGCCGTGACCGTGGGCTCCCGGATCGCCGGTCCCGGCCCCGAGGTGTTGGCCGACGAGGCGGTCGCGGCCGTGGTCGAGCTGCGCGAGGGGGCGGACCGCTCCACCCCGCTGGTCCAGGAGTTCACGGGCCTGCACGCCGCCCCCGGGACCGCGCCGGTGCTCGTCGTCGACCGCGGCGGCTGGGTCCAAGCCAACGCCGACGGGTTCGCCAAGATCCTCGCCCCCATCGTCGACAAGCTCACCGAGAAGAAGGGCGCACCCTCCGCCTTCGCCGAGGCGGTCGGCTCGCGCGTCACCGGCGCCGAGGTGGGCCTGATGCTCGGGTTCCTCGGCACCAAGGTGCTCGGCCAGTTCGACCCCTTCTTCGCGCCGCACGGCCGGCTGCTCCTGGTCGCGCCCAACATCGTCCACGTCGAGCGCGAGATCGGCGCCGACCCGCACGACTTCCGCCTCTGGGTGTGCCTCCACGAGGAGACCCACCGCGTGCAGTTCACCGCCAACCCGTGGCTGGGCGAGCACCTGATGACCCAGATGAACGCCGTCGCCGACACCATCGAGCCGACCGCGATCCTCGAGGGCGTACGACGTGGCGCCGCGGCGATCCGCGGTGGCGACGGCAGCATCCTCGACCTCGTGTCCTCGCCGGAGCAGAAGGAGATCCTCGACCGGGTCACCGGCGTGATGTCGCTCCTCGAGGGCCATGCCGACGTGGTGATGGACGACGTCGGGCCGAGCGTCATCCCCTCGGTCGGGCAGATCCGCAAGAAGTTCAACCAGCGCCGCCAGGGTGTCGGCACCCTCGACCGCTTGCTGCGCAGGCTCCTCGGCCTCGACGCCAAGATGGCGCAGTACCGCGACGGCGCCGTCTTCGTCCGCCACGTCGTCGACAAGGTCGGCATGGAGGAGTTCAACGCCGTCTGGAGCGGCCCCGACACCCTTCCCTCGAAGGCCGAGATCACCGACCCCGACGCCTGGGTCGCCCGCGTGCTGTGACGCTCCACCCCTCCGTCGCGGTGGTCCGGGTCCCGGTCCGCGCCGCGCTGTCAGGCCTCGCCGCGGCGGACGTCGTGGCTGTCGCGTGCAGCGGTGGCGCCGACTCGCTGGCGCTGGCCTCGGCCGCGGTCTTCGAGGGTCGCAAGCAGGCCCTGCGGGTGGTGGGGGTGACCGTCGACCACGGCCTCCAGCCCGACTCGGCCGCGCAGGCCGACCGGGTGGTGGCGCAGCTCGCGGCGATGGGCGTCGACGAGACGGTGACCGCACGCGTCTCCGTCGACGCGGCGTCGGGAGTCGGGCCCGAGGCCGCGGCGCGGGAGGCGAGGTACGCCGTCCTGGAGGAGGTCGCCGCCCGCCTGGGCGCCCGCGCGGTGCTGCTCGGACACACCCTCGACGACCAGGCCGAGACCGTGCTCCTCGGCCTGGCCCGCGGCTCCGGCGGGCGGTCGCTGCAGGGGATGCGGCCGGGCTTCGGCGTCTTCGCGCGCCCGCTGCTCGGCGTACGACGGGCCGACACCGTCACCGCCTGCCAGGTCGAGGGGCTGGAGTTCTGGGACGACCCGCACAACCACCTGCCCGCCTACACGCGCGTCCGGGTGCGGGACCGGGTGCTGCCGGTGCTCGAGTCCGAGCTCGGGCCGGGGATCACCGAGGCCCTCGCCCGCACCGCCGAACAGCTCCGCGAGGACACCGCCCTCCTCGAGCAGCTCGCCGACCGGCTGCTGGAGGACGCGCGCCGGGAGGGCGGGCTGGCCGTCGAGGTGCTCGTGGCCGCGCCACCGGCCCTGCGGCACCGCGCCGTCCACCGTGCCGCGCTCGAGGCCGGCGTACCCGCCTCCGAGCTGACCCGCGGGCACGTGGTCGAGGTCGACAAGCTGCTCGTCGCCTGGCGGGGCCAGCGGTGGGTCGACCTCCCCGGCCCGCTCCGCGCGCTGCGCCGCGGCGGGCTGGTGGTGTTCGAGGCTCCTGGCCTGCTTCGGGGTCGTGGAGGTCACCGCGAATGACCCGAGCCGGGCCCGCGACGAGCGCGGCGGGGGCTAGTCTCGGACAACTGTCGGAGACCGAGCAGCTGTCCCTTCGGCGATGGAGACCGTACCCACGACCCCTCGAACGGGTCCTCGAGCCTGACAGGGAGTCCATGCACCGACTGCTGGTCGTCGATGACGAGAACGACATCCGGGAGCTCATCGAGCTGACACTGCGCAGGAAGGGGTACGACGTCACCGGCACCGGTGACCCGCGTGCAGCGCTCGCCCTGGCCTCGGAAGCGAACTTCGACGCTGCGCTCCTGGACTGGAGCATGCCCGAGATGGACGGCGGCGAACTGTGCGCGCGGTTGCGTGAGCTCCCGAGCATGCGCGACACGCCCATCCTCATCGTCACCGCCTACGCCGACACCGCGACCCGCGACCGGGCCAGCGCTGCCGGCGCGACCGCTTTCCTCCCCAAGCCCTTCTCGCTCAAGCGCCTCGCCGAGGTCGTCGCCGACCTCCTCGAGCCGGGTGCGTGACCCTAGGATGCTAGTGGCGGCGAAAGCCCTCTCCAGGCCGGCCGGGCCACTTACTGTCAGCGCGTGAAGCAGGCACGGGTGGAGCTGGGCGTGGGGGCACTCGTCGTCGCCGCGGTGGTGGGCCACGCCATCATCGACAGCTCCGTGGTGGCCGTGCTCATCTACCTCGGGGTGCTCTGCGGCGCCAGCGTCGTGGCCTGGGTGGGTGCCGAGAGCGGGCCTGTCAGCCACCGGCTGGTGGGCCGACTCATCGCCGCCGGCCTGTCCCTCAACGCTCTGGGAGACGTCCTGTGGGAGGTCCTCGACCGGTCGGGGGCGGCCACGGACGTGTCGATCGCCGACCCCCCGTGGTTCGCGAGCTACGTCCTCCTGGGCACGGCCATGTGGGTGGTGCTGCGCCGCGGCAACGAGGGGAGCCGCGACGACCTCGCGTTCGCGATCGATGCCGCCACGGTCGTGGTGGTGAGCGTCCTGATCTTCTGGAGCGTCTCGATCGAGACGATCGTGGCCGACAAGAGCCTGGCCCCGCACGTGCGGATCGTGTGGGCGTCCTACCCGGTCGCGGACGCGGTCCTGCTCGCGCTGGTGGTGCGGGTGCTGATGAGTCGCCGCGCCCGCGCCGCGCTGCACCCGTCGTTCGCGGTGGGCGTGTGCCTCTGGTTGGCCGCCGACGTCGCGTACCTGCAGTCGCCCGACGGCAGCTCCCAGATCATGATGGACGCCGCCTGGATGATCGCCCCCGTCCTACTGGCCCGGTCCGCGTGGCGGGTGGCCACGCCGTCGACCACCGTGGCGCCGGCAGCATCATCCGGCCCGGTGGCCCAGCTCGTGGTCGCCGTCGTCCCGCTCCTCGTGCCTCCTGCTCTGGAGATCGTCGCCGACATGCGCGGCGAGCCGGACAAGCCACTCCTGCTCCTCACCGGCACCACCTTGTTGACCCTGCTGGCGTTCGTGCGCACCGCACGTCTGATGAGGTCCGAGGAGCGAGCGCACCGGGAGCTGGAGGGTGCGCTGGACGCGGCGCTGGAGGCCTCCCGGACGAAGTCGATGTTCCTGGCCACCATGAGCCACGAGATCCGTACGCCCCTCACGCTCGTGCTGGGGGCTGGCGAGCTCCTCGAGGACACGTCCCTCGACGAGTTCCAGCTCGGGCTCGTGAGGAGGATGCGCCGGTCCGGGCACCTGCTGAAGGGGCTGGTGGACGGCGTCTTGGACTTGTCGCGGGTGGAGGCCGGACAGCTCGAGATCGTCTCGACGCCGTTCAGCCTCCATCGCGTGGTCGACGACCTCGCGGACGTCTACCAGACCTCGGCCGCCGAGGCCGGCGTCGGTTTCGACCACCGGTGGGAGCCGGGCGTCCCCAGCACGGTGGTGGGGGACCCCGAGCGCCTGATCCAAGTCCTCGGCAACCTGCTCGACAACGCCCTCAAGTTCACCCCTGAAGGTCGGGTGAGCCTCGTGGTCCGCCCCGTGCCCACCGCCAGGGACGTCACCGACGCGCGCGCCGACGGCGTGGTGGAGTTCGTCGTGAGTGACACCGGCATCGGCATCTCCCCGGAGGACCTGCCCAGGGTGTTCGAGTCGTTCCGTCAGGTCGACGGGTCCTCCACCCGCCGCTACGGAGGCACTGGCCTGGGCCTGGCGATCTGCACGCAGCTCACCGAGCTGATGGGCGGCCACCTCACGGCGACCAGCGAGCTCGGCCACGGCAGTGTCTTCGTCGCCCGGCTCCCACTGGGCCCCACCGACGAGGAGATCGGCACGGCCCCGTCCCTGGCTCCACTGGCGGGTGACCCGGTCCCTGACGTCGGCACCGTAACCGAATCGCCGACCCGGGCGGACGTCGTACGCCGCGCGCCCTAGGCTGCAGTCCATGGACTCGTCCCACGTGGAGCACGAGCTGGTCAACGTCCTCTTCACCGAGGCGCAGATCCAGCAGCGACTGGCCGAGATGGCCGCCCAGATCACCGAGGACTACGCCGGAAGGGACCTGCTCGTGGTCGGCGTCCTGCGCGGCGCGGTCATGGTGATGGCCGACCTGGCGCGCGCGATGCCGGGCCACCTGGAGATGGACTGGATGGCCGTCAGCTCCTACGGCTCCGGCACCAAGTCGAGCGGCGTGGTGCGCATCCTCAAGGACCTCGACACCGACATCAGCGGTCGCGACGTGCTGATCGTCGACGAGATCATCGACACCGGCCTGACCCTGAGCTGGCTGGTCAACAACCTCTCCAGCCGCAGCCCGGCGAGCGTCGAGATCGCCACCTTGCTGCGCAAGCCGGAGGCGCTGTCGATGCCCGTCGAGCCCAAGTACGTCGGGTGGGACATCCCCAACGAGTTCGTCGTCGGCTACGGCCTGGACTACCGCGAGAGGTACCGCAACCTGCGCGACATCGGCACCCTCGCCCCCCACGTCTACTCCTGATCGGTCCCGGTCCGCGTCCCCCGCTTCACCCCGCCTGAAAGAATGGCCGCCCGAGCGGCCTGTAGCGTCGCCCCACCAATCCCGAACCGGTGAAAGTTGCCTGTGAAGCGCATATTCAAGGGTCCCTGGCTGTGGATCGTCCTCTCCGCCTTCGCGGTGCTGCTGGCGATCCAGTTCCTCGCACCCAGTGACGGCTACGACGAGATCGAGACCTCGACGATGTCGAAGTACATCGCCGCCGGCCAGGTCGACGAGATCACCTTCATCGACGGTGACCAGGAGATCCAGGCGACCCTCGACAAGGGCGTCCGTCCCGACGGCGACAAGGTCGTGGCCCAATACATCCAGGGACAGCAGGAGACGATCCTCGCGGCCGTGGACGAGCAGGTCGCGGACAAGACGATCTCGAAGGCCAACTCGACCAACCCGCAGCCCAGCTTCCTCGGCTCGCTGCTCGCCACGCTCCTGCCCTTCGCGCTGATCATCCTGCTCTTCATCTTCTTGATGAACCAGGCCGGTGGTGGTGGCGGTCGCGGCGTCATGCAGTTCGGCAAGTCCAAGGCCAAGCTCATCACCAAGGACATGCCCAAGACGACGTTCAGCGACGTCGCCGGTTGCGAGGAGGCGATCGAGGAGCTCGGCGAGATCAAGGAGTTCCTCACCGACCCGGCCAAGTTCCAGGCCGTCGGCGCCAAGATCCCCAAGGGCGTGCTGCTCTACGGCCCGCCCGGCACGGGCAAGACCCTGCTCGCGCGCGCCGTCGCCGGTGAGGCCGGCGTGCCGTTCTACTCGATCTCCGGCTCCGACTTCGTCGAGATGTTCGTCGGTGTCGGTGCCAGCCGCGTGCGCGACCTGTTCGAGCAGGCCAAGGAGAACCCGCCCGCCATCGTCTTCATCGACGAGATCGACGCCGTCGGTCGTCACCGCGGCGCCGGAATGGGGGGCGGCCACGACGAGCGCGAGCAGACCCTCAACCAGCTGCTCGTCGAGATGGACGGCTTCGACGTGCGCGGCGGCGTCATCCTGATCGCGGCCACCAACCGGCCCGACGTGCTCGACCCGGCGCTGCTGCGCCCGGGCCGCTTCGACCGCCAGATCCAGGTCGACGCCCCCGACCTCAACGGTCGTCACCAGATCCTCAAGGTGCACTCGCGGGGCAAGCCGATCGCCCAGGACATCGACCTGCTGAGCATCGCCCGCCGCACCCCCGGCTTCACCGGCGCCGACCTCGCCAACGTGCTCAACGAGGCCGCGCTGCTGACGGCCCGTGGCAACGCCAAGCTGATCGACAACGCGTCCCTCGACGAGGCGATCGACCGCGTCATCGCCGGTCCGCAGCGGCGTACGCGACTGATGAGCGAGCGCGAGAAGCTGATCACCGCCTACCACGAGGGCGGCCACGCCCTCGTCGCCGCGGCGCTGCCCGGCACCGACCCGGTGCACAAGGTCACGATCCTGCCGCGCGGTCGCGCACTGGGCTACACGATGGTGCTGCCCGACCGCGACAAGTACTCCCAGACCCGCAGCGAGATGCTCGACAACCTCGCCTACATGCTCGGCGGCATGGCCGCGGAGGCGCTGATCTTCCACGACGTGACCTCCGGTGCCGGCAACGACATCGAGAAGGCGACGGGCCTGGCCCGCGCGATGGTGACCCAGTACGGCATGACCGAGCGCCTCGGCGCGGTCAAGCTCGGCGACAGCAACTCCGAGCCCTTCCTGGGCCGCGACATGGGCCACACGCGCAACTACTCCGAGGAGACCGCCGCGGCGGTCGACGGCGAGATCAAGGCGCTGCTCGGCCAGGCGCACCAGGAGGCCTTCGAGATCCTGGAGACCAACCGTCACGTCCTCGACGCGCTGGTGCTGGCCCTCCTCGACAAGGAGACGCTCGACAAGGCGCAGATCGCCGAGATCTTCGAGGCACTGACCATGAACCCCACGCGTCCGGCCTGGACCGGCTCGCCGGAGCGGGTGCCGTCCTCGATCCCGCCGGTCGACATCCCGCAGGAGATCCGCGACCGGGTCACCGCCGACGCCACGGCCCAGGAGGCCGAGACCCGCGGCGGCGCGATCCTGACGCCGCCCGGCGCCGGCGGGGACATGCACGGCACGCCCGAGGTCGGGGCCGACACCCCCACCCCGCCGACGCCGGAGGCGCCATGATCGACCCCGTCTCGATGCCCGAGCGCGCACCGGAGGACATCCCCGAGTTCGACCAGCCGCGCGCCGAGGCGGCGGTCCGCGAGCTCCTCGCCGCGATCGGCGAGGACCCCGACCGCGAGGGCCTGATCGAGACGCCGGCCCGGGTGGCGCGCGCCTACGCCGAGCTGACCCAGGGGATCAGGCAGACCGCTCGCGACGTGCTCACCACCACCTTCGACCTGGGCCACGAGGAGATGGTGCTCGTGCGCGACATCGAGCTGTGGTCGATGTGCGAGCACCACCTGGTGCCGTTCACGGGCGTGGCCCACGTGGGCTACATCCCCGCCGAGACCGGCAAGATCACCGGCCTGTCCAAGCTGGCCCGGCTCGTCGACGTCTATGCCAAGCGGCCGCAGGTGCAGGAGCGGCTCACGACGCAGGTCGCCGACTCGCTGATGGAGATCCTCGAGGCCCGCGGCGTGATCGTGGTGATCGAGGCCGAGCACCTCTGCATGACGATGCGCGGCGTCAAGAAGGCCGGGGCGCGCACCATCACCTCGGCGGTCCGCGGCGCCTTCCTGACCCAGCAGGCGACCCGTGCCGAGGCCATGGCGCTGATCCACTCCGGCACCAGGTGACCGTGGCCACCCGGCCACAGGTTCCCCGGGTGATGGGGATCGTCAACGTCACCCCCGACTCCTTCTCCGACGGTGGTCTCTACGACACCACGGAGAGTGCCGTGGCCCACGGCCGCGACCTGCTGGCCCAGGGGGCCGACCTCCTCGACATCGGTGGGGAGTCCACCCGGCCCGGGGCCACCCGCCCGCTCGTCGCCGACGAGCTCGGCCGGGTCGTGCCGGTGATCCGCGAGCTGGCGGCGGCCGGGGCGGTGGTGTCGGTCGACACCATGCGGGCCGAGGTCGCCGAGGCGGCCCTGGCGGCGGGCGCCGGGATCGTCAACGACGTCTCCGGCGGACTGGCCGACCCGCGGATCCTCGAGGTCGTCGCCGGCACCGACGCGCACTACGTCGCGATGCACTGGCGCGCCCACGCCGACCGGATGCGCGACTTCACCGACTACTCGCCCGACGGCGTCGTCGAGACCGTGCGCCGTGAGCTGGGCGAGCGGCTCGACGCGATCGAGGCCGCCGGGATCCCGCGCGAGCGCGTCCTCCTCGACCCGGGCCTGGGCTTCGCCAAGCGGCCCCACCACAACTGGGAGCTGCTGGCGGCCCTCGACGTGCTGGAGCAGCTGGGCTGCCGCCTGCTGGTGGGTGCGAGCCGCAAGTCCTTCCTGGGCTCGCTGCTGGCCGAGGGTGGGGTGCCGCGACCGATCGACGGGCGCGAGCACGCGCACGCCGCGCTCGTCGCGGTCCTGGCGCTGCGCGGCGTCGACTGCCTGCGCGTGCACGACGTACGAGCCACCCGCGACGCGCTCGCGGTGGTGGCAGCCATGCGAACTGATGGAGGACAACGATGACCGACGAGCTGGCCGTCCGCGGGATCGAGTGCTGGGCCCACCACGGAGTCTTCGACGTCGAGAAGCGCGAGGGCCAGACGTTCGTCGTCGACCTCGTCCTGGGCCTCGACACCCGGGCCGCGGCCGCCTCGGACGACCTGGCGGACACCGTCAACTACGGCAGCCTCGTCGCCGACGTGAAGGCTGCTGTCGAGCGCGATCCGGTCGACCTGATAGAAACCGTGGTCCAGCGCATCGCGGACTCGTGCCTCACGGACAGTCGTGTTGAATGGGCGCGAGTCACGCTCCACAAACCTGATGCACCCATCGACGCGACCTTCTCGGACGTCGCGCTGACGATCACCAGAACGCGAGGCAACGCTCATGACTGAGACCCCCAATCCCAACATCGTGGATGCCGACTCCCTCACGGGCGAGATGCACCCGATCCGCCGGGTGGTGCTCGCTCTGGGCTCCAACCTCGGTGAGCGGCTGGCCACGCTGCAGGGCGCCGTCGAGGCCCTGGCCGACACCCCGGACTTCTTCGTCACCGGCGTCTCGCCGGTCTACGAGACCGACCCCGTGGACTCGCCCGAGGACGCCGGCCCCTACCTCAACGCCGTCCTCCTGGCCGACACCACCCTCCCCGCGGCCCGCCTGATGGAGCGGGCCCTCGCGGTCGAGGACGCCTTCGAGCGGGAGCGCAGCGAGGTCCGCAACGCCCCGCGCACGCTCGACGTGGACCTGATCGTGGTGGGCGACCGCCGCTCCAACGAGGACTTCCTCCGGCTGCCGCACCCGCGGGCGCACGAGCGCGCCTTCGTGCTCCAGCCGTGGCACGACCTCGAGCCCGACGCCGTGTTCCCCGAGCGCGGGCCGATCGCCGACCTGCTCGAGGCCGCCGACGCCTCGGGGGTGCGCAAGCGCGAGGACCTCTCGCTCGAGGTCGAGTGATCACCCCCCGACGTCCTGCTCCTCCGCTGCGCTGCCCCGCACGACGCCGCGGGGACCCCGAATGACCGAGCCCGGACCGGACGAGCCGCCGGAGCCGCCCGGCACGCTCCGCCCCACCTCGCCCCGGGCGCTCACGGTGTGCGTCGTGGTCGGCCTGGCGCTCGGGTGGGGCACCCACCCGCTGGGCAGCCGGGTCCTCGGCCACGCGCCCCTCGTGTCGTGGCCGCAGGCGCTGGCCCTCGTCCTCGTCGCCGGGATCATGGCCTACCTCGCCTGGCACACCTGGCAGACCGTGCAGGTGCGCCACGAGCGGCTCGAGCCGCACCAGGCCGTCAACCGGCTGGTGCTGGCTCGCGCCTGCGCACTCGCCGGTGCCGTGATCACGGCCGGCTACGTCGGCTACGCCGTCAGCTGGCTGGGGGACGCATCGCAGTACGCCGACCGGTGGATCCTCCGCTCGGCCGTCGCGGCCCTCGCGGCGGCCGGGGTGACGCTCGCCTCGCTCGTCCTCGAGCGTGCGTGTCGCACCGACGGCGGGCGGCCGCGGCCCTAGTCTGACCCCATGTCTTCCCAGCAGCCCCAGCAGTCACAGGCGTCCCGCACGCCTGCTCGCCGTCGCCAGCGCAGCACGCGGCTGGGGGTTGCCGTCGCCCTGCTCGCCGTCGCCGCCGCGATCGTGATCGCCGCCGTGGCGTCCTCGTCGGCCGGCTTCACCGCTGTGGCCGCGGTCCTCGCCGTGCTCGCGGGTGCCGCGGCGACCCGCATCACCCACTCCGAGCTGATGGCGGCCCGCCGCGAGGCCGCGCAGGACCGCGCCGTCCAGGCCCAGGAGTACCGCGCGCTCACCGAGCGTCGTACGGCCGAGTCGGCCGCCTTCGCCGCCGACATGCGGCGCAAGATCACCGAGCGCGAAGAGGCCCTCGACGTCCTCGAGCGCGCCCTGTCGTCGGCGCAGAAGAACGCCGCCGAGCAGACCCTCAAGCGCGGCCAGGAGGCCCGTCGCGCCGACGCCGCCGAGCGCGGTCGCGACGCCGCCGA
>NZ_JAOPWY010000047.1 GCF_025965415.1 Nocardioides sp.
CACCGGGCGGTGTCGTCCCACACCCACCGCGGCGTCGTGACCTCCCGCTCGCTCACGTAGGCCGGGAGGTCGGCCACCGCGACCTCACGCTCGACGTCACCGTCGACGACCAGCACGCGCTCGCCCGGCAGCCGCGAGAGCGAGACCCTGGTCATGGGCACACCCTGACATCCCCCGCTGACACCGGGTTTGCCGCGGCTCACCCGCGGGCAGCATCAGGTCATGACGTTCTGGGTGTGGTTCGGTGTCGTGGTCGCCCTGCTCGCGGTCGCCTACGTGGCGTCGGTCATCTGGTCCTACCGCCGCCAGAAGCGGCTCGTCGCGGGCGGTGACCCGTTGCGCTCGGCCCCGGAGCAGAGCGGCGGCATGCGGCTCGGCGTCGCCGAGTTCCACGCGAACCGGGTGCGCAAGCCCTAGGCCCGGTGCGGGCCCCGCGCACCGCGAAGCGGCTGCCGGTCAGACGGGATCGGTGAACGAGACCGGCTTGCCGGTGGCGCGGGCGTGGGCGATCTCCCGCCTCGTGGACTCCCCGACGTACCCGCCGGGGTTGACGACCAGGACGCGGTCGGCCAGGTCGATCTTGCTCAGGTGGAGGGCGTCGAGGGCGAGCTTCTGCTCCGGCGTGACCACCTCGTCCGCCTCGCCGGGCGCGACGACGATGACGCCGGCGAAGGTCAGGTCGCGGTTCGCGGCACGCATCTCGTCCACGAAGCGGGAGGACCCGCAGAGGCAGACGATCTCAGGCCGGTCGGGCACGGCTCGGTCCTCCGGGTCGAACGGGCGCGGTCATCGGTGCGTGCATGGACATGACGGGTGGCTCAGCGGAGCTCGTAGGCGCCGAGGTCGGTGCGACCCACCGTCGTACGGCGGACGAGCCCGGCCGGGTGGACGTACTCCCAGCGGGGCCGCCAGCGGCGCGGGACGGCGACGCCGCGGTCGACCGCGGGGGAGCCGGCCAGCAGGCGGAAGTCGTTGGCGGTCGCATCGACGAACCCGCTGGTGCCGACGCGCTTGTTGGCGCGGGCCGCGGCCGTCACGGGACCGGTGAGGTCGCCGGGCCCGACCAGCAGGTTGTTGCGGACCCGGGCGCGGCTGCCGTCGGCGAGGGTGACGAACGTGCCGGAGGTGCGCCGGTTGACGAAGGTGTTGTGGACCACCCAGAGCCGGTGGGAGGGGTTGCTGAGCCCCTCGGCGCCGTAGGAGACGAGGGTCGGGTTCTCCGAGCGCGGGCCCTGGACGACGACGTTGCCCGCGACCAGGGAGAGGCCGCCGTTGGGGAGGTCGATCGAGTAGCTCGCGGTCGCGTCGGCGTCGTCGATGCGGTTGGCGACGATGGTGTTGCGCGCCGCGCGCGACTTGAGCTCGTGGCCGACGTCGGCGCCCCACAGCCAGCTGCCCGTGACGGTGAGCGAGCGGACGGCACCGACGTAGAGGTTGTGGGTGTAGCCGTCTCCGGCGCCGCTGCGGAAGAACCGCGAGCGCCGGATGACGATGTCGCTGTCGGGGTCGGCGCCGGTGAGGATGCCGTTCTGGTTGTCGTGGAACCAGCTGCGGGTGACGGTGAGGTCGGTGCCCTCCTGCCGGATGCCGGCGCCGTTCTGGTCGGGCACCGTCGCGCCGCTGAACTCGATGCGGTCCACGCGCGCGCGGTCGCCGGCGATCACCCAGATCGCCTTGCCCTGGGCGTTCTGGCCGTCGGCGCGCAGGTGGGCGCGGCCCCCGACCCCGCGCAGGGTGAGGTCGTCCTGGGTCCAGGTGGCGACGTCACCGGCATAGGTGCCGGCGTCGATCAGGACGGTGTCGCCGTCGCCGGCCACCGCCGCGGCGGCACTGGGCGTGGTGAGGGCACGGGTCGGTCCGACCTGCCAGGTGCGCGGCCCGTCGTCGGCGTACGACGCCGTCGGCGCGGCGCCGGTGAGGAGGAGCAGCGCCGCGACGGCCGCGACCGGGAGCCGTGCGTGCACCTCAGCCGCCGAAGGCCGAGCCGCGGAGGTCGGTCTTGATCGCGTCGAGCCGTCCGGCTGCGGAGATCCGGGCCGCGTCGACGCCACCGTCCGCGTCGTCGCCGACCGGGACGACCACCTCGAGGTAGCACTTCACCTTGGGCTCGGTGCCGCTCGGTCGCACGATCACCCGCGCACCCTCGGCCAGGGTGTAGCGCAGGCCGTCGGTGGGCGGCAGCTGCGCCGAGCCCTCCGAGAGGTCCTCCATCCGCTCGACGGCGAGGCCGCCGAGGCTGGTCGGCGGGGTCGCACGCAGGCGGTCCATGGTCGCCGGGATGTCGGAGAGGTCGTCGAAGCGCACCGACAGCTGGTCGGTGGCGTGCAGGCCGAACTCGTGCGCGATGTCGTCCAGGATGTCGATGAGCCCACGGCCCGCGGCCTTCGCCTGGGCGGCGAGCTCGCACACGAGCAGCAGCGCGGAGACGCCGTCCTTGTCCTTCACGTGCTCGGGGTCGCAGCAGTAGCCCAGCGCCTCCTCGTAGCCGAAGGCCAGGTCCTCGACGCGACCGATCCACTTGAAGCCGGTGAGGGTCTCCTCGTGCGGCTGCCCGGCGGCCGCGGCCATCTTGCCGAGCAGGCTGGAGGACACGATCGAGTTGGCGTAGGTCCCGGTGCGCCCGCGGGCGAGCAGGTGGTGGGCCAGGAGGGCGCCCACCTCGTCGCCGCGGAGCATCCTCCAGCCGTGCGCGTCGGGGACAGCCACGGCGCAGCGGTCGGCGTCGGGGTCGTTGGCGACGACGATGTCGGCGCGCGTCTGCGCCGCCAGCGCCATCGCCAGGTCCATCGCGCCCGGCTCCTCGGGGTTGGGGAAGGCGACGGTCGGGAAGTCGGGGTCGGGGTGCTCCTGCTCCGCGACGATGTCGGGAGCGTCGAACCCGGCCGTCTCCAGCACCTGCGCGACCGTCGTACCTCCGACGCCGTGGAGAGGCGTGTAGACGATGCGGAGGTCGCGGGGCCCGTCCTCGGCGAGGCCCGCGGCGGTGTCGAGGTAGTTGTCGACGATCTCCTCGCCGACGAGCTTGCCGGCGTCGCCCCGGGGGAGGTCGGCGATCGGCCCGACCGCGGCGATGCGCCCGGCGATCTCGACGTCGGCCGGCGGCACGATCTGGCTGCCGTCGCCGAGGTAGACCTTGTAGCCGTTGTCCTCCGGAGGGTTGTGGCTGGCGGTGACCATCACGCCGGCGGCGCAGCCGAGCTCGCGGATCGCGAAGGCGAGCAGCGGGGTCGGCAGCGTGCGCGGCATCACGAGGGCCTTGAAGCCGGCGCCGGTCATGATCTCGGCGGTGTCGCGGGCGAAGACGTCGGAGTTGTGGCGGGCGTCGAAGCCGATCACCACGGAGCCGCCCCGGTGACCGGTGTCAGCGAGGTACGCCGCCAGGCCGGCCGCCGCGCGCGTGACCACGACCCGGTTCATCCGGTTGGGACCGGCCCCGAGCGCTCCGCGCAGGCCCGCGGTGCCGAACTCGAGGGTGCCGGCGAAGCGGTCGGCCAGGTCGGTCTGCTCGCCGCGCTCCGCGGCGGCGATCACCGACTCCAGCTCGGTGCGGGTCTGCTCGTCGGGGTCCTCTGCAGCCCACGCGCGGGCACACTCGAGCAGGGGGGTCAGATCGGTCATGGGCGCACGCTATCCCCCTCCGATGTCGGCGGGCGCTGGCAGGATCTGACCATGATCGATCACCTGGGCATCAACTGCACCGACCTGGCTCGGGCGGCGGCGTTCTACGACCGAGTGCTGGGTGTGCTCGGCCACCGCAGGGTCATGGACGTCGGCGTCGCCATCGGCTACGGCACCGAGGGGCCTGACTTCTGGATCAGCACCTTCGAGGGTGTCGGGCCCAATCGGGAGGTGCACGTCGCCTTCACCGCCCCCGACGCCGCGACGGTGCGGGCCTGGCACGCCGAGGCCGTGGCCGCCGGCGCCGAGTCGTTGCACGAGCCGCGGCTGTGGCCGGAGTACCACCCCGGCTACTACGGCGCCTTCGTCCGCGACACCGAGGGCAACAACATCGAGGCGGTCTGCCACACCGGCGACTCCTGACGTCCGGAGGCAGCGCGTGCGCGCGCCCCGATAGCGTGGTCGCGTGATCGCCCTCGTCCGCTCCGTCAACGCCGGCGCCCTGGCCGAGGTGCCCGGCATGCGGCGGCCCAGCGCCATCCGCAAGCACCCGGTCGACCGGATCGAGGTCCGTGACCCGGGGCCGAAGCGGGGCGGTCTCGGCAGCGGGGTGGTCGGTGACGAGATCGGGAGCCGCAAGCACCACGGCGGCGAGACCCAGGCGGTCTACGCCGTGGCCCGCGAGGAGATCGACTGGTGGGCCGAGCAGCTCGACCGCGAGCTGGCCGACGGGATGTTCGGCGAGAACCTCACCACGACCGGGCTCGACGTCGACGCCGCCGAGGTGGGCGAGCAGTGGCGTGTCGGCGACACCCTGCTCGAGGTGTGCGGACCACGGGTGCCGTGCGCGACCTTCGCCAAGCACATGGCCGAGCGCCGGTGGGTGAAGCGCTTCGCCGAGCGCGGGCGCACCGGCGCCTACCTCGCCGTCCGCGAGGCCGGCTCCATCGCGACGGGCGACCCGATCGAGGTCGTGCACCGTCCCGGGCACGGCCTCACCGTGCCGATGTTCTTCAGGGCCGCGATGGGCGACAAGGACCTGGCCGGAGTCTTCCTCCGGGCCGAGGTGCTGCCGCAGGTGGAGCACGACTGGCTGGCCTCGCGCCAGTGACGCCGCCCGGCGGTGCGTGAGACAGGTTGCGGGCCGGCCGAACCTGCCTGACGCACCGCTCGCAGCGCAAGGTCAGGAGAGAGCGGCGACCGCGGCGTCGTAGTCGGGCTCGACGCCGATGGCGTCGGTGAGCTGGGTGTGGAGCACGGTGCGGTCGGTGTCGAGGACGACGACCGCGCGGGCGAGCATGCCCTGCCAGCCGCCGTCGGCCATCGCGACGCCGTAGTCCTCACCGAAGGACGAGCGGAACGCCGAGCCGACCTCGACGTCGTCGATGCCCTCGGCGCCGCAGAACCGCGCCTGCGCCAGGGGAAGGTCCACCGAGACGTTGACGACGGTCGTGTTGTCCAGCCCGCCGGCGAGCTCGTTGAACTTGCGCACGCTCGCCTGGCACACGCCGGTGTCGATGCTCGGGAAGATGTTGAGGACGACGCGCCTGCCTGCGACGTCGGCGTCGGTGACCGGCTGGAACTTCAGTCCCACCAGGTCCCAGCCGGGTGCCTGCGAGCCGACCGCGGGGAGCTCGCCCACGGTGTTGACGGTGTTGTCGCCGAGTTGTGTGGTTGCCATGGCCACAATCTATCGACCGCCCCGCTGCCGCGCGCACCTAGAGTGCCGACATGGCTGCGCGCACCCGGACCACCGAGATCGTCGACGTCCTGCGAGATGCGTTCGCGCCGCTCATGCGGGCGGATCCGGTGGCCTTCCGGGCGAAGTACCGCAAGATGGCCAGTGACCCCCACGCGTTCTACCGGGGCACGGCGTGCCTGTTCTACAACGACGTCACGTCGGAGACCGACGACTGGTCGCGCCACGGTGCCGAGCGGATCTGGATCCACGGGGACCTCCACGTCGAGAACTTCGGCACCTACCTCAACTCCGACGGCCGCCTGGTCTTCGACATCAACGACTTCGACGAGGCGTACGTCGGCCGCTTCACGTGGGACCTCCAGCGGTTCGCCGCGAGCCTGGCGCTGGTGGCGTGGCAGAAGGCGCTCCCCGAGGACGCCATCCGCAAGCTCATCGCGCGCTACGCCCGCTCCTACCTCGCGCAGGTCAACCACTACGTCGCCTCCGACTCCGACGACGACTTCGAGATCCGGCTCGACAGCGCCGACGGGCCGGTGCTCGTCGCGCTGGAGGAGGCCCGCGCCATGCGGCGCGCCGACCTGCTCGACGGCATGACGGTGCTGACGAAGGGCGTACGCCGCTTCAGCGAGGACGGCAGCACCCGCCGGCTCCCGCGCGAGGAGCGGGCGGAGGTGGTGGCCGCCTTCCGCGCCTACCTCGACACGATCCCGCAGTCCAAGCGCTTCGACCGCGAGCTCTTCTACGAGCTGCGCGACGTCGTCGGGAAGTCCGGCTTCGGCATCGGCAGCGCCGGCCTGCCGGCGTACAACGTGCTGGTCGAGGGCTACAGCCAGGCCCTCGACAACGACGTGGTGCTGAGCATGAAGCAGGCCAACGTCCCCGCGCTCAGCCGGTTCGTCGACACCAGCGAGGTCGACGCCTACTTCGAGCACGAGGGGCATCGCACGGCCGTCAGCCAGCGCGCGCTCCAGGTGCACACCGACCCGCTGCTGGGGCACACCCGCGTCGGGGGCGTGGGCTACGTCGTCTCGGAGGTCTCGCCCTACGAGGTGGACCTCGACTGGGGTGAGATCAACGAGCCGGCCGACATGGGCGCCGTCGTCGAGCTGCTCGGTCGGGCCACCGCGAAGATCCACTGCGCCTCCGACGAGGACAGTGAGCAGGACCTCGTCGACTTCCAGGTCGAGGAGGCGATCGCCCGCTCGCTCGAGGGCCGGCGCAAGGACTACGTCTCCTGGCTCTGTGACTGGGGGATCGCCTACGCGGTGAAGGTCCGTGAGGACCACGCCCTCTTCGTGGACGCCTTCCGCGAGGGCCAGGTCGGGATCGCTGCCACCTAGGTCTGAAACCCAGGCGCCGTCCCGGCCCCCGCGTTGCCGGAGGTCTCAGGCGTCGATCGAGCCCATGTTGCCGTAGCGGTCGCCGACGACGGCGTCGCGCGGCACGGCCTGCTCGAGGGCGGCGAGGTCGTCGTCGGTGAGCTCGACGTCGGTGGCCCCGACGTTCTCCTCGAGGTAGCGCACCCGCTTGGTGCCGGGGATGGGCACGACGTCGTCGCCCTGCGCCAGCACCCAGGCGAGCGCGAGCTGGCCGGGCGTGCAGCCCTTGGCCGCGGCGATCTCGCGCACCTTCTCCACGAGGGCGAGGTTGGCGTCGAGCGCCTCGCCCTGGAAGCGGGGGAAGTACTCCGAGCGGCGCCGGTCCTGCTCGCCGTCGGCGCCGGTGTCCGCGGAGATCGCGCCGGTCAGCAGGCCGCGACCGAGCGGGGAGTAGGGCACGAGGCCGATGCCGAGCTCGCGGATGATCGGCAGGATCTCGTCCTCGAGGTCGCGGGTGAACAGCGAGTACTCCGTCTGGAGCGCGGTGATCGGGTGGACGCCGTGGGCCTTGCGGATGTTGGCCGCCGAGGCCTCCGAGAGCCCGAGGTGGCGGACCTTGCCGGCCTGGACGAGCTCGGCCATGGCGCCGACGGTCTCCTCGATCGGCACGGTCTTGTCGACGCGGTGCTGGTAGTAGAGGTCGATGTGGTCGACGCCGAGCCGCTGGAGCGAGGCGTCGCAGGCGGAGCGTACGTAGTCCGGGTGGCCGTTGATGCCGACCATGGTGCCGTCGGGGAGGCGCTCGTTGCCGAACTTGGTGGCGAGCTGGACCTCGTCGCGGCGCCCGGCGATGGCCTTGCCCACGAGCTTCTCGTTGGTGAAGGGGCCGTACATGTCGGCGGTGTCGAGGAACGTGACGCCGAGGTCCAGCGCCCGGTGGATGGTGTCGGTGCCGCCCTGCTCGTCGGGGGTGCCGTAGAACTCCGACATCCCCATGCAGCCGAGGCCGAGGGACGAGACGGTCAGGGAGCCGATCTGTCGCTTCTGGATGGTCATGTCCTCCACAGTGCTCCTTGGAGTGCACTCCAAGTCAAGGGGGCCTCACCCTTCGTCAGGGAGTGGGCGACACCGTGTTCTCGTAGAGCGCGATCTTGTGGTCGATGGCGCGCAGGTGGGAGCCGACCTCGGCCAGCTGGCGCTCGACGACCTCGCGGTGGGCGAGCAGGAGGGCGAGGCGCTCGGCCTCGTTGCCCGGCCCCTCGCGCACCAGGGCGGCATAGCGGCGTACGTCGCGGACCGGCATGCCGGTGGAGCGGAGCCGGGTGACCATCTCGATCCAGCGCAGGTCGTCGTCGGTGTAGCGGCGGTGGCCCGACGAGGCGCGCTCGACCGTGTGGAGGAGGAGCCCGTCGCGCTCGTAGTAGCGCAGGGTGTGGGCGGTCAGCCCGGTCTGCTCGGCCGCCTCGGCGATGCTCAGGCTCGTCACCCGCCCAGTGTCCGACTTGGAGTGCGCTCCAAGTCAAGGGGCGGCGCCGCTCCCGGTCAGCCCAGCGCGGGGCGGTGGAACCGGGCGAGCGCGAACGGGCCGCCGACGTGCTCGGCCTCGGCCTCGTCGTCGGGGCCGGCCCCGACCCGGTCGGCGAAGTCCTCGGCGTCGTCGAGCGGCTCGTAGCCCAGGCGGCGACCGGGCTCGAGGTCCCACCAGCCGCGGGTGTTGGCGCTGATGCCGTAGAGCACGGCGAAGCCGGGTGCGGGAGCGGTGAGCGCCGCCTCGACCATGCGTACGCCGTCGCCGTGCGACAGCCAGGTGGACAGGCCGCGCACGCTGGTCGGCTCCTCGAGGAAGGACCCGATCCGGCACGACACCGCGTCGATGCCGTGGCGGTCGGCGAAGAGCCGCAGCAAGGCCTCGGCCGCGACCTTGGCGACGCCGTAGTAGGTGTCGGGCCGGGGGAGGGCGCGCTCGGTGAGCTCGCCGTCCGCGCGCGGGGTGCGACCCACCGCATGGTTGGAGGAGGCGTAGACGATCCGCGGCACCCGGTGGGCGACCATCGCATCGAGCAGCGCCGCCGTCGTGACGACGTGGGAGGTGAGCTCGTCGGGCAGGGACAGCTCCTCCGGCGCACCGGCCAGGTGGACGACCGCGTCCAGCCGCTCCTCGGCGAACACCGCGGCGACCGCGTCGGGGTCGGCACAGTCGGCCTCGTGCCAGGCGAACGGCGTGCCCTCCGGGGCCGGCACCAGGTCGAGGCCGACGACGTCGTGGCCGTTCTCGAGCAGCCCGACCGTGATCACCCGGCCGAGGCTGCCCGCGGCTCCCGAGACCAGGACGCGCATCAGATCTTGGCGACGACCTGGCTGAGCAGGCCGCCCATCCGGCTCGCGGCCGCCCTGCCCGTCTCGAGGACCTCGGTGTGGTCGAGCGGCGCGCCGCTCAGGCCGGCGGCGAGGTTGGTGACCAGGCTGATGCCGAGGATCTCCATGCCGGCCTCGCGGGCGGCGATGGCCTCGAGCGTGGTGCTCATGCCGACGAGGTGGCCGCCGAGGACACCGGCCATCCGCACCTCGGCGGGCGTCTCGTAGTGGGGGCCGGGGAACTGGACGTAGACGCCCTCGTCGAGGCTCGGGTCGATCTCCTGGCACATCGCGCGCAGGCGCGGGCTGTAGAGGTCGGTGAGGTCGACGAAGTTGGCGCCGACGATCGGGCTCGTCGCGGTGAGATTGATGTGGTCGGAGATCAGCACCGGCTGGCCCGGCTCCCAGCCCGGCTTGAGACCGCCGCAGCCGTTGGTGAGGACGATCGCCGAGCAGCCGGCCGCGGCCGCCGTACGGATCGGGTGGACGACTGCCGCGACACCCTTGCCCTCGTAGAAGTGGGTGCGGGAGAGGAAGACCAGCAGGTTGCGGTCACCGTTCTTGATGGAGCGGATCTTGCCGCTGTGGCCGGCGACCGCGGCGGCGCTGAAGCCGGGCAGGTCGGTGGTGTCGATCTCGGCGGTGGCCTCGCCGAGGGCGTCGACGGCCGGCAGCCACCCGGACCCCAGCACCAGGGCGATGTCGTGTCGCTCGACACCGGTGAGCTCGGCGAGCTTGGCAGCGGCAGCGGAGGCGGCTTCGTACGGCGTCTGGTCGCTCATGGGCCGAACTCTAGGGCCAGCGGTCCGGGGCGGTGATCAGAGCCCGGTCGAGCGGCAGCTGCGGCGGCGCAGGGCGGCGACGTAGTCCTCGGGGGCCCCGGCGGCATCGGCCGCGTCGGCGAGGACGCCGAGGTAGGACGCGGACGGCAGGCCGCCCTCGTAGGCGTCGAGGACGTAGGCCCACACGACGACCTCACCCGTCATGGTCGACACCCGCACCTTGGTCTTGCGGTAGAGGCCGGTGTCGGCGGACTCCCAGCCGTCGAGCGCGCGCTCGTCCTCGGGCGTGACGTCGTAGACCGCGACGAAGACCTGCTCGAAGGGGTCCTGGACGATCGTGGACAGTGCTCCGTCCCAGCCGTGCTCCTCGCCGCCGAACGTCATCCGCCACCCCGTCAGCCAGCCCGTGGACTGGAGGATCGAGTGCGGGCAGCGCTCGCTCATGCGGGCGGGATCGAGGTTCGTCCCGTAGGCGGCGTAGAGCGTCACGGGCCACAGGCTACCGAGCCCGGACCTCGGGTGGTCTCGGCGCGAGGTGGACAACTACGCTGGGAGCGTGACCGACTCGCATTTCGACACCCTCGTCCTCGGCGCCGGCCCCGGTGGCTACGTCGCCGCGATCCGCGCAGCCCAGCTCGGCCAGAAGGTGGCCGTGGTGGAGGAGAAGTACTGGGGAGGTGTCTGCCTCAACGTCGGCTGCATCCCCTCCAAGGCGCTGCTCAAGAACGCCGAGCTGGCGCACACGCTCCAGCACGAGAAGGCGAAGTTCGGCATCGAGGGCGACGCCACCATGGCTTTCGGCCCGACCCACAAGCGCAGCCGCGACGTGAGCGCCGGCATCGTCAAGGGCGTCCACTTCCTGATGAAGAAGAACAAGATCACCGAGATCGACGGCTGGGGCACCCTCACCGGTCCGACCGGGATCGACGTCGAGAAGGACGGCAACAAGGCGTCCTACACGTTCGACAACCTGATCATCGCCGCCGGCGCTACCGTGCGTCTGGTGCCGGGCGTCGAGCTCAGCGAGAACGTCGTCACCTACGAGTAGCAGATCCTCAACGACCAGCTGCCCGAGTCGATCATCATCGGCGGCTCCGGTGCGATCGGCGTCGAGTTCGCCTACGTCATGGCCAACTTCGGCGTCGACGTGACGATCGTGGAGTTCCTCGACCGGATGGTCCCGACCGAGGACGCCGACATCTCCAAGGAGCTCGCCAAGCACTACAAGAAGCTCGGCGTGAAGGTGCTCACCTCGACCGCGGTCAAGAAGGTGGAGGACACCGGCTCCGGCGTCAAGGTCACCGTCGCCCCGGCGGCGGGAGGCGACGAGCAGGTGCTCGAGGCCGGCAAGTTCCTCGCCGCCTTCGGCTTCGCCCCGCGCACGAAGGGCTACGGCCTGGAGAACACGGGCGTGAGCGTCTCCGAGCGCGGCGCGATCGAGATCGACGACTTCGGTCGCACCAACGTCGACCACGTGTACGCCATCGGCGACTGCACCGGGAAGATGATGCTCGCCCACGTCGCCGAGGCGATGGGCATCGTGGCCGCCGAGACGATCAACGGGGCCGAGACCATGCCGGTCGCGTTCGACTTCGTCCCGCGCGCGACCTACTGCAACCCGCAGATCGCGTCGTTCGGCTACAGCGAGGCGCAGGCCAAGGAGAGGGGCTACGACGTGAAGACGGCGTCGTTCCCCTTCAGCGCCAACGGCAAGGCGATGGGCCTGGGCGAGCCGATCGGCTTCGTGAAGGTGGTCGCCGACGCCGAGCACAACGAGATCATCGGCGCGCACATGATCGGCCCCAGCGTGACCGAGCTCCTGCCGGTGCTGACCCTGGCCCAGCACTGGGACCTCACCGCCGACGAGGTGGCCCGCAACGTCTTCGCGCACCCGACCCTGGGTGAGGCCGTCAAGGAGGCCGTCCACGGCATCGCCGGCCACATGATCAACTTCTGATGGTCGACCACATCGTCATCGTCGGTGGCGGACCCGGCGGCTACGAGGCCGCGCACGTCGCGGCACAGCTCGGCGCCGAGGTCACGATCGTCGACACCGACGGCGTGGGTGGCTCCGCGGTGCTCACCGACTGCGTGCCGAGCAAGACGCTGATCGCGACGGCCGAGCTGATGACGGACATGTCGACGGCGCAGGAGCTCGGGGTCAACTTCCACGACCACCAGGGCGACGCCGCGACGACCATCTCGGTGGACCTGGCGCGGGTCAACGCGCGCGTCAAGCAGCTCGCGGCCGACCAGTCGACCGACATCGCGGCCCGCCTCGACCGGGACGGCGTACGCGTCCTGACCGGTCGCGGCCGCCTCGGGCGGGACCTCACGGTCACCGTCAGCGGTGCCGACGGCGAGGAGACCCTGCAGGCCGACGCGATCATCGTGGCGACGGGCGCGGCGCCGCGCACGCTGCCGTCGGCCCAGCCCGACGGCGAGCGGATCCTCACCTGGGAGCAGGTCTACGACCTCACCGAGGTGCCGGAGAAGCTGATCGTGGTCGGCTCGGGCGTCACCGGCGCCGAGTTCGCCAGCGCCTACCTCTCGCTCGGCATCGACGTCACCCTGGTCAGCAGCCGCGACCGGGTGCTGCCCGGTGAGGACGCCGACGCGTCGGCGGTGCTCGAGGACGTGCTCACCCGCCGAGGCATGCACGTGCTCGGCCAGTCGCGCATGCAGTCGGTGACCCGTGAGGGCGACACCGTGACCGTGACCCTCACCGATGGCCGTACGGTCACCGGCAGCCACTGCATCCTCGCGCTGGGCTCGATCCCCAACACCGCCGACCTGGGCCTCGAGGAGGCGGGGGTGGCCACAGGTGAGGGCGGCTTCATCACCGTCGACCGGGTGTCGCGGACCTCGGCGCGCGGCATCTACGCCGCCGGCGACTGCACCGGCGTGCTGATGCTGGCCTCGGTCGCGGCCATGCAGGGCCGGATCGCGATGTGGCACTTCCTGGGTGACGCGGTCGCACCGCTCGACCTCAAGAAGGTCTCCTCCAACGTCTTCACCTCGCCCGAGATCGCCACGGTCGGCTGGTCGCAGCAGGCCGTCGACGCCGGCGAGATCACCGCCGAGGTCGTCATGCTCCCGCTGGCCGGCAACGCCCGGGCCAAGATGCAGGGCGTGCGCGACGGCTTCGTGAAGCTGTTCTGCCGTCCCGGCACGGGCATCGTGGTCGGGGGAGTGGTCGTCGGACCGCGCGCCTCCGAGCTGATCCACCCGGTGTCGATCGCAGTGGCGGAGTCGCTCACGGCGGACCAGCTGGCGCACGCCTTCACCGTCTACCCCTCGATGAGCGGCTCGATCGCCGAGGCCGCGCGCCGGTTGCACCGGGTCTGAGTCAGCCGCCGTAGCCGGTGTTGCTCCCACCGGTGGTCTGGTTGAGGTAGACCTGGGCCAGGTTCTGCTGGCCGTGGACGCCGTGGCCGGCCGACTTCGCCAGCTGCGCGCCCGCGTCGATCGCGCCGCTCACGCTGCCGGCGAGGTGCCACGGCCCAGCGGTCGCGCGGTGGTAGCGCGCATCGGCGACGACCTGCTCGATGGTGATGACGTCCTCGGCGGTCTCGCTGGCGGTGAGGAGCTGCTTGGCCTGGTCGTAGCTCTCCAGCGCGCGCCGGTAGTGGTCGTGCGCCGTCGCGTCGAGGTCGTCGCCCAGGGTGTCGACGTGGAGCTCGGCCACCTGCTCGCCGAGCACGGTGACGTCCTCGTCCATCAGCTTGCGCGCGACGCGCCAGCGGTCCTTGGCGGCGAGCTCTTCCTCGCGCCGTCGCCTGCGTCCCCCGAACATGTCGCGAGTCTCGCACGCCCGCCGGACGGCGTACGAGGTCCGCTGCGGAGGTTCGCCGAGCGCCTGTACGCTCAGTGGTTCTGTTCGTCGATTCTCGGGGGAGAGCCCACACCATGCTCCGTACACGCCCAGCCCGGCTGCTGCTCGCCGTCCTCGCGAGCGCGCTGCTGCTGCCCGTCCTGCCCGCCGACGCCGCTTCCCACGCGGAGCCGCGCACGAAGGTCGAGACGTGGGCGACCCCTGGCAGCACCGCGATCACGCTGACCGGGCACGGCTACGGGCACGGCCACGGCCTCTCGCAGTACGGCGCGCTGGGTGCGGCCCAGCAGGGGCTGACGTGGCAGCAGATCGACGAGTTCTACTACCCCGGCACGACGTGGGGAGCCATCGGCGGCAAGGTCCGCGTGCTGATCACGGCCGACACCGGACGCGACGTGCAGGTGGTCGCCGAGCGTGGTCTCAAGGTCACCAGCCTCGCGCGCACGCGCTCCTGGCGGCTCCCGCCGCTCGCGGCGAAGAAGTGGCGGCTGGTGGCGGCCGGCAGCGACACCGCGGTGCAGTGGACCAAGGGTCCGCGCTGGAGGACCTGGAAGAAGGTCCCGGGCGAGGCGGAGTTCTCCTCCGTCGACGGCCTCCTGACCCTGGTGCTGCCCGGCACCCGGCGCGACTACCGCGGCACCCTCCAGTCGGTGGCGCCGCGCCAGGGCAAGCGCCAGACCGTCAACCGGCTCAGCATGGAGGCCTACCTCCGCGGCGTCGTGCCGCAGGAGGTCCCCGCGCTGTGGGAGCCGGCCGCGGTCAGCGCGCAGTCGGTCGCCGCCCGCACCTACGCCGCGTTCGAGCGCTCCCACCCCACGGCTGCCCACTACGACCTCTGCGACACCACGCAGTGCCAGGTCTACGGCGGCGCCGACGTCGAGCACCCGGCCGCGACGGCCGCGATCCAGGCCACGTCCAAGCAGGGTCTCTACTACGACGGCCGCCCCGCCTTCACCCAGTTCTCCGCGAGCAACGGCGGCTTCTCCTCGGCCGGCTCGATGCCCTACCTCGTCGCGCAGGCCGACCCCTACGACGGGCTCGCCAACCCCACGTACTCCACCTGGACCGAGACGATCGATGACACGCAGGTCGAGGCGCACTGGCCCGCGATCGGCGACCTGACCAGCATCGAGGTCACCACCCGCGACGGCAACGGCGACTGGGGCGGCCGGGTCACCGACATGGCCTTCATCGGCACGACGGGCACGGCCCGCGTCGACGGTGACACCGTCCGGTCCTACTTCGGGCTCAACTCCGACTGGTTCACCTTCTCGGTCGTGCCACGGCAGAAGGGACAGGTCCGCCAGTGATCGGTCCACGACGGCTGGCCGTGCTCCTCGCGGCCCTCGCCCTCGCCGCCGGCTGCCAGGCCGGTGAGGCGACCGACAGCGGCGCCCCGCTTCCGGACCTCACCGTCGAGACCGAGGCCACCTCGACCATCGACTACGTCGCGATGGGCGACTCCTTCTCGGCCGGGCCGTTCATCGGCACGATGCGCACCGACCCGACCGGGTGTGCGCGCTCGCGCGACAACTACCCCGCCTTCCTCGCCGACTGGCTCGACGTCGCGAGCTACACCGACGTCACCTGCTCGGCCGCCGTCACCGCGGACCTCTACGACCGGATGCTGATGTTCGACGGCAAGACCACGGCCCCGCAGCTCGACGCGCTCTCCGCCGGCACCGACCTCGTGACCCTTGGCATGGGCGGCAACGACTTCGCGATCTACGACTCGCTGATCAAGTGCCAGGACGGCGCCCCCTGCCCCGTCGACGACCTGAGGGCGTCTGCCCGCAAGGTCGCCGGCCGGATCGAGCAGGCGGTGACCCGCATCCGGGATGTGGCGCCGGCGGCCACGGTCTACGTCGTGGGCTATCCCGACATCCTGCCGACCGAGGGCACCTGCCGCGCGGTCGGCGTGACGGCCGACGTGCTGGGTCCGGTCGCCGAGATCGCCGGTCTGCTCAACGACTCGCTGCGCACGGGGGCGACGGCGGCAGGAGCGTCGTACGTCGACATGGAGGGGGTCTCCGAGGGGCACGACGTGTGCGCCAAGGGCCGGGCGTGGGTCAACGGGCCGCGTTTCAGGGCCGGCATCGCGGCACCCTTCCACCCGAAGATCAACGGCATGCGGGCCGTCGCCGCGGAGGTCTACGCGACGATCACCGGCGAGGAGCCGGAGGTCACCGAGTACGCCGAGCCGGATCCCGATGTCGTGGTGCTCAACCAGTAGTCGCTCTCCTCGCGAGGCATCCGTCCCGGGTGAGTCGGCGCGCACTCCCGACGCCATGGGTGACCACCTGCGGATCCGGGCCGTCGCGGTGCAGGTGACCCCGGCCGGGAGCACACTGGGTTGATGCGACCCGTGCTCGCGCTGCTCCTGTCCTGCGTGCTGGTCTCCGGCTGCGCCGAGGACTCCTCCGACGAACGCCCGACCGCCACTCCGCAGACGAGCGTCGCACCCGTGACCGAGCCGGCCGCCGACCTCCATGTCGAGTGCGCCGGCGACGGGAGCCCGACCGTCGTGCTCATCGCCGGCCTGAACACGTCGGGGGACACCTTCCGCGACCTGCGCTCGCGGCTGTCGGGAACCGCCCGCACGTGCTTCTACGACCGCGCCGGCATCGGGGACAGCCCGCCACTGCCCGACGAGGCGCCCGATCCGTCGCCGGGCTCCGCGGCCGCCGACCTGCGGGCCGCGCTGGCGGCCGAGGGCCTCGAGCCGCCGTACGTCGTGCTCGGCTGGTCCTACGGCGGACTGGTCGCGCAGGCCTGGGCCACCGAGTTCCCCGAGGACCTCGCCGGAGTGGTGCTGGAGGACCCGTCGGTGCGCGAGCAGTTCACCGCCGCGGCGCTCGCGGACCCGTCCATCGACTGGGCGGAGGGTGGCCGCAGCGTCGACCGGGACGCGCTGGTGGACGAGCTGGCCCGCATCGACCTCGGCGACCTGCCCGTGGTCGTCTTGAGCCAGGACGCCCGCGGCGGCTGGGTCGCACCGTGGTACCGCAGCCACGACCGCCTCGCCCGCGTCAGCACCGACGGCGTGCACGCCGTCGGCCTCGGCTCGGGACACGCGATGCACGAGGACGTGCCGCGGCTCGTGGCCGCGGCCGTCGAGGCGGTCTGGTCGGCGGCGTCGGCCGGCACCGGCCTCCCCGCCTGCCGGACGGTGTTCCGGGGCGAGCGGGTGCGCTGCCGGGTCTAGCCGATCACCAGCACCAGGTCGCCGCCCTCGACGCCCTGCGTGGTGCGCACGGCGAGGCGGCTCACGGTGCCCGCGACCGGTGCGGTGATCGAGGCCTCCATCTTCATCGCCTCGATGGTCGCGACCGTCTGACCGGCCTCGACCGTGTCGCCCTCGGCGACGGTCACGGTCACCGCGCCGTCGTACGGCGCCGCGACCTGGCCGGTGACCTGGGGGTCGGCCTTCTCGGTCGAGGCCACCTCGGCGGACACGCTGCGGTCGCGCACCGACACCGGCCGGAGCTGGCCGTCGATGGTCGCCATGACGTTGCGCAGGCCGCGCTCGTCGGGCTCGCTGATCGCCTCGAGCCCGAAGAGGACCTGCTTGCCCTCGCGCAGCTCGACCGGGTGCTCGCCGCCACGCCGCAGGCCGTAGAGGTAGTCGATGGTCGGCAGCACCGACAGGTCGCCGTACTGCTCGCGCGACTCGAGGAACGCCGCCGTCGGGCCGGGGAAGAGCAGCTCGTTGAGGGTCCCGCGCCGGTCGGCGGCCAGGCCTGACTGCTGCTCGGCCGTGAGGCTCTCGCTCGCCTGCTTCCAGGCGCGACCCGCGAGGGCCTTGGTGCGGAACGGCTCCGGCCAGCCGCCGGGCGGGTCACCGAGCTCACCGTTGAGGAAGCCGATGACCGAGTCGGGGATGTCGTACGACGCGGGGTCGGCCTCGAACGCCTGAGGGTCGGCGCCGGCCGCGACGAGGGCGAGGGCGAGGTCGCCGACGACCTTGGAGGACGGCGTCACCTTCACGACGTTGCCGAGGATGTCGTTGGCCGCGGCGTACATGTCCTCGACCTGCTCGAACTTCTCCCCGAGGCCCAGCGCGATCGCCTGCTGGCGCAGGTTGGACAGCTGGCCGCCCGGGATCTCGTGGCGGTAGACCCGACCGGTGGGGGCGGGCAGGCCCGACTCGAACGGCGCGTAGACCCGGCGGGTGGCCTCCCAGTAGGGCTCGAGGGCGTTGACGGCCGCCAGCGACAGGCCGGTCTCCCGGTCGGAGTGGTCGGTCGCGGAGACCAGCGCCGACAGCGCGGGCTGCGAGGTGGTGCCGGCCATCGCCGCGCAGGCGGCGTCGACGGCGTCGACCCCGGCCTCGATCGCCGCGGTGAGCGTGGCCAGCTGGCCGCCGGGGGTGTCGTGGGTGTGGAGGTGGACGGGGAGGTCGAAGCGCTCGCGCAGCGCGCTGACCAGGGTGCGCGCGGCAGGGGCACGCAGCAGCCCGGCCATGTCCTTGATCGCCAGCACGTGGGCGCCGGCGTCGACGATCTGCTCGGCCAGGTGGAGGTAGTAGTCGAGCGTGTAGAGCTTCTCCGTGGGCGAGGACAGGTCGCCGGTGTAGCAGAGCGCCACCTCGGCCACCGAGGTCCCGGTCGCGCGGACGGCGTCGATGGCCGGGCGCATCTGCGAGACGTCGTTGAGGGCGTCGAAGATCCGGAACACGTCGATGCCGGTCGCCGCGGCCTCGTGCACGAACGCCTCGGTCACCTCGGTGGGGTACGGCGTGTAGCCGACGGTGTTGCGCCCGCGCAGCAGCATCTGCAGGCCGATGTTGGGGATCGCCTCGCGCAGGGCGGCCAGCCGCTCCCACGGGTCCTCGGAGAGGAAGCGCAGCGCCACGTCGTACGTCGCCCCGCCCCAGCACTCGACCGACCACAGCTCCGGGGTGGTGCGGGCGACGTGGTCGGCCACGGCGACCAGGTCGCGGGTGCGGACGCGGGTGGCCAGCAGCGACTGGTGGGCGTCGCGGAAGGTGGTGTCGG
>NZ_JAOPWY010000015.1 GCF_025965415.1 Nocardioides sp.
CCGACGCGGGTCGCCTGCTCGGCGATCGCCTCCTGGGCCTGCTTCTTGGTGCCGACGAACATGACGACACCGCCCTTGGCGACGGTCTCCTTGACGAACGCGTAGGAGCGGTCGATGTAGGCGAGCGACTGCTTCAGGTCGATGATGTAGATGCCGAAGCGCTCGGTCATGAAGAAGCGCTACATCTTGGGGTTCCAGCGACGGGTCTGGTGACCGAAGTGGACGCCGCTCTCGAGCAGCTGGCGCATGGTGACGACTGCCATGGGTTCTCCTGTTTTCGCGGAGACGCTCACCGATGTGCCAGACCTTGCGACAGGCCGGGCCGGGAGCGTTGCTCCTGTTGTCTTCAGTTCATGCACGCGACGGGTGTCGGGTGCCCTGACGCTCACACGCCGATCCGATCCGCACCGGTGGAGCTGGTGGGAACTGAGGACCGACGCCCACGGGCGGTCCGGAACCAGGGATGCATTCCGACGCGGTCTGCGAGCGTGCGAAGTCAGTCCGGGAGGACTGCTCCACACATCGTAGGCCACCGACCCGGTGGGAGCGAATCGCTGGGCACCGGGCGCTGAGCGTGCGCTGAGCGCGGCCGAGCGTGGAATCCGGAGCCACTGGGCGTCCCCAGCCACGGGTCGACGCCGACCCTCCACAGGCCCGGCCGTGCGGCGTCGCGGACCCGGGCGGACCCGAGCAGGATCTCCGGATGCGAGCTGTCGTCCGAGCTGTCGTCGGTGTCCTCCTCCTGCCCCTGGTGCTGGGCATCCTCCTGGTCGCCCCCGTCCCCGTCGCGGCAGGTCCCGACGGGCCGGACGGCGTGTGGCCGCTCGAGCCCGAGCCCGACGTCGTACGCCCCTTCGAGCCCCCACCCAGCCCCTTCGCCTCCGGCCACCGCGGGGTCGACCTGGCCGGGACGCCGGGGCAGGCGGTGCGGGCGGCGTTGCCCGGCACCATCGGATTCGCCGGCTCGATCGGCGGCAAGCCGGTGGTCACCGTGCTGCACGGAGGACGGCGTACGACCTATGAGCCGGTCGTGGCCTCGGTAGAACCGGGCCAGGTGGTGGCCGCGGACGACGTGATCGGGCGTCTCACGGTCACCGACAGCCACTGCTTTCCCGCGGCGTGCCTGCACTGGGGACTGATCAGCGGCGAGGACTACCTCGACCCGGTCTCCCTCATCGGCGCAGGACCGGTCCGCCTGCTGCCGTTGTGGCGCGAGGAGCCACCCGCCGTGCGTCTCGCCTGGACTCCCCCACTGGAACGCTGGCGGCCGCCCGACGTCGGGCCGTGAACGGGGTCCCCCTGCCGGGCGCCCCGTCAGGCCCTTGGGTGGGCCTGCTGGTAGGCCCGACGCAGCCGGTCGGTGGTGACGTGGGTGTAGAGTTGCGTCGTGGCGAGTGAGGCGTGGCCGAGCAACTCCTGCACCGAACGGAGGTCGGCACCTCCCTCGAGCAGGTGGGTGGCAGCCGTGTGGCGCAGCCCGTGCGGACCGATGTCCGGCGCGCCCGGCACGTCGGCGACACGACGGTGCACCAGGTCACGGACCGCCCGCTGGTCGATCCGTCGCCCACGCACCCCGAGGAAGAGCGCGGCGCCCGACCCCTCGACCCGCAGCGACGGGCGCCCGGACCGGAGCCAGCGCTCGACCGCCCGCCCGGCCGGGGTGCCGTAGGGAACGGCACGCTCCTTGCGGCCCTTGCCGAACACCCGCACCACCCGGTGCTCGGCGTCGACGTCGTCGAGGTCGAGGCCGACGAGCTCGCCCACACGGATGCCGGTCGCGTAGAGCAGCTCCAGCATCGCCACGTCGCGGACGCCGACAGGCGTGCCGTCGTCGGCGAGATCCGCGGCGGCTCGGATCAGCGCCTCCGCCTCGTCGGCGCGGAGCACGGGCGGCAGCGTCTTGTGCTTCTTGGGGGAGCCGAGTGCCGCACCCGGGTCGATCGGCAGGCGGTCGGTGCGGTGCAGCCACGCGGTGAACACCCGCGCCGCCGTGGCGCGGCGGGCGATCGTGGTGCGGCTGCGCCCGGTCGTCTGCATCTTGGCCAGCCAGCTGCGGAGCGTGCGGAGGTCGAGCTCGGCGACGTCGTCGAGCCCGAGGCGGACGCAGTGGTCGAGCAGGCCGGCGATGTCGCCGAGGTAGGCGCGGACCGTGTGCGGGGCGAGGTCGCGCTCCGAGACGAGGTGGCGCTCATAGTCACCCAGCAGGCGCACCATGGGCTCGGGCAGGCCCTCCTCGACGCGTCCGGGCTCGACTCCTCCGGGCTCGCCACCCCCGGCCCCGCTGCCGCTCCCGTCGCTCACCCCGCGATCGTAGGCGCGCGGGCGGGCGTCATCGCGCACCTGCGAGTCGCCAGCCGTCCACCTCCTCCCGGACGAAGCCGGCCCTCTCGAGCCGACGCAGCGCGGGGACGGCGTCGCGGATGTGGAGCTGGCCCAGCCGGGCGATCGAGACAGCCCCCGCCGGCTGGCTCACCGGCACCCACTCGAGGAGGCGTTGGTCGGCCGGGCTCAGCGCGTCGCGCGGTCGCTCCTCGCCCCGGGGCTCCTCGACGAGGTGGTCCCCCGCTGCTCCGACGAGCTCCAGGACCTCGGAGCCGTGCGTCACGAGCGTGGAGCTGCCTCGGCGGAACCAGTGGTGGACGCCCTGCGAGGTGTAGCTGGTGACCGGGCCCGGGACGCACATCACGGTGCGGCTCAGCTGCTCGGCCCAGCCGACGGTGTTGAGGGCTCCGCTGCGCAGCGCGGCCTCGACCAGCACGGTGCCGCGGGTGAGCGCGGCGATGAGCCGGTTGCGCGCGAGGAAGCGGATCCGGAGGGGCGCCGACCCCGGCGGCTGCTCGGAGACCACGGCGAACTCGGCGGCGAGGTGGGCCAGGAGTCGCCGATTCTGCTCGGGGTAGACCCGGTCGACACCGCAGGCGAGCACCGCGACCGTGGCTCCGCCTGCGACGAGGGTCGCGTCGTGGGCGACGAAGTCGATGCCCTTGGCGCCGCCGGAGACCACCGGCACGCCGGACAGCGCCAGGCACTCCGAGATGGCCCGGGTCATCTCGACGCCGTAGGTCGAGGCGGACCGGGAGCCGACCACCGCGACCGACCCGGCGAGCTCGGTGAGGGGCATCGGTCCCTTCACCCAGATCCCGGGCGGGGTGCCGCCGAGTCCCTGGACCTCGGCGCCGTGGTCGAGGTCGTCGAGCCCGGCTGGCCACTCCGGGTCACCGGGGACGAGGAAGCGGATGCCGCACCGGCTCGCCTGGTCGAGCTGTCGGAGCGGATCGATGACCCGCAGGCGCTCGGACAGGCCGCTGCCCGGTCTGGGCACGAGCTGGGCCTCCAACGCACCCTGTGCCCCCTCCTGGCGGACCAGCGTCGAGGTGGTGAGGTCACCGGGCTCCACGCCACAGCTGAGCACGACCCGGGCGAGGCGCTCGTGCTCCGACGGCGCGCTCACGAGGCGGCCGCCGCGGTCGTGTCCGCCGGGAGGCTCCGCGTGGCGTCGCTGCAGCGCAGGGTCAGGGCGAGGTCGGCCTCGCGCTCACCCGGACGCGCCACCCCGGAGGAGTCGGCGACGGTCCACGCCAGTCGCTGCACGCGGGTGAGGCCACGCCGGGAGAGCCTGCCGGCGGCCAGCTCGGCGTCGACCATGCGCTGGCCCTCCGGGGCCAGCGGCCACCGCTCGGCGAGGACGGCTCCGGGCACCGATGCGTTGAGCTGCCAGGGGCAGTCGCGGTAGCGCTGGGCCTGGCGCAGGCGCGCGTCCTCGACCCGGGCGCGCACGTCGGCGGACGACTCGCTCGGTGGGCCGAAGCCTCGTCCCCGCCGCGGGCCCTGCGGCCGGACCTCCATCCAGATGTCGACCCGGTCGACGATCGGTCCGCTGAGCTTGCGCCGGTAGTGGGCGCGCTGGACCTCGCTGCACTCGCAGTCGCCGCCCGAGAGTCCGTGGAACTTCCCGCACTGGCACGGGTTGGCGGCCAGCACGACCAGGGAGCGGGCCGGGTAGGTGGCCGACTCCTCGCCGCGCGCGATGGTGACCTCGCCCGACTCCAGCGGCTGCCGCATCGCCTCGATGACGTCGGCCCGGAAGTGCGGGAACTCGTCGAGGAACAGGACGCCGTGGTGGGCCAGGCTCACCTGTCCGGGCCGCACCCGGCCGGTGCCGCCACCGAGCACGCTCGCGGCGCTGGCGCTGTGGTGGGGCGCGAACCACGGTGGCCGACGCAGGAGCGCCGCGCCGGACGGGAGGGTCCCGGCCACCGAGTGCAGCGCCGTCACCTCGAGGGACTGCTCGACCGTGAGGTCGGGCAGGATCGACGGGATCCGCTCCGCGATCGAGGTCTTGCCGGTGCCGCGGGGGCCGATGAGCATCAGCGGATGACCGCCCGCGGCGGCGATCTCCACGGCGTAGCGGACGTCCTCCAGGCCGTCGAGGTCACGCAGGTCGACACCGTCGAGCCGGTCCTCGCCGCGCCAGGTCGCCAGCGGGCTGGCGGACGGCCCGACCACGGGCGGCGCCTCGGGCACCTCCACCCCGCGGAGCACGGCAGAGACCTGGGCGAGCGAACGCACGCCGAACACGGTCATGCCCGGCACCAGTCCGGCCTCGGCCGCCTGCGGCTCTGGCACGAAGACCCGGTCGATGCCGTGGGCGGCGGCCGCGATCACCATCGGCAGCACGCCCGGGACCGGTCGCAGCCCGCCGGACACGGACAGCTCACCGATGAAGGCCCAGCCGTCGAGGAGGTCGGCCGTCAGCTCCTGGTGGGCCTTGTCGGCGGCCAGGACGGCGATCGCGATGGCCAGGTCGTAGTGGGTGCCGGCCTTGGGCAGGTCGGCGGGCGAGAGCAGGATCGTCACCCGCTTGCTCGCCGGCCACGGGCCGCAGTCGTTGTTGATCGCCATCCGCACCCGGTCGCGCGCCTCCGACAGGCTCTTGTCGCCCCGGCCGACCAGTGTCGTCGCCGGCACTCCGGGCGAGGCGTCCACCTGGACGTCGATGACGTGCCCGTCCGCTCCCCGCAGCGCCAGGGTGCGCGCCGTCGCGAAGGCCATCAGCCGATCCCCGTCACGTGCTCGATCTCGACGGGGCGCCCCGGCGGCACCAGCACGCCGACCACGTCGACGCGCAGGTCGGAGGGATGACAGTCGTGCTCGCGCAGCCAGCGGTAGGCCAAGCGGGTGAGCCGGTCGGCCTTCGCCTGGTTGACGGCCTCGAGGGGAGAGCCGTAGTCGAGGGAGGTGCGGGTCTTCACCTCGCAAATGACCAGCACCTGTCCGTCACGCAGCACCAGGTCGATCTCGCCCATCTCGCAGCGCCAGTTGCGGTCGAGGAGGACCATCCCCTGCCGGGTCAGGTGCCGGGCCGCGATCGACTCGCCGCGCTGGCCCAGCAGGCGCCTGCGCTCGGCGGCGGGGTCGGGGGTGAAGGGTGACGCAGCAGCGGATCGAGCCATCGTGGGTGCCTTCCGGTCGTGCAGGATCGGGAAGCACCAGCAGACCGCGCGGCACCGACGCACCGGTGGCGAACGGGCGCGAGGCTGTGGACAGGTCGCGGATCGACCGTCCTGTGGACGCCCAGTGGCCCGCGAACGGCTCAGTCCTTGAGGGGGTCGATCTCCTGGGAGGCGAGCTCCTCCACGTTGACGTCCTTGAAGGTCAGCACCTTGACGTTCTTGGCGAAGCGCGCCGGGCGGTACATGTCCCACACCCAGGCGTCGGTCATCGAGACCTCGAAGAACACGTCGCCGCTCTCCGAGCGGGCCTTCACATCGACCTGGTTGCAGAGGTAGAAGCGGCGGTCGGTCTCGACGACGTACTTGAAGATGCCGACCACGTCGCGGTACTCGCGATCGATGTTGAGCTCCATCTCGGTCTCGTACTTCTCGAGATCCTCGGCGCTCATGCGTCCTCCTCCGTCGTGCCCGGCTGCTCGGGCCTGACACTAGTGGCCGGATCCAGCTCGGGCTCCGGCATCGGCTCGAGACCCGCCGCGCGTCGTACGTTGACGAAGCGCATCCGGTGCACCGGCGACGGGCCGTGCCGGGCGAGGGCTGCGTCGTGCTCGGAGGTGCAGTAGCCCTTGTGCGTGGCGAAGTCGTACGCCGGGTACGACCCGTGGAGGTCGACCATCATCCGGTCGCGCGTCACCTTGGCGATGACGGAGGCGGCGGCGATGCAGGCGGCGACCCGGTCGCCCTTCCACACCGCGAGGCCCGGGACGCCGAGGCCGTCGACGGGAAAGCCGTCCGTCAGGACGTACGACGGCCGGGTCCCCAGGCGCGCGACCGCCCGACGGAGCGCCTCGACGTTGGCGACGTGCATGCCCAGTCGGTCGCACTCCTCGGGCTCGACCACCACCACGGACCAGGCCACGGCTCGGCGGACGACCTGGGCGTAGACCCGCTCGCGCGCCGCCTCGGTCAGCAGCTTGCTGTCGGCGAGCCCGGGCACGATGCCGGCCTTGCCGGGAGGCAGGACGACGGCGCCCGCCACGAGGGGCCCCGCACATGCGCCGCGGCCGGCCTCGTCGACCCCGGCGATCGGCTCCAGGCCGGCCCGGCGCAGGGCCCGCTCGTAGCCGTAGAGCCCCGCGTCGCGGCGTACGGTCACGCCGCCCGGCAGGGGCTGGGGCGGCCCGCTCACGACGTCGGGTCCGGCACGTCCTCGAACGTGGCCGGACGGGTGTTCCAGCGGAAGCGGTCGGCCGGCCACAGGAGCACGAAGACCTTGCCGACGACCAGGTCGACGGGGACGAACTCGTCCCCCGGGACGCACTCGGTCTCGTCGTCCTTGCACATGTGGAACGAGGAGTCGGCCGACTGCGAGCGGTTGTCGCCCATCACGAAGATGTGGCCCTCGGGGATCGGGCCGACCGTCCAGTCCGTGCGGCACTGGTTGACCATCGGCCCGTTGCAGGAGGCGCCGCTGCGCTTGACGTAGGCGTCCTCCTCGAGCGGCACGCCGTTGACGACCAGGCGGCCCTGGTCGTCACAGCACTCGATCGTGTCGCCGGCGACGCCGATGACCCGCTTCACCAGGTGGCCACCGGTCGGGTAGAGGCCGATCTTGGCCATGGCCTGGGCGATCGGGTTCGTCGGTCCGGCGGCGTCCAGCGCGCCGAGCCAGCCGCCCGGGTCCTTGAAGACGACCACGTCACCGCGCTCGGGCTCGCCGTCGCCCCAGTAGGACACCTTCTGGATCAGGATCCGGTCGTTGAGGATGAGGCCCGGCTCCATCGACTCCGACGGGATGTAGAAGGCCTGCACGAAGAAGGTCTTGATGACGACGGCGAGCACCAGCGCGACGGCCAGCAGCAGGATCGTCTCCTGCCACAGCGGGAGCTGCTTGCGCTTGCTCCTGCGCGTGCGGCCGCTCACGCCCTCGTCCCCCGAACGCGACGACCGCGGTCCCTCGTCCATGGAGGTGGACGCAGAACCGCGGTCATCAGAAGTCACGCGCAGAGACTAACGAGTCCCTGGTCGGAGGCACGCCTCGCGGCGCGCCGTCGGGGCTCACGCCTCGCGGCGCTCCTTGATCTTCGCCTTCTTGCCGCGCAGGTTGCGCAGGTAGTAGAGCTTGGCGCGACGCACGTCGCCGCGGGTCACGACCTCGATCTCCTCGAAGATCGGGGAGTGCATCGGGAAGGTGCGCTCGACGCCGACACCGAACGAGATCTTGCGGACCGTGAACGTGCGGCCGACGCCCGAGCCGTGGATGCGGATGACGACGCCCTGGAACACCTGGACGCGCGAGCGGCTGCCCTCGACGACCTTGACGTGGACCTTGACGGTGTCACCGGCGCGGAAGGCCGGGATGTCGTCGCGCTTGAGCGCGTTGCCGAGATCGGCGATGACGTTGGTCATGACTGCTCCTCGCGAGTGCCACAGGTCAATCGCGGATCATTGGTGGTGACGGATTCGGCTGGTGCTCGAGCTGGCCGGCCGGCGCGCCCCCTGTGGCAGGTGCGGTGCGGCGGGACCCCGGGGCGTGCTTCCGGGCGACCCTGGCCTCGAGCGGACCAAGGGTGAAGTCTGCCAGAGCGGGACGGTCACCGTGAAATCCGCTTGGTGAGCACGACGGCCCCCGGCGGAGCCACGCGGTCCGACCGCAGCCGGAATCCCGCCTTCTTGTACATCCGCAGGTTGTCGCTCGACCCCGCCCCGGTGAACAGGACGTACGTCGTCACCCCCGCGGGCGCGAGGCCCTCGATCAGCTCGAGCAGCGCACGGCCGAGCCCCCGGCCCTGGAGGTCGGGCGCGACCATGATCCGGCCGATGTCCCACTCGCCGTGCCCGTCGACGCGCCCCCGCACGGCACCGACGAGGCGCCCGGAGGACGGCTCGCGGACGACCATCACGGTCCACTCCCCCAGCCCGCGGCGTACGTCGTCGAGCGACTCGCGCAGCGCCGGGATCTCCACGCCGGGGTTGACCTCCATCTCCTGGAGCCAGCAGGCGCGCTGGAGGGTGTAGACCTCACCGGCGTCGGCCGGGACGGCGGGGCGTACGTCGAGGCCGGCGAGGCCGGCGACCGTCCCGGTCCGCGGGAGCAGGTCGGGCCGGCGCTCGGCAGTGCGCCGCTCGGCCTGCTCGCGTCGCCAGGCCGCGATCCGGCCGTGGTCGCCGGAGAGCAGCACCTCGGGGACGTCGCGGCCCTGCCAGGACGCAGGCTTGGTGTAGACCGGATATTCGAGGAGGCCGTCGGCGTGCGACTCCTCGACCAGCGACTCGGCGTTGCCCATGAACCCCGGCAGCAGGCGGACGACGGCCTCGGTGATGGCGAGCGCGGCGACCTCGCCGCCGTTGAGGACGTAGTCGCCCAGGGACAGCTCGCGCACCGTGCCGATCGTGGCGGCGTGCTCCATGACCCGCTGGTCGATGCCCTCGTAGCGGCCGCACGCGAAGACGAGGTGCTCGTGGGCGCTGAGCTCGTGGGCGACCTGCTGGGTGAACGGCTCTCCGCTCGGGGTCGTGAAGACGATGGTCGCGCCGTGCGCGAGGTCGTCGAGCGCGTGGCCCCACGGCTCGGGCTTCATGACCATCCCGGCGCCGCCGCCGTACGGCGTGTCGTCGACGGTGTGGTGACGGTCGGTCGTCCAGTCGCGCAGGTCGTGCACGGCGAGGTCGAGCAGGCCCTTGTCGCGTGCCTTGCCGGGCAGGCTCAGCGCCAGGGGGGCGAGGTAGTCGGGGAAGATCGTGACGACGTCGATCCTCACGACTCGTCCCCGGTCGCGTCCTCGGGGAACGGGGTGACCAGGCCTGGCCGGTCGGCGACCACGACGCGACCGGCGGCCAGGTCGACCTCCGGGACGAGCGCGGACACGAACGGCACGAGGGTGTCGCGCCCGTCGGGGGTGCGCACGGTCAGCAGGTCCTGGGCGGAGCCGTGGACGACGGCCTTCACCTCGCCCAGGGGCGTGCCGTCCACGTCGACGACCGCAAGCCCGATGAGCTGGTGGTCGTAGTACTCCTCCGGGTCCTCGGGCACCTCGTCGTGGCCGATCGTGGCGAACAGGACGGTGCCCCGGACCGCCTCGGCGGCGTTGCGGTCGGCGAGCTCCTCGAAGCTGACCAGGAGCGTGCTCTGGTGCCACCGCGCCCGGGCCACGGTGAGGGAGGCGGGGCGGCGGTCGGCGCCGGCGGGCGCCTCGGCGCGCATCGTCGTACCGGGGGCGAAGCGCCGGTCGGGCTCGTCGGTGCGTACGTCGAGGGTGACCTCGCCGCGGATGCCGTGGGGCTTGCCGATGCGGCCGACCACGACCTCGATGCTGCCCTGTTGCTGATCGCTCACGCGGTCAGCGTAGAGGGGCTGGAGATGCGCGACGGGCGCCACCCCGGCAGGGGTGACGCCCGTCGATCAGGCTGTGGTGCCGTTCAGCGGCGACGGTCGGTGTCGACGAAGTCGACCCGGGCACCGCCACGGCCCGCGAGGGCCGAGACGACGGTGCGGAACGCCGTCGCGGTGCGGCCGTTGCGGCCGATCACCTTGCCGAGGTCGTCGGGGTGCACCCGGACCTCGAGGATCGAGCCACGACGCAGCTGCTTGTCGCGGACCACGACGTCGTCGGGGTGGTCGACGACGCCACGCACGAGGTGCTCGAGAGCCTCGGCCAGCACGTCGCTCACGCCTCGCTCTTGCCGGCGTCCTCGGCGGTCACCGTCTCGGTGGCCTCCGCGGCCTCGGCAGCACCCTCAGGAGTCTCCGAAGCCGGAACCTCGGCGGGGGTCTCGGCAGGCGCCTCGGCGGCGGGCTCCTCGACCTTCTCGGCCTTCTCGGACTTCTTCTTGGAGGTCACCGCGGCGCCCTTGGGCTCCGAGGCGGCCTCCTTGAGGGCCTCGTTGAAGATGTCGATCTTGGCGCGCTTGGGCTCCTTGACCTTGAGGGTGCCCTCGGCGCCCGGCAGGCCCTTGAACTTCTGCCAGTCACCGGTGACCTTGAGGATGGCCTCGACGGCCTCGGAGGGCTGGGCGCCGACGCCGAGCCAGTACTGCGCCCGGTCGGAGGTCACCTCGATGAAGGAGGGCTCCTCCTTCGGGTGGTACTTGCCGATCTCCTCGAGCACCCGGCCGTCGCGCTTCTTGCGCGAGTCGACGACGACGATGCGGTACTGCGGCACCCGGATCTTGCCCAGGCGCTTCAAACGAATCTTGACGGCCACGTTTGTGGTGTCTCCTCAGAAATTGTCGTGGGTGAGCGACCCTCGCCAGGTGGGGCACCGGGTCTGGTCGCTCGATGGGCGCTGCGTGCTCGGATGAGAGGGTCCGGGCGCGCAGGACACGTGGGGAGAGTCTGCCAGACGTACGCCGTGGGCCACCAATCCGGTGCACCTGCGAGCCGCACGAGGGCCCTCAGGCGGCGTCGAGCCCGAGGAAGGAGCGCACGGGCGCGGCACCGGTGACCTCGACCGCGACGTCGCCACGGACGAAGTCGTCGGGGGTGAGGACGAGGCCCTGGTTGAGCGCGAGCTCACCCTCGCGACGCTTGATCCGGCTGATCCCGGTCGGCTGGTAGCCGACCTTGCGCGAGACGGCGAGGGAGGCGGGGTTGTCGAGGAACGCCGCCGAGGTGATCTCCTCGAACCCGAGGTGGTCGAACAGCAGGGCGCACATCGCCCGGCGCATCGCCGTACCGATCCCCCGTCCCTGGAACTCGCGTCCGAGCCACGAGCCGGTCTCGCCGGTGCGGGTCACCGGGAAGTGCTTCGCCGCGACTCCCTGGCAACCGATCACCCGCCCGTCGAGGAGCACGGCGAGGTCGAGGCAGAAGTCCTCGGGCGAGAACGTCGAGCGCTTGCCCCAGTGGTAGGCGGCGGTGTTGCGCGAGAGCTGGCCGGCCGGGGCATCCTCATCGCTGCGGGGCCGGGCCACAAACCGGTTCCGCGCAACCAGAGCACCGTCGGCGGCGTCCCCAGAGCATGACCACCGCGCACGTCGAGCCTCTGGAGCTGCCGACCCGCCTCACCGCTCCCCCGCGCCTGACCCAGCGCCACCCGTGGCTGCTGCCCGCGGCGATGGCCGTGCACCGCGCCCGACGGCGTACGCAGTGGGTGCGGGACGCGTGGTCGGGCCGGGTCGTGTGGGCGGCACGCCACGACGACGTCGACCTGCCGGTGCGGCTCAAGCAGCACGGCTCGTTGCTGCTGCGCGAGCTCGACCCCGACCGGATGCACCTCCAGCACAACAAGGTCACCAACCTGCGCCTGGCCGCCTCGCGGATGGACGGCCTGGTGATCGCACCGGGCGAGACGATGTCGTTCAACCGGGTCGTGGGCAACTGCACCCGGCGCAAGGGATACGTCGACGGGATGAAGCTCGCCAACGGCGCGGCCGGGTCAGGGGTCGGTGGCGGCATCTGCCAGCTGGCCAACCTGGTCCACTGGATGGTGCTGCACTCCCCGCTGACGGTCGTGGAGCGCTCGGAGCACTCCTTCGACCCGTTCCCGGACCGGGGGCGCGTGCAGCCGTGGGGCGTCGGCTGCTCGATCGTCTACAACTACGTCGACCTGGTCGTGCGCAACGACACCGAGCACGCCTTCCAGCTCCGCTCCTGGGTCGGCGACCGCTACCTGCATGGCCAGCTGCGCACCGACGTGCCGCCCGCACACTCCTTCAGGGTCGAGGCGCGCGAGGAGCAGTTCCTGCGCCGCGAGGGCCAGGTCTACCGGCGCAACCAGATCTGGCGACGGGTCATCGACCGTCACACTGGCGACCAGGTCGGCGAGGAGCTGGTCAGGTCCAACTGCGCGCTGGTCGTCTACGAGCCCGATCCGGGCGTGGACGTCATCGACGTCGGCTGACGCCCCGGAGCACGGTGCAGGTCGGCTCCCGCAGGACGGACAGGTCCGCCACGGGATCTCGGGGATAGACGACGAAGTCGGCCGACGCGCCCTCGACGAGGCCGTCCACGCCGAGCCACTCGCGTGCCCGCCAGCTCGCGGCGCCCAGTGCGTCGTGGGCCGGGATGCCGATGCGCACCAGCGCCTCGATCTCCCCCGCGATGTTGCCGTGGCGGCTGATGCCGCCACCGTCGGAACCGGCGTAGATCGGCACCCCGGCCTCGTAGGCGGCCATGATCGTGGCAGGCATCCGGGCGTAGAGGTCGGTCATGGTCGCGGCGTAGCCGGGGAACTTCTCCGCCCCCGCCGCCGCGTGCTGGGGGAACTTGTCGAGCTGCATGACCGTCGGCACGAGACGGGTGCCGTGCTCGACCATGGCGTCGATCAGGTCCTCGGTGAGACCGGTGCCGTGCTCGATGCAGTCGATGCCGGCCTCGATCAGGCCGGGCAGCACCCCGTGGCCGAAGCAGTGGGCGGTGACCTTGGCCCCGTGGGCGTGGGCGGCCTCGATCGCGTCGGCGAACGCCTGCGCCGGGAACGAGGGCGTCAGGTCCCCCTCCTCGCGGGAGATCCAGTCGCCGACCAGCTTGATCCACCCGTCGCCGTTGCGCGCCTCCTGGGCGGCGTACGTCGCCAGCTGGTCGGGCTCGACCTCGTGCGCGTAGCCGCGGATGTAGCGCCTCGTCGCCGCGATGTGGCGCCCGCAGCGGATCAGCCGCGGCAGGTCGTCGCGGTCGTGCACCCAGCGGGTGTCGGCGGCCGATCCGGCGTCGCGGATGAGCAGCGCTCCCCCGTCGCGGTCGTCGAGCGCCTGCTGCTCGGTCGCGGCCTCGTCCACGGGGCCGAAGTCGTCGAGCCCGAGGTGGCAGTGGGCGTCCACCAGGCCGGGCACGATCCACCCCTCGGCGACCGTGTCGGCCCCCGCCTGCGGCTCGTAGGTGATCCGGCCGTCCACGACGTAGAGGTCGCGGACCTCCCCGTCCGGCAGGACCGGGCCACGGAAGCGCTGGGCAGTCGCGTGAGGCATGGGCCGACCCTAGCGAGCGCCCGTACCGCGCGGGAGGCACCCGCCGGGAGTGCCCGTGGCCCGACCCCGAAAGGCCGCGCCACGGGTCCGGGGGGTCAGCGACGCGTGCGCTTGCCGAAGCCGTAGGGGAACAGCGGGTCGTAGTCGGCGTCGCCGACGTTGATCGGCTCCTGCGCGACGCTGCGGGGCCAGCTCACGGGCAGCTTGCCGAGGTAGGGCTTGCGGCCGAAGAGCACGTCGGTGACGCCCTCCCCCTGGCTGCCCGGCAGCCACGCTGCCTGCAGCGCGTCGATCGAGTCGAGCAGCGACGGGTCGATCACGATCGGGCGTCCGGACAGGAGCACCACCACGCACGTCTCGACCTTCGAGCAGACCGAGCGCACCAGTCCCTGGTCGGACGGGGACAGCTCCATCGTCTGGGCGGGACGCGGTACGCCGTTGTCGCCCGGGTCGTAGGCCCACTGCGGGCCGCCGACGTCACCGAAGCCCTCGGCGTACGGCGTCTCACCGACGACGACCACCGCAGAGGCACCCTTCGGCACCGGCGCCGAGCCGTCGGCGCTCCAGGTCACCCGGGTCGCCTCGCCGCGCACGCCGTCCAGGATCGTGTTGCCGGGGATCTCGTTGGTGGAGCCGCCCTGCCACGTGACGGTCCAGCCACCGGCCTGGTCGCCGATGCTGTCGGCCTTGGCGCCGGCGACGTAGACGGGCTGCTTGCGGGCCAGCGGCACCGCGTGACGCTCGTTCTTGAGCAGCACCTGCGACTTCGCGACCGCCTCGCGTGCCACCTTGCGGTGCTTCGTGCTGCCGATGTCGGACACGTGCGTGCGGTCGGTGAACGGGTGCTCGAAGAGCCCCAGCTCGAACTTCTTCGTCAGGATCCGCGACACCGCGTCGTCGATCCGCGAGACCGGCACCTCGCCGCTGTCGACGAGGTCGGTCAGGGTCGGGATGAACTCGTCCCAGCCCGACGGGTTGTTGGGCGCCTGGATCGGCTCCATGAACATGTCGACGCCGGCGAGGACGGAGGCCTCGACCTGGTCGCGATAGGTGCCGGGCAGCTGTCGGATCGCGCGCCAGTCGGAGATGACGATGCCGTCGAAGCGCATCTCGCCCTTGAGCGTGTCGGTGAGCAGCTCGCGGTTGGCGTGCATCTTGACGGGGTTGCCGAGCCCGTCCTCGGTCCAGTCGACGCTGGAGAACGACGGCATCACCGACCCGACGTCGTACTTCCGGATCGCCGGCCAGTACGGCGCAAGGGCCAGCTCGTCGAAGGTCGTCCGGTCGACCTCGGTGACTCCCTGGTCGATCGGGTACGCGCCCGTGCCGACGACCGACTCGTCGTAGGACGTGAGGCCGTCGCCGGCGAAGTGCTTGGCCGTGGCCAGGACGTGGTCGTTGTCGTCGAGCTGGCCACGGCGCCCCTGGAGGCCGCGGATGGCCGTGGTCATCGACGTCACCAGGTCGGGAGACTCACCGAACGACTCGTAGGTCCGCCCCCACCGGTCGTCACGAGCGACGCACAGGCACGGCGCGAACGCCCACTGGGGGCCTGAGGCGCGAGTCTCCTCCGCGGTGATCTCGGCGATCCGCTCGACGAGTCGCGGGTCGCGGGTCGCTCCGAGGCCGATGTTGTGGGGGAAGACCGTGGCGCCCACGAGGTTGCTGTGCCCGTGCACGGAGTCCACGCCGTAGATCAGCGGGATGCCCAGGCGGGTCTCCAGTGCGGCCTGCTGGTAGCGATCGACCATGTCCGCCCACGCCGTCGCCGTGTTGGGCTGGGGAGTGGAGCCACCGCCCGAGAGCAGGCTGCCCAGCCCGTAGGTCGTGATGAGGGACGTGTCGGCGTCCACGTCGAGTCGTTCGGCCTGCGCCATCTGGCCGATCTTCTCGGCCAGGGTCATCCGGGCGAGCAGGTCCTCGACCCGCTTGCGCGTGGACAGGCGCGCGTCGCGGTAGGGCAGTGCATCGGTGGACCGCGTCGCCGTCGGGGCCTGCCCGCCGGCCTCGGACGGAGCGGTGACGGCGGCCAGCAGGCCGGCGGTCAGTGCCGCAGCGGCGAACGCGCCGACGGCGCCGCGCGCGCGGATGGACAGATGTGGTCGTTGCATGGTGGTGCTCCCTTGCCCGAGTCGAAGGCGCCGAGTGACGCCCGTCACATCGAACGTAGGAAGCAGCTATCGTGCGCGTCAATGACGAAAGGTCTCCGCGATCGCGATCTTTCCTCCGCTTCCCGCAGAAAAGAGTCCCCCGTGCCGACTCCGTCTCCCACTCGTGCCCGCGGAGGCTCGTTGGAGGACCTGCGTCGCGCCAACCGGCGGCTCGTCGTCGCCCACCTCGTCGCTGACGGGCCGCAGAGCCGGGCCCAGCTGTCGCGGTCGAGCGGCCTGTCCGCCACCACGGTGTCCAGCCTGGTCAACGAGATGCTCGAGGGCGGACAGGTCCGCGAGACCGCGCAGGGCCGGCCGCACAAGGGCGGCTCCGGGAGGCCGCCGGTGCTGGTCGAGCTGGCCACACCCCCCGGCGGCGTCGTCGGCGTCGACATCGGTCACGGGCACGTCCGGGTCGCCGCGGCGGGGCCCACCGGCGAGGTCCTCGCAGAGCGCGTACGCCGCCTCGACGTCGACATGGCGGGCCTGTCCACGCTGGACGTCGCTGCGACCATGATCCGCACGGCGCTGGCGGACGCGGGTCTCGCCGCGTCCGGGCTGCACGGCGCCGGGATGTGCGTGCCCGCCCCGATCGACCGCGAGACCGGCACGGTCAGCACCGGGATCCTGCCGGGCTGGCGCGGGCTCGACCCCGCGCGCGAGCTCGAGGAACGCATCCAGGCGCCGGTGATCGTCGACAACGACGCCAACCTCGGCGCGCTGGCCGAGGTGCGGCACGGTGCGGCACGAGGCCACCACGACGTGGTCTACGTGAAGCTCGCCAGCGGGGTCGGGTCCGGGCTCATCCTCGGCGGGCGCGTGCACCGCGGCGCGACCGGGATGGCCGGTGAGCTGGGCCACGTGCAGATCGGCGAGGACGGCGACGTGTGCCGCTGCGGCAACCGCGGGTGCCTCGAGACCCGGGTCTCCGCCCGCCGCCTGCTGGCGTCGCTGCAGCCTGCCCATGACGAGGAGCTGACCCTCCCCCTCGTGCTGGAGCTCGACGAGGCCCGCGACGCGGGTGTGCGCCGCGTGCTCTCCGACGCGGGCACCACGATCGGGCGGGCCCTGGCTGACCTCTGCAACCACCTCAACCCCTCGATCATCGTCATCGGCGGGCCGCTGGGGGGCGCCGCGTCGGTCGTCGACGCCGTACGCCACGCGGTCGACCGCTATGCCCAGCCCGCCACGGCCGAGGCGGTCGAGGTGACCTCGGGAGAGCTCGGCGAGCGCGCCGAGATCATGGGGGCGGTGACGATGGCCGTCGCGATGGCGACGGCCGGGGACTGACCCGGGTCCGGAGCCGGGCTCAGAGCCGGTCCAGCAGCCAGGACGGGCTGACCACCTGCGCCGGCGAGACGTTGGCGGCCAGGGCGCGGTCGGCGGTGACGACCACGACCCGGCTGCCGGACTCGGCGGCACGCCGGGCCTGCTCGCGGATCTCCGCGTCGCCGTCGCGCGCGGCGTGGACCGTCGTCACGTGCGCGTCGCGCCCGGCCCGGACACCGGCCTTGGCCTGGCCCTCCAGCACGAGCACGATGACGTCGTACGCCGTGTCGGCGACGAGGAGGCGCTCGTGCAGGCGGCGCGCGGCACCCGCGCGGTCCTTCCACCAGCCGTCCGGCACGGAGCCGACGACGTTGGCGCCGTCGACGACGAGGACCGAGCCCACGTCAGTCCTTCAGGACGAACTCGTCGCCCCGGGTCACCGGCACGACCGAGCCGTCGGCATGGATGCCGTCCATCTGCACCTCGGGGCTGCCGATGACGATGTCGACATGGGTGTTGGCCTGGGTGACGCCGGAGTCGAACGGCTCGGTCATGCGTCCACCCAACCAGCTGAGCCCTATTTGAGGAACTGCGAGAAGTCCTTGGGGAGGTTGAGCTGCTCGGCGGCCTTCTCGTAGTCGACCTCGGCGCCGTCGGGGTTGCCGAACGGGTTGGCGGCCTTCTCGGAGGCGGCGGCGCCGGCCTTCTGCTGGGCGGCCTTGGCCGGGTTGCCGGACACCCGCTTCTTGCCCTTCTTGCCCTTGGCCTGGGGCTGCTGCCGGGCACCGGCACGCTTGCCGCCGCCGAGGCCGGGCATCCCGGGCATGCCCGGCATCCCGCCGCCGCGCGCCATCTGCTCCATCATCTTGCGCGCCTCGAAGAAGCGGTCGACGAGCTGGTTGACGTCGGAGACCTGCCGGCCCGAGCCCTTGGCGATGCGGGCGCGGCGGGAGCCGTCGATGATCTTCGGGTTGTCACGCTCGGCCGGCGTCATCGACTGGATGATCGCCTGGATGCGGTCGATCTCGCGCTCGTCGAAGTTCTCCAGCTGGTCGCGGAACTGACCCATGCCGGGGAGCATCCCCATGATCTTGGTCATCGAGCCGAGCTTGCGGATCTGCATCATCTGCTGGAGGAAGTCCTCCAGGGTGAAGCCGCCCTTGGTGGCGAGCTTCTCGGCCGCCTTCATCGACTGCTCGGAGTCGAAGGCCTTCTCGGCCTGCTCGATCAGGGTGAGCATGTCGCCCATGTCGAGGATGCGGGAGGCCATCCGGTCGGGGTGGAAGGTGTCGAAGTCGGTCATCTTCTCGCCGCTGGAGGCGAACATGACCGGCTTGCCGGTGATCGAGCGGATCGACAGCGCCGCACCACCGCGGGCGTCGCCGTCGAGCTTGGTGAGCACCACGCCGTCGTAGCCCACGCCGTCGAGGAAGGCCTGCGCGGTCGTGACCGCGTCCTGGCCGATCATCGCGTCGACGACGAAGAGCACCTCGTCGGGCCGGACCGCGTCGCGGATGTCGGCGGCCTGCTGCATCAGCGTCTCGTCGACGCCGAGACGACCCGCGGTGTCGATGATGACGACGTCGTGGAGCTTGCGCTTCGCCTCCTCGATCGAGGCACGCGCGACGTCGACCGGGTCGCCGGTGCCGTTGCCGGGCTCGGGGGCGAAGACCGGCACGCCGACACGCTCGCCGTTGACCTGGAGCTGCTGGACGGCGTTGGGCCGCTGCAGGTCCGCGGCCACGAGCATCGGGGTCTTGTCCTGGTCCTTGAGCCACAGCGCGAGCTTGGCCGCGAGCGTCGTCTTGCCCGCACCCTGGAGGCCCGCGAGCATGATCACGGTGGGGCCCGACTTGGCGTAGCGCAGCCGACGGGTCTCGCCGCCGAGGATCGTCACGAGCTCGTCGTGGACGATCTTGATGATCTGCTGGCCGGGGTTGAGGGCGCCGCTGACCTCCTCGGAGCGCGCCCGCTCCTTGACCGCGCCCACGAACTCCTTGACGACCGGCAGCGCCACGTCGGCCTCGAGCAGCGCGATGCGGATCTCGCGCGCGGTGGCGTCGATGTCGGCCTCGGAGAGCCGACCCTTGCCCCGCAGGTTCTTGAAGGTGTCGGCAAGGCGGTCGGAGAGTGTGGCGAACACGGTTGGGTCAGTCCCTCGCATCGGTGGCTGAAGTCAGGAGTCGTACGACGGTCAAGCCTAGCCGCCGGACCCGGTCCGCCCCGCCTCGACGGCCGCGGCCCGTGGTCGGCGGGCGTCAGCCGCCGAGCGCGGTGCGCACGGCGTGGGCAGCGGCCGCGGCACGCTCCTCGGTGGGGCGCACGCCGCCGACCTCCTGGACGTAGAACACGTCCACCGCCTGCGGGCCGAGCGTCGACACGTGCGCGGAGGCCACGGTCAGGCCGAGCCCCGCGAGCGTGGTGAGGACGCGGTGGACCACGCCCAGCCGGTCGGAGGTGCGGATCTCCAGCACGAGCGAGGCCCGCGACGCGTCGGGACGCACCTCGACGATCGGTGGCAGCTCGTCGACGGCGAGCGGGGACAGGTCGGGGAAGCGCTGGCTGCCCTCGACCACGCGCCGGATCCGCTCACGGACGACGGTGGCGTCGAGGTAGGCGTCGGGCACCTCCCACGCACTGACGGCCCACTCCCCCTCGGCGTCGACCTGCGCCCACGCCCGGGCGGCGTGCACCGGCACCCGCAGCGCCGCCAGACCCCCGGCGACGTCGGCGAGCAGCCCGACCCGGTCGGCCGCGATCACGGTGACGGTCGCGCCGACGTCGTGGGGCGTGATCTCGACGGAGACCGCGCCGGGGTCACGGCGTACGACGTCGGGCACGGGCAGCGACCCGACCGGGACCACGTGGGAGATCTCGGCGCCGAGCGCCGTGCCGGCCCGCGAGACCAGCCGGTCGATGAGCGAGGCCCGCCACGCGGTCCAGGCCGCGGAGGACGTGGCCCGGGCGTCGGCCTCGGTGAGCGCACGGAGCAGCTCGAGGCTGGCGCCGTCGGGGACGTGGGTGAGCAGCTCGGCGGTGGTCGCCGGGTCGTCGGGGTCGCGGGTGGTGGCGAGGGTGGCGAGGAGCAGGTGCCAGCGGACCAGGGACGCGACGACCTCGGCGTCGAGGTCGGTGAAGCCCATCCGCGCCACCACCTTGCGCGCCAGCGGCTCGCCTGCGACGGAGTGGTCGTGCAGCGAGCCCTTGCCGATGTCGTGGAGCAGCGCGGCGACCAGCAGCAGGTCGGGACGGCGTACGCCGCGGATGAGGGTGCCGGCCTCCGCGCAGGTCTCGACCACGTGCCGGTCCACCGTGAAGCGGTGGATCGCCGAGGCGTGCGGCAGCAGCCGGATCTGCTCCCACTCGGGCAGGAACGTCGCGATCCCGCCGATCTCGTCAAGGGTGTCCCAGACCGGGAGCAGGCCGGGACCGCTGGCCAGCAGCCGGACGAGGGCGTCGCGCGCGGGCGCCGACCACGGCACCGGGAGCTCCGCCCCCTCGCGGACCAGGCGGGCGGCCGTCGCGGGCGCCAG
>NZ_JAOPWY010000058.1 GCF_025965415.1 Nocardioides sp.
GGTCCGCCGCCGCACCAGCAGGTCGGGTCGAGTGCCGGACGGGCGCTCGGGGTGCTGCGCGACGCCGCGCGCAGCCGGACCTTCTGGCTACTCTCGGGTGGCTTCGCGATCTGCGGCATGACGACCAACGGCCTCATCGCCACCCACTTCGTGCCCGCGGCGCACGACCACGGCATGCCGGCCACCACGGCGGCGTCGCTGCTCGCGGTCGTCGGCATCTTCGACGTGGTCGGCACCATCGCCTCCGGCTGGCTCACCGACAAGGTCGACCCGCGGCTGCTGCTCGTCGGCTACTACGTCCTGCGCGGCGTCGGGCTGATGACGCTGCCGGCGCTGATGGCGCCCCACGTCGCGCCCAGCATGTGGGTGTTCATCATCGTCTACGGCCTCGACTGGGTGGCCACCGTGCCGCCGACGGTCGCGCTGTGCCGCGAGCACTTCGGGGCCGGGGTGGGTCCCATCGTCTTCGGCTGGGTGTTCGCCAGCCACCAGGTGGGCGCGGCCGTCGCGGCCACGGGCGCCGGCGTGGTCCGCGACCTCACGGGCGGCTACGACCCGGCGTTCTACGCCGCGGCCGGACTGTGCGCGATCGCCGGGCTGATGTCGTACGCCATCCGCAGGACGCCGCAGCCGGTCGGCACGCCGTCGGAGACCGCCGGCGTCATGTGAGCCTCAGCCGAGGTCGACGACCACCGGCGCGTGGTCCGACGGCGAGCCCGTGCCCTGGGCGGGGTCGCGCTCGTCGCGGTCGATGAAGGCCCCGGTCACCCGGTTGGCCAGGGCCGGTGAGCCGAGGACGAAGTCGATCTTGAGCCCGCGGTCGCGCTCGAAGCGCTGGCGGTAGTAGTCCCAGTAGGTGTAGCCCGGCGCGTGCGCGCGCGTCGTCTCGGCCCAGCCGTCGTCGAGGAACCCCTGGAAGGCGGCCCGCTCGGGCGGGGTGACGTGGGTCGACTTCGCGAACTGCGCGGGGTCGAAGACGTCGTCGTCGGTGGGGCAGATGTTCCAGTCGCCGACGAGCGCGGTCGGCACGTCGAGCCACCCCCGGGCGCTCTCGCGGAGCCGGGCCAACCAGTCGAGCTTGTAGACGTAGTGGGGGTCGTCGGGCTTGCGCCCGTTGGGGACGTAGAGCGACCAGACACGCACCCCGCCGCAGGTGGCCCCGATCGCGCGCGCCTCCGCGGCGGCGGGATCGCCGTACGGCGGCATGTCGGCGAAGCCGACCTCGACGTCCTCCAGCCCGACGCGCGAGAGGATCGCGACGCCGTTCCACTGGTTGAGCCCGGCGACGGCGATGTCGTAGCCCAGCGCCTGCAGGCCCATCAACGGGAGCTGGTCCTCGCGGGCCTTGGTCTCCTGCAGGGCCAGCACGTCGATGTCGTGGCGCTGCACGAAGGCCTCGACGCGGTCGATGCGGGAGCGGAGGGAGTTGACGTTCCAGGTGGCGATGCGCACGCCTCCACCCTAGGGATCCCTCGAACGACGGTGCGCCGCGGCTCCGAGGGCGTACCCTGAGGACCAGCGCGCGCGCCCCTTCTGTCCCGAGCGGAGGGGGCGTTCGTCGTCCCGGGCCACCGGGGGTCGCGGGGTAGCGTCTGCCCGTGTCCACCCCCACCTCCCGGATCTTCTCCGCACGCGACCTCGAGTTCATGCTCTTCGAGTGGCTCGACGTCGAGCAGCTGAGCCAGCGACCGCGCTTCGCCGAGCACGACCGCGAGTCGTACGACGCCCTGCTGGCGCTGTGCGAGCAGCTCGCGACCGAGCACTTCGCGCCCCACTACCGCAAGAGCGACACCGAGGAGCCGGCCTTCGACGGCGAGAAGGTGCGGCTGATCCCGGAGATCGAGGCGGCGCTGGCGAAGTTTGCCCAGGCCGACCTGATGGGCCTCACCCTCGACGAGGAGGTCGGCGGGCTCCAGCTGCCCCACGTCGTGGCGTCGGCCTGCATGGCGTGGTTCACCGCCGCCAACATCGGCACCGCGGCGTACTCCTTCCTGACCGTGGCGAACGCCGGGCTGCTGCTCGCCCACGGCACCCCCGAGCAGGTCGAGCGGTTCGTCCAGCCCATGCTGGAGGGCCGCTTCTTCGGCACGATGACCCTCTCGGAGCCGCACGCCGGCTCCAGCCTCGGCGACGTGATCACCCGCGCCGTCCCCGCTGACGACGGCACCCACCGGATCTTCGGCAGCAAGATGTGGATCTCCGGCGGCGACCACGAGATGGGCGACAACATCGTCCACCTGGTGCTCGCCAAGCTGCCCGACGCGCCCCCCGGCACGCGAGGCATCTCGCTGTTCATCGTGCCGAAGTGGCTCGTCGCCGACGACGGCTCGATCGGCGAGCGCAACGACGTCGCGCTCGCCGGCATCAACCACAAGCTGGGCAGCCGCGGGACGGTCAACACCGCGCCCGTCTTCGGCGGCGGCGCCTTCACGCCCGGGGGTGCCGCCGGGGCCGTCGGCTACCTCGTCGGCGAGCCGCACAAGGGCCTGTCCTACATGTTCCACATGATGAACGCCGCGCGCCTCGGCGTCGGGATGTCGGCGACCACGACCGCCTACACGGCCTACCTCAAGTCGCTCGACTACGCCCGCGGCCGGCCCCAGGGGCGCCCGCTGACCGACGCCGACCCGACCGCGCCGCAGGTGCCGATCATCGAGCACGCCGACGTGCGCCGGATGCTGCTGGCGCAGAAGTCGTACGTCGAGGGGGCGCTGGCGCTCAACCTCTACTGCTCGCGGCTGCTCGACCAGCAGGCGACCGCCGAGGACGACGCCGAGCGGCTCGCGACCGGCCAGCTCCTCGACGTGCTGACGCCGATCGCCAAGTCGTGGCCCTCGCAGTGGGGCCAGGAGAGCAACAGCCTGGCGATCCAGGTGCTCGGCGGCTCGGGCTACACCCGCGACTACGACGTCGAGGCGCACTGGCGCGACCAGCGGCTCAACCCGATCCACGAGGGCACGCACGGCATCCAGGCGCTGGACCTGCTCGGCCGCAAGGTGCTCGGCGGCGGTGGTGCCGCCATGCTCGCGCTCGCCGGCCGGATGGAGGAGACCGTCGGCCGCGCGACCGAGCTGGGTGGCGAGCCCGCTGCGTACGCCGTCGCGCTCAAGGCGATGGTCGATCGGCTCGGTGAGGTCACCCTCGGGCTGGCCGCTCTGGGCGACCCCGAGAAGGTCATGGCCAACGCGACCGTCTACCTCGAGGCCGCCGGCCACGTCGTCATCGCCTGGATGTGGCTCGAGCAGCTCGTCGCGGTGGGGGAGAAGGCCGGCGACTTCTACGACGGCAAGCGGGCCGCGGCGCGCTACTTCTTCCGCTGGGAGCTGCCCAAGGTGGCCCCGATGCTCGACCTGCTCGCCTCGGCCGACACCACCACGCTGGAGATGCGCGCGGACTGGTTCTAGGCCCGCGTCGCCGGCACGTCGACGAAGTCGGTCAGCAGGCCCGGCGTCGCGCGGTCGGCCAGGGCGACGGCGACGTCGAGTCGTACGTCGCGCACCAGCACGCGCTCCGCGCCCGCGGCCGTGGTCGCCGTCAGGTCGGCCAGCCCGATCCGGCGCTGCCACCACGACTGGCTGACGACCCAGCCGATGATGCCGTCGGTCTCCAGCACGGTGCGGATCCGAGCGAGTGCGCCGCGGCCGGCGACGAGGTGGTCGCCGGCGAGCGCGTGGCCGAGGTGGCGGTAGGACGACTCGCCCACGAGCGCCGCGAGCGCGAGCGCCGCGAGGGCGACCGGCACCGGCCACCACCAGGGGAAGGCCCACCACCACACGGCCACACCCACGGCGAGGGGCAGCAGGAGGGACACGCGCACCTCGCGCAGCCACGCACGTCGCCGGGCGAGCGGGCCGTGCTCGACGAGGGGCCGGGTGAAGGGGTCCGACCCCGCGAGCACCGCCTCCCCGACCGACACCGCGACGTCGCGCGGGCACGGCGGCAGGACGGCGGTGACGCCGTCCTCGACGCCCGTGGCGAGCGTCGAGAGCTCGGCCCCGCCGACCAGGCGCAGGAGCATCGGCTCGGTCAGCTCGACGCCGCGGACCTTGGCCTCCTCGACGGTGATCGAGCGGGTCGTGAAGAGGCCGTGGGAGAGGTGGAACGCACCGTGCTCGCGCACCAGGCGGAAGTTCCACCACTGGATGACGTAGCCGCTCACCGCGACGAGGACCCACGCCGCCAGGCCGACGACGAGCACGACGGCGACCACGGCGACCAGGGCGAACTGGCGCACCCAGTCCCAGGCCGAGGTCGCCGTGTCCTCGTTCCAGATCGGGAGGTTGTCGGCGAACTGCGAGAGCACGCCGATCGCGCCGGCCAGCAGCACGAGCCGGGTGAGGCTGAAGGGTGCGAAGCGCAGCCAGGACCAGTCGATGCGGGCGAGGAGCTCGGGCGCGGGTCCCGGCCGGTCGAGCGGGGCCTGGGTCTCGCCGGCGTCGTCCTCCTGGTGGTCGAGCGCCGTCGGCACCCCGGCGGCCTCGCGGCGGCGCAGCAGCGTCGTACGCAGTGCAGCAGCGTCGTCGCGGGCCAAGGCGTCGAGCTCGATCCGGTCGTCGTCGACGCCGGTGCCGATCTGGACCTTCTGGACGCCCAGGATCCGGTGCAGCAGTGAGGCCTCGAGGTCGACGCTGCGCACCCGGTCGAGCGGGGCCGTGGACGTGCTCTTGTTGAGGACGCCGCGGCGGACCTGCACCTGGGTGTCGGTGAGGCGGTAGTGGGTGGTGAGCCAGGGGATCGCGCCGAGCGCGATCGGCCCGATGAGCATGACCGGGAAGATGATGGGCCAGTAGTCCATGCCTCCCTGGCTGACGCCGATCAGGGCCACGAAGGCGGGCACCAGCGCCTGCCGCACCACCTTGATCGGGTCGAGGAGGAGCTTGCGCGGGCTGAGCCGGGACCACCCCTCGCCGGGGGAGCCGGGTGCGGGGATCACGTCGCGTCGTCCGCAGTGGCGGAGGTGATCGCGGTCAGGCGTGCGACGACCTCGCGGGCGGTGTCGGCGTCGAGGCAGTCGACGGTGATGGGGCCGGCGGCGGAGGCGGTGGTGACGGTGATGGAGGCCAGCCCGAACACGCGCATGAGGGCGCCCTGGCGGGAGTCGACCGTCTGGACGCGGCTGATCGGCGCGATCCGGCTCTGCCGCCCGATCCAGCCCTCGCGGGTGTGGACGGCGGTGTCGGTGACCTCCCACCGGTGCACGCGGAACCGGATGCGCGGCATCAGCACGACGTGCGCGGTGGCCAGCGCGGCGAGGAGCAGCACGACGAGGCCCACCCAGCCCGGGACCCCGGGGATGAGCAGCCACGCGACGACGGCGCCGAGGACGGGCAGGGCGTCGCCGATCAGGGCCGACACCCGCCAGAACGGGACCGCGCGCGGCGAGACCTGATGGGCCGGCGCGCGCAGCACCGGCGTACCCCCGACGTCACTCATGTGGGCGAGTCTTTCAGGGGACGTGCAACTTCGTGCAGTGCACACACCTGACCCGGCATGACCCTTCCGCCCGGTGGTCTAGACCGGGTTGGTTGGAAGGGCCAGTCCGTGTCCAACCGGAAGAAGTGAGTCGAATGTCGAACAGCAGGATCAGCCGGATCACCACCGCGACGCTCGGGGCAGCAGCCCTGACCCTCTCGATGAGCCCCAGCGCGACCGCTGCCACCTCGCAGGAGGACGTGCCGACCTTCGCGGAGTTCAAGGCCTCGACCTTCCGTGACGTCGGAGGTCAGTACGTCGTCAACGGCGACGAGACGATCGCGACCACCACGAAGCTGCGCGACTACTACGACACGATGGTCAACCGGCAGGACGGCACCGGCTCGACGTCCCTCGTCGTCAACACCGCGGGGGGCACCGACGACCTGTGGTCTGCGAGTCAGGCGCGGAACCTGACCTATTGCGTGAGCAACGGCTTCGGTGCCGACAAGGCCGCGGTCGTGTCCGCGATGCAGTCGGGCGCGGGGCAGTGGGAGGCCGCCTCCAGCGGGGTCAACTTCACCTACGTCTCGTCGGCCGACGCCAGCTGCACGGTGTCCAACAGCGCGGTGGTGTTCTCGGTCGAGCCGACCTTCACCTCCGAGTACATCGCACGGGCGTTCTTCCCGAGCAGCCCGGACAGCCAGCGCAACGTCCTGGTCAACGCGTCCTCGCTGCAGAGCTCCGGGTCGTGGACGCCGTCCAACATCCTGGCCCACGAGCTCGGGCACACGCTGGGCTTCCGCCACGAGCACACGCGTCCCGAGGCCGGCACCTGCTTCGAGGACAACAACTGGCGCCCGCTGACGCCGTACGACTCGGCGTCGATCATGCACTACCCGCAGTGCAACGGATCCTCGAGCGATCTCTCCATGACCGAGACCGACCGCCAGGGGGCGCGATCGGTGTACGGCTCCTGACGGGTCGCTGACACCCGCAGGAGGGAGGGCCCAGCCGTTCGGCTGGGCCCTCCAGCATGTCCGGGGTCGCGTTTCGTCCGGGGGAGTGCCGCCGCCGTAGACTCCCCGCCCGTGGCTCTCACCATCGGCATCGTCGGTCTCCCCAACGCGGGCAAGTCGACCCTCTT
>NZ_JAOPWY010000098.1 GCF_025965415.1 Nocardioides sp.
CCGAGCTCGACGAAGGCGCGCGCGACCTCGTCGTCGGTCGCGTCGGGCCGGCCGTAGCGGACGTTGTCGGCGACGGTGGAGTCGAACAGGAAGCCGTCCTGCGGGACCATGACCACCCGCGCGCGCAGCGAGTCGAAGCGCACCTCGTCGAGCGGGACGCCGGACAGCAGCACCCGCCCGCGGGTCGGGTCCATCAGGCGGGTGAGCAGCTTGGCGAAGGTGGTCTTGCCGCTGCCGGTCTCGCCGACGACGGCGACCCGGGTGCGGGCGGTGAGCTCGAGGTCGACCGCGTGCAGCACCTCCGGGCCGCCCGGGTAGGCGAACGAGACCTGCTCGAAGCGGACGCCGATCGGCCCGTCGGGCAGCGCCCGCCCGCCGTCGCCCGGGTCGGCGACGTCGGTCGGGGTGTCGAGCACGCCCAGCACCCGGCGCATCCCGGCGACGGCGTTCTGGGCCTCGTTGAGGACCTCGGTCGCCACCTGGACGGGCTGTACGAACAGGGTGACGAGGAACAGGAAGCCGACGAGGCGTCCGGTGGTGATCTCGCCGGCCACGCCCAGCAGCACGCCGACGACCACGACCATGCCGGTCGCCAGGGCGGCGACGAGCTCGCCGGTGGAGTAGGTGACCGCGGCGATCCGCTGCGCCCGGACCTGCGCAGCCCGGGTCGCGTCGACCGCGGCGTCGATCCGCGCGGCGGTGCGGTCCTGCACGCCGTACGCGCGGATCACCGGCGCGCCGACGACGGTCTCCGCGACGGCGCCGAGCATCTCGCCGACGCGGGCGCGCACCACGCCGTAGGCCTCCTGCAGCCGCTGCTGGAAGACCTTGACCGAGAGCACGAGCGGCAGGAAGCAGACGTAGACCAGCAGCGTCAGCTGCCAGGACCAGAACAGCATCAGCACCGTCGCGAGGGTCAGCTGCGCCGCGGAGACGACGATGAGCAGCCCGCCCCACTGCATGAAGGTGCTCATCGTGTCGACGTCGCTCGTGACGCGGGAGACCAGCGAGCCGCGGCGCTCAGCGGCCTGGTGCAGCACGGACAGGTCGTGCACCCGGCGGAACGCGCGCACCCGCAGCGCCGACAGCCCGCGCTCGGTGGTGCGGTAGAGCCGGACGTTGGTGAGGAAGTTCGCGAACGCGGTCACGAGGACCGCGAGCAGGGCCAGGCCGCAGGCCAGCCGGACGAGCCCGAGGTCGGGGCCGCCGTCGCCCATGAGGCCGTTGTCGATCGTCTGCTGGACGGCGACCGGGACGACCACGCGCCCACCGGTCGCCACGAGGGCGAGCAGCAGCGTGACGACCAGCCCCTCGCGGAACTCGGGGGTCAGGCGGATGCCGTGGGCCAGCGTCGCGAACGCACCGCGCTGCTTGCCGCGGCTGTCCATCGTCCCGGCGGCCCCGGGCAGGTCGAGCTGCTCCTCGTCGTGGTCGGCGGCGACGGTCACGCGGTCACCTCGCTCTCGGCGGCGGCGAGGGCGTCGCGGACGTCCTCGGCGCGCTGGGCCTCGGCCCGCTCGTAGGCGTGGACCAGGTCCTGGTAGCCCGCGGAGGTCTGCAGCAACTCGTCGTGGGTGCCGCGGGCGCTGACCCGGCCGTCCTCGACGAAGACGACCTCGTCGGCCATCGCGATGGTGGCCCGGCGGTAGGCCACGACGACGACCGTGGACGCCGAGCCGGACTCGCGCAGCCCGGCCAGGATGCGCTGCTCGACCTGCGGGTCGACGCTGCTCGTCGCGTCGTCGAGCACCAGCAGCCGTGGGCGTCGCACGACGGCGCGGGCCAGCGCGAGGCGCTGGCGCTGACCGCCCGACAGGGTCGTGCCGCGCTCGCCGACGACGGTGTCGAGGGCGTCGGGCAGGGCGGCGACGAAGCCGTCGGCCTGGGCGGTGCGCAGCGCTCCCCACACGTCCTCGTCGGGGACGTCCGCACCGAGCGTGACGTTGCCGCGGACGGTGTCGTCGAACATGAAGGCGGTCTGGGGCACCAGCGCGACGCTGCGGGGCAGCTCGCCCTTGCGCAGGCCCTTCACGTCGTGGCCGTCGATGCGGATCTGCCCCTCGTCGGGGTCCACGAGCCGGCACATCAGGCTGGTGAGGGTGCTCTTGCCCGACGCGGTCGCGCCGACGAGGGCCACGGTCCGACCCGGCCGGACCTCGAAGTCCACACCCTGCAGCAACGGGGTGGTCCCGTCGTAGGAGTAGTGGAGGTCGGCCACCTCGAGCAGGGCACCCTGCCGCGTGACGGGGAGCTCGTCGTCGCCGTAGGGCATGTTGCCCTGCGCGTCGAGCACGGCCTTGGCGCGACGGTAGCCCACGACCGAACGGGGGAACTCGCCGAGGAGCCAGCCGATGGCCCGGATCGGGAAGGAGACGATGGTGAGCAGGTAGGCGATGGTCACCACGTCGCCGGCACTGGTCGCGCCGCTGGCGACGCGCGACACGCCGACGGTCAGCACCACGAGCACACCCAGGCTGGGCAGGCTGGCCAGGGCCGGGTCGAAGACGGCCCGGATCCGGCCGGCGCGGATGTTGACGTCGCGCAGCTCGTGGGCCTTGGCCCGGAACCGGTCGGTCTCCTCGACCTCGCGGCCGAGCGTCTTGACGACCATGGCGCCGTCGAAGGACTCGTGGGCGATCTCGCTGACCTCGGCGCGCAGGCCCTGGGCCCGCGTCATCAGCGGCGAGGCGTAGCGCTGGTAGAGCAGGTTGGCGACGACGACCGCGGGGAAGACCAGCAGCCCGACGATCGCCATCACGACGTCGGCGACGAACATCTGGATGACGGCGATGACCATCATCACGACCGTGCCGAGCGCCATCGGGAGCGGCATGATCGGCGACCACGCGGCCTCGACGTCGGAGTAGGCGTTGGAGAGCAGCTGGCCCGTCGGGTGGCGCTGGTGCCACTCCATCGGCAGGGAGAGGTATTGCCGGGTGACGCCGCGGCGGGTGTGCGACTGCATCCGGTAGTACATGATGCCGCCGCCCAGGCGCCGGGCCACGATGCCGATCGCGCGCAGGATCGCCACGGCCATGAAGAGCGCGACGACCCACACGAGCAGGCCGGTGCCGATCTCGCCGTTGTCGAAGGCGGGGATCAGCACGTGCTGGGTGGACCAGCCGAGCACCCACGCGTCGGCGACGGTCAGGACCCCGAAGAGCACGGCGCCGAGGGTGGCGACGGTGAAGACGCGCGGCTCCCGCTTGACCCCGACCCAGAGGACGCGGAAGCCGTCGAGCGTGGTGGTGCCCCTCGGCTCCGCATCATCCGTCACTCTCGTGAGGTTATGCCCTGCCCCTGACACCGGCCCAATCGAAAAGCTGCCTCGATCAGGAGGCGCGGATCCGGGAGAGGAACGCGCGGGTGCGCTCCTGCTGGGGGTCGCCGATCACCTGGTCGGGGCTCCCCTGCTCGTGGATCCGGCCGTCGTGAAGGAAGCAGACCTGGTCGGCGACGTCGCGCGCGAAACCCATCTCGTGGGTGTTGAGCAGCATCGTCACGCCCTCGCCCTTGAGCTCGGTGAGCAGGTCGAGCACCTCACCCACCAGCTCCGGGTCGAGCGCGCTCGTCACCTCGTCGAGCAGCATCAGCCGCGGGTTGGCCACGAGGGCCCGGGCGATCGCGACGCGCTGCTGCTGACCGCCCGACAGGTCGTCGGGGCGGGCGCGGGCCTTCTCGGACAGGCCGACGCGCTCCAGCATCGCGAGGCCCCGGGAGCGGGCCTCCTCCGCGTCCACGCCGTGCACCAGGCGCAGCGCCAGGGTGACGTTGCCGATGACGTCGAGGTGCGGGAACAGGTTGTAGGCCTGGAAGACCATGCCCATCCGCGAGCGCACCTCGTCGCCGTCCACCTGCGGGGCGGTGATGTCGCGGCCCTCGAAGGTGATCGTGCCGTCGTCGACGACCTCGAGGAGGTTCACGCAGCGCAGCAGGGTCGACTTGCCCGACCCCGACGCACCGATCAGGACGACGCACTGGCCCGGCTCGATCGTCAGGTCGACGTCGCGCAGGACCACGTTGTCGCCGAACACCTTGCGCACGCCGTCCAGCCGCAGCAGCTCGCTCACGGCGTCCGACGGTCGGCTCACGAGCTCGCTCACAGGACACCCCCCGCCCCGTGGTAGCCCTTCTTGCGCGCATAGCGGTCGGTGAGCCTGGCCATCGGGATGGTGAGGCAGCAGAACAGCACGCCGGCGACGACGTACGGCGTGTAGTTGAAGTCGAGCGCCGTCTCGATCTGCGCCTTGCGGATCGCGTCGCTCACGCCGAGCACGGCGATGAGGCCGGAGTCCTTCTGCAGGGACACGAGGTCATTCATGAGCGGCGGGATCACTCGGCGCCAGGCCTGCGGCAGCACGACATGGCGCAGCGTCTGGCCGTAGGACAGCCCCAGCGAGCGGCCCGCCAGCCGCTGGCTCGGGTGGACCGACTCGATGCCGGCGCGCAGCACCTCGGCGACGTAGGCGGAGTAGGACAGCACCAGCGCGGTGCCGCCCCAGAACAGCGGCGAGGTCGGCATGCCGCTCAGTCCGAGCGCGGGTCCGCCGAAGCCCAGCAGGAAGATCACCAGCAGCAGCGGCAGCCCGCGGAACACGTCGACGTACGCCGTCCCGAGCAGGCGCAGGGGGAACGCCACCGGGCCGCGCAGGGTGCGCACGATCGCGACCGTGAGGCTCAGGGCCAGGATCAGCACCCAGCAGACCAGCATGACGCGGATGTTGAGCCAGAGGCCGTCGAGCACCGCCGGGAACGACGAGACCGCCTTGTCCCAGTCGAAGTAGGTCTCCTGGACCCGCTGCCACCCCGGCGAGCTGACCACGGCCCCGCCGAGCGCCCCGAGCAGGAGCAGCGTGCTTCCCGCCGCGATGACGGCGCTGCGCAGCGTGCGGCGTCGGCGCCACTCGTCACGCTCGCGCTGGACCGCGGAGGGCTGCCAGTCCTCGGTGGCCCGGGCCTCGGCCACCCGGTCGGTCATCAGGACAGCTCGGGAGCGCCCTGCTGGGCGAGCCACTCCTGGCTGATCTGGTCGAGGATGCCGTCGTCGCGCAGCGCGTCGACCGCACCGGAGATGCAGCCGGTGAGGGCGCTGCCCTTGGCCAGGACGGCGCCGAACTGCTCGGGCTCACCGTCCGGGAGGGGCAGCTGGCCAACGATGACGCCGTCGTCGAGCTGCACGGCCGTCATGAAGTAGGCGGTGGGGAGGTCGACCACGATCCCGTCGATCTGGCCGTTCTTGAGCGCCTGGACCGCCTGGTCGTTGGTGTCGAAGACGGCCGGCTCCTGCGACGGCTGGATCTGGTCGGTGATCGCGGTGTAGCTGGTCGTGCCGACCTGGGCCCCGAGCTTGGCGTCGGCCAGGTCGGCGATGCTGGTCACGCCGTCGATCGCGCTGCCCTTGTTGGTGATAACGGTCTGCACCACGTCGAAGTAGCCCGACGAGAAGTCCACGGCCTTGCGGCGGGCCTCGGTGATCGAGACCTGGTTGACGTCGAAGTCGAAGTCCTTGACCCCCGGCTGGACGACCTTGTTGAAGGGGACCGTCACCCAGGCGACCTGGTCGGCGGTGTAGCCGAGCTGCTCGGCGATGGCGTACGCCACCGCGGACTCGTAGCCCTCCCCGTTGGTCGGGTCGTTGTCGACGAACCACGGCTCGTAGGCCGGGGTGTCGGTCGCGATGGTGAGGGTGCCCGCGGTGACGGTCTCCATCGCGTCGGGCGTGCACTCGTCGGCCGCCGGTGACTCCGACGACGAGGAGTCGGTGGCCGCGTCGGAGCCGGAGTCGGCCTCGTCGGCCGGGGCGCAGGCGGTGAACGCGAACGTGGCGGTCGCGAGAGCGGCGACGGCGCAGTGCCGCACGAGGGGGCGAGACGTCTTCAGCATGGCGGAATCCTACGACTTCACTCGAGTTCAGCGGACGGCGTGACCGGCCGTGGACAGACCGGCCTTGACGTCGCCGATGCTCAGGGTGCCGAAGTGGAAGACGGTGGCGGCGAGGACGGCATCGGCGCCGGCCTCGACGGCCGGCGGGAAGTGCTCGACGGCACCCGCTCCCCCGCTGGCGATGACCGGGATGCTCACCTCCCGGCGTACGGCGCGGATGAGCTCGAGGTCGAAGCCGTCGGTCGTGCCGTCGGCGTCCATCGCGTTGAGCAGGATCTCGCCGGCACCGAGCTCGGCGGCGCGCACGGCCCACTCGATCGCGTCGAGTCCGGCGCTCCGGCGCCCGCCGTGGGTGGTCACCTCGAAGCCGCTGGCAGTCCCTGCGGCCCGCCTGGCGTCGACGCTCAGGACGAGCACCTGGTTGCCGAACCGGTCGGCGATCTCCGCGACCAGCTCGGGGCGACGGATCGCCGCGGTGTTGACGGCGACCTTGTCGGCCCCGGCGCGCAGCAGGCGGTCGACGTCCTCGACGCTGCCGACGCCGCCGCCGACGGTGAGCGGGATGAAGACCTCCTCCGCACAGCGGCTGACGACCTCCATCGTGGTCGCGCGGCCCTGGTGAGAGGCGGAGATGTCGAGGAAGGTCAGCTCGTCGGCACCCTCCGCGTCGTAGAGGCGGGCCAGCTCGACCGGGTCGCCGGCGTCACGGAGCTCGCTGAAGTTGACGCCCTTGACCACCCGGCCGCCGTCGACGTCGAGGCACGGGATGACGCGGATCGCCAGGCTCATCGCCCTGCCTCCTCGACCCGGCGTGCGGCCAACGCGATGTCGACGATCTCCGAACGGGGTTGGCCGTCGAGCGCCGCGAGCGGCACCCAGGCGGCGTGGTCCGTCGAGCCGCCGACCTCGGTGGTGCCCAGCTCCCCACCCGTGATCGTCGCCTCGAAGACGAACCGTTGCGAGCGGAACCAGCCGTCGAAGGTCCTGCCCCGCGCGGTGAAGTGGTGGTCGACGAGGAGCGCACCCGGCTCGACGTGGAGACCCGTCTCCTCGAACACCTCGCGCACCAGGCCGTCGCGGATCGACTCGTCGAAATCGATCCCGCCGCCGGGCAGCGACCACTCCGGGTCACTGTGCCCCTCGCCGTTCCACCACGCGAGGAGCACCCGCTCCTGCTCGTCGACGAGGAGGACGTAGGCGGCCAGCCTGGTGTGGTAGTCGGTGAACTCCACGGTCACCTGCCCCTCGTGAGGGCGAGGGCGTCCTCGAGGGTGAAGCGGCCCTCGTAGAGCGCGGTGCCCGCGATCGCACCCTCGACGCCCTCGCCGACCAGGCCCATCAGCGCGCGGATGTCGTCGAGCGTGGTGACGCCGCCGCTGGCGACGACCGGCTTGTCCGTTGCCGCGCAGACGTCGCGCAGGAGCTGGAGGTTGGGGCCCTGGAGCATGCCGTCCTTGTTGACGTCGGTGACGACGTAGCGTGCGCAGCCCTCGGAGTCCAGGCGCGCCAGCGTCTCGTAGAGGTCGCCGCCCTCGCGGGTCCAGCCGCGCGCGGCGAGGGTCGTGCCCCGCACGTCGAGCCCGACGGCCACGCGGTCGCCGTACGTCGCGATCGCCCGGGCGCACCACTCGGGCTGCTCGAGCGCGGCCGTGCCGATGTTGACCCGCCGGCAGCCCGCGGCCATCGCCGCCGCGAGCGACTCGTCGTCGCGGATGCCGCCGCTCATCTCCACCCGGATGTCGAGGGTGCCGACGATCTTCGCCTGGAGCTCGCGGTTGTGCCCGTGCCCGAAGGCGGCGTCGAGGTCCACGAGGTGGATCCACTCCGCTCCGGCCTCCTGCCAGCGCAGGGCGGCCTCGATCGGGTCGCCGAAGCGCTTCTCCGACCCGTCCACGCCCTGCACGAGCTGGACGGCCTGGCCGCCCTTGATGTCGACGGCGGGCAGGAGCTCGAGGTAGGGCTGCTCGGGGGTGCTGGGCATGGGTCGATCCTAGGAGCGGGACGTCGGGGTCCTCGCGCCCCGGTGGTCCGGCGAGACGCGCCTCACCTCCCGGGCGCACGTGTGCGGTCGCGCCTCCGGCTGGGCTCCCCCGTCGGTCGCCGGGTTGGCCGGGGTTGATCAGGCGCGCCCCCGTAGCGTGGCGGCGTGATCGGTGACCGCTGGGGCGTGACGGAGGCGGAGACCCGCCGTCACTACGGCTGCGACGACTTCGTCGCCGAACCGACGCTGCAGGCCTGGCGGGGCGTCACCGTCCACGCCGACGCAGCAACGGTGTGGGCGCGGCTGCGGCAGGTGCGTCTCGCGCCCTACTCCTACGACTTCGTGGACAACCTCGGCAGACGCTCACCACGCGAGCTGCGCGACGTACCCGAGCCGCGTGTCGGAGCCCCGTTCACCCGCGCGTTCGGACTCGACCAGGGCCGGGTGGTGGGGGTCGATCCAGGAAACGAGCTCACGGCGCGGATCATGTCGGCCTACATGTCGTACGTCGTCGCGTCGCAGGCGGACGGCACGCGACTGCTGCTGAAGGTGGTCGCGGGCACGCCGTCGTGGCTGGCGCCGGTGGTCTCGCTCGGCGACCTGGTGATGGCGCGCAAGCAGCTCCTCACCTTCAAGGCCCTCGCCGAACGCGACGCCGAGGCGTCCCGCGGCTAGAGGCCCAGGCCGCGGGCGCGCCGAGACCGCCTCGTGGTGGATCTGCGCCCTGATCCCCTCGTCGAGGGCGCGTACGCCGTTGCCCGTGCAGTCCACGGGCACGCCGCCGATGGTGGCGGTGAACCACAGCGGCACCGGCGCACACCGCCCGAGCCCGGTGGGGACGAGCCCCGCTAGCGCCAGACCGGTGCGACCTCGCGCCGGTAGCGCCGGGCCAGCAGCAGGGTCAGCAGGGTGACGACCGGTCCCGGGACCGTCGCGCGCAACGAGGACCGCTCCCGCTCCCCTGCCCCGTCCTGCATCCACGCCAGCGCGTTGGCGGCGTCGACGATGCTGGCCGGTCGCATCCTGCCGGCGACCGCCTTCCACTCCGGGTCGTCCTCCAGGGCGCCCATCACGCCCTCGACGTCACCTCTTCGTGGGCGAGGTGGCCGTTGATCACCTCGCGGGCCCGGGCGACCTCGTCGGCGGCGGCGCCGGCAGCGGCCGCGGTGGGCGTGGCCACCACCGCGTCGATCGCCGTGGACGACGACGCGAGCGCGTGCTTCATGGCCACGTGCTCCTCCTCCATCGCGGCGAGGAGGAGCGGGTCGAAGCCGCGCGAGGCCAGGAAGGGCCACGCGTAGGTGTCCTCGGCCTCGTGGTGGTGGGTCAGCTCTCGCACCAGGTTGCGCCAGGCGACCCGGACCTCACCGGCCCGCGCGGCATCGCCGTCGGCCAGCGCGCGGAGCGCCTGCTCGATGCGGTCCACGTCACGGCGCACCGCGGCGTGGATGATCTGGTTCATGCTCAGTGTCCCCGTCATGCCGGGACCGTAGAACGCCGACCGGAGGTGGGTCGACCCCGTTTTTCGGGACGTCGAGGTCGTCGCCCGACTACTCACGAGTTGGCGACTTGGGGGCCTCCGGGGACCCGGCTGGGGCACCCAACCCGCCAACTCACCGGTTGGCTGACCAACTCACGAGTTGGCGGCACGCGGCGAGCTGGCGGCACGCGGCGAGCTAGAGCGACGCCACCCAGTTCCGCAGCAGCGCGGCGCCGGCGTCCCCCGACTTCTCCGGGTGGAACTGGGTCGCGGACAGCGGTCCGTTCTCCACCGCGGCCACGAACCGGTCGCCACCGTGCTCGGCCCAGGTGACCAGCGGGGCGGACGTGCGGTCGTTGGTCACGAGGTCCCAGCTCCGGGCGGCGTAGGAGTGCACGAAGTAGAAGCGCTCCTGCTCCACGCCCGCGAACAGGCGCGACCCGCTCGGCGCCTCGACGGTGTTCCACCCCATGTGCGGCACGACGTCCGCCTCGAGACGGGTGACCAGGCCCGGCCACTCGTCGCAGCCGTCGGTCTCCACCCCGTGCTCGACGCCGCCGGCGAACAGGACCTGCATGCCGACGCAGATCCCCAGCACCGGGCGACCGCCCGAGAGCCGACGCCCGATGATCCGATCGCCCTTGACGGCGCGCAGTCCGGCCATGCAGGCGGCGTACGCCCCGACGCCCGGCACCACGAGCCCGTCAGCGGCGAGGGCGGTGTCGAAGTCGCCGGTGAGCGTGACGGACGCGCCGGTCCGCTCGACCGCGCGGACGACGGACCGCAGGTTGCCCGATCCGTAGTCGAGGACGACGACGTCGGCGCCGGACGACCCGCTCACAGGCTGCCCTTGGTGGACGGCACACCCGTCTCGCGCGGGTCGAACGACGCGGCGTCGCGGAAGGCGCGGGCGAAGGCCTTGAACTGGGTCTCGACGATGTGGTGCGGGTCGCGCCCGGCGAGCACCCGGACGTGGAGGCCGAGGTGCGCGTGGTGGGCGATCGACTCGAAGACGTGCCGCGTGAGCGACCCCTGGTAGGGCACGCCGTTGGCACCGCCCCCGCCGATGGCGACGTAGGCCTGACCGTCGGGCTCACCGGAGTGGACGCAGAACGGACGGCCGGAGACGTCGACGACCGCCTGGACGAGCGCCTCGTCGAGCGGGACGGTGGCGTCGCCGAAGCGGCGGATGCCGGACTTGTCGCCCAGCGCCTCCCGCAACGCCTGGCCGAGCACGATGGCGGTGTCCTCGACGGAGTGGTGGGCGTCGATGTGGGTGTCGCCGTTGGTGTGGACGACGAGGTCGACGAGCGAGTGGCGGGCGAACGCGTCGAGCATGTGGTCGAAGAAGCCGACGCCCGTGCTGACCTGGGCGCGCCCGGTGCCGTCGAGGTCGACCTCGACCCTGACCTGGGACTCCTTGGTGTTGCGCTCGATGCTGGCCGTGCGGCTCATGCGGGGTCCCTGCGACTTTCTTCGGAGGAGCGGGGCGGAGGAGACGAAGGTCGTGGGGTGGTGATCATGCCTGCTCCTTCGTCACGTCCGTGAGTGCCTGCCTGAATGCTGTCATCTCGTGCTCGGTGCCGATGGAGACCCGCAGCCAGCCGTCCGGCCCGGTCTCGCGGATCAGCACGCCGCGGTCGACGAGACCCTGCCAGACCGCGTGCCGGTCGGCGAACCGTCCGAACAGCACGAAGTTGGCGTCGGAGTCGGCGACCTCGAAGCCCTGCTCGCGCAGCCAGACCACCGTCGCGTCGCGCTCCACGCGCAGGTCGTCGACGCGCCCGAGCAGCTCGGGGGCGTGCCGCAGCGCGGCCAGCGCGGTCGCCTGGGTGACCGCCGAGAGGTGGTAGGGCAGCCGGACGACGCGGATCGCGTCGCAGATCGCCGGGTCGGCCGCGAGGTAGCCGAGCCGCGCTCCGGCCAGGGCGAAGGCCTTGCTCATCGTGCGGGTGACCACGAGGTTGCGGTGCTCGCCGAGCAGCTCGAGCGCGCTCGGCGTCCCGGCCCGGCGGAACTCGCCGTAGGCCTCGTCCACCACGACGACGCCGCCCGGCTCGTACGACGCCGCGGCCTCGCACAGCATGGTGACCGCCTCCGGCGGCAGTGCCGTCCCGGTGGGGTTGTTGGGGCTCGGCAGCAGCACGACGGACGGCCGCCGGGCGAGGACCAGCTCACGTGCGGCGTCGAGGTCGAGGGAGAAGTCCTCGGCCCGGTGGCCGGCCACCCACTCGGTGAGGGTGTCGCGGGCGTACTCGGGATACATCGAGTACGTCGGCGCGAACGACAGCGCCACCCGGCCCGGGCCGCCGAAGGCCTGGAGCAGCTGGAGCATGACCTCGTTGGAGCCGTTGGCCGCCCACACCATGTCGGGCGTGATGCCGCTGCCCCCGGACGTGTTGAGGTACGCCGTCAGCGCGGCGCGCAGATCGGTGAACTCGCGGTCGGGGTAGCGGTTGAGCGAGACCGCCGCCTCGCCGACCGCGCGGGCGATGTCGGCCGCCGCCTCGGGCGAGGGACCGTAGGGGTTCTCGTTGACGTTGAGCTGCACCGGCGCCTGCTCGTGCGACAGCTGGGGCGCGCCATAGGGCTCGATCCCCTGCAGCTCCTCGCGCAGGGGTGGGAACGTGCTCACTGCTCTGGCCGGGTGGCGTCGAAGCGCACCGAGACGGCCTGGCCGTGGCCCGGCAGGTCCTCCGCCTCGGCGAGCGTCACGACGTGGTCGGCGACCTCGGCGAGCGCGGCCCGGGAGTAGTCGATGACGTGCACCGACCGGGTGAACGCGCGCACCGACAGGCCGCTCGAGTGGCAGGCGCAGCCGGCGGTCGGCAGCACGTGGTTGGAGCCCGCGCAGTAGTCGCCGAGGGACACCGGCGCCCACGGACCGACGAAGATCGCCCCCGCGTTGCGGACGCGGGCCGCGTGGACCGCCGCGTCACGGGTGTGGATCTCGAGGTGCTCGGCGGCGTAGGCGTCGACGACGGCGACACCCTGGTCCATGTCGTCGACCAGCACGATGCCCGACTGCCGACCGGTCAGCGCCGTGCGGATCCGCTCGGTGTGCCGGGTCGCGAAGACCTGCTTGTCGAGCTCGGCGTCGACGGCGTCGGCCAGCTCGAGCGAGTCGGTCACCAGCACCGAGGCGGCCATCGGGTCGTGCTCGGCCTGGCTGATCAGGTCGGCGGCGACGAAGGCGGCCTCGGCGCTGTCGTCGGCCAGGATCGCGATCTCGGTCGGGCCGGCCTCGGAGTCGATGCCCACCACGCCGCGCAGCAGCCGCTTGGCGGCCGCGACGTAGATGTTGCCCGGGCCGGTGACCAGGTCGACGCGCTCGCAGGGGCCGGCGCCGAAGGCGAACATGGCGATCGCCTGGGCGCCGCCGACGGCGTACACCTCGTCGACGCCGAGCAGGGCGCAGGCGGCCATGATCGTCGGCTCGGGCATCCCCCCGCTGTTCTTCTGCGGCGGGCTGGCGAGGGCGATCGAGCGCACCCCGGCGACCTGCGCGGGCACGACGTTCATCACGACGCTGCTGACCAGCGGGGCCAGCCCGCCGGGGACGTAGAGCCCCACGCGGTCGATCGGCACCTTGCGGTGCGTCACGGTGGCGCCGGTCGCGACCTGGCTGGTCACGTCGTGCTCGAGCTCGGCCTCGCTGGTGGCGCGCAGCCGGCGGATCGACTCCTCCAGCGCCGCGCGCACGGCCGGGTCGAGCTCGTCCAGCGCCGAGGCGAGCGCCTCGCGGGGCACCCGGATGTCGTCGCTGTCGACCCCGTCGAACCTCGCCGAGAACTCCGTGATGGCCTCGACGCCGCGCGCCCGGACCGCGTCGATGATCGGCTGGACCTGATGCGTCGCGGCCTCAACGTCGAACTCGGCGCGAGGCACGCTCGCGCGGTAGTCGACGGACGCCGGGTCGGCACCCCTCAGGTCGATGCGACGGATCATGGACATGGCCCCGAGTCTAGGTTCCCCGGCGGGTCGGGCCCCGGTCGCGGGTTCACCGTGGACACGGGTGGTTAGGTAGATCACGTGAGCGATGCACTCCCGATGTTCCCGCTGAGCACCGTCGTGTTCCCGGGGATGAGCGTGCCGCTCCACGTCTTCGAGGACCGCTACCGGATGCTGGTCAACCACCTGCTGACGGTGGAGGACCCGGCCGCCCGAGTGTTCGGCACGGTGGCCATCCGCGAGGGCTACGAGGTCGGTGACCACGGCGCGCAGTCGGTCTACCGGATGGGCTGCGTCCTGCAGCTCACCGAGGTCGAGCGGCGCGAGGACGGCACCTTCGACATCGTCGCGGTGGCCCGTGAGCGCCTCAAGCTGGAGGAGATGCAGCGCGGCGCCGACTTCCCGCAGGGGGTCGTCGAGCTGGTGCCGGAGCCCGAGGTGGAGGTTCCCGCCGACCTGCTCGACCGGGCGCGGGCCACCTTCACCGCCTTCCGCGCCGCGATGACCGCCCTGCAGGGCGACCCGTTCAGCGGCACCCTGCCGCGCGACCCCGACTACCTCGCCTGGACGCTGTCCGCGCTGACCCCCCTGCCGATGGCGGAGCGACAGTCGCTGCTGGAGGCGAGCGACGCCACCGAGCGACTCGTGCTCGTCACCCGGCTGCTGACGGAGGAGCTGCGGGCGATCAACGTCATCCCGTCGCTCCCCGCCACCCAGGTCGCGCGGACCGCCTGGTCCCCCAACTGACCGGCCGCCCATGGCGAAGAAGGCACGCGGCTCCGGAGGTACGCCGGCCACGGTGGCGCTGACGGCCGCCGGCATCGCCTTCGAGGTGCGGTCCTACGAGCACGACCCGCGGGCGACGTCGTACGGCACGGAGGCGGCCGAGGCGCTCGGGGTGGACCCGGCACGCGTGTTCAAGACGCTGCTCGCGTCGCTGGACCCGGCGGCAGGACGGCGCGGAGAGCTGGTCGTCGGCATCGTCCCCGTCTCCGGCCACCTCGACCTCAAGGCACTGGCTCGGGCACTGGGCGGGAGCAAGGCGGTGATGGCCGAGGTCGCGGCGGCCGAGCGGGCGACCGGCTACGTCGCCGGCGGGATCTCCCCCATCGGGCAGAAGCGGGCGCACCCGACCGCCCTCGACGCCTCCGCGCTCGACCACGAGACGATCCTGGTCTCGGGCGGGCGTCGCGGCTTCGACCTCGAGCTCGCGCCCCGCGACCTGGTGGCGATCACCGGAGCGGTGACCGCCACCATCGGTCGCTGAACGCGACGGACCGATCAGTCCGTGGTGACCTTGACGAGACCGTGGACGACGTCGCCGTCGACCCAGCCGCTGATGCCGAAGGCCGACAGGGGCTCGAGGTTCTCGCTGACCTCGGGCATGTCCTGGGTCACGCGGACCAGCCAGTCGTCGTCGGCGTCGAAGCTCACGAAGAGCACCATCTGGGCGTCGTCCGCCTCGACGACCTTCGTGTAGTCGTCGCTGGAGCCGAGGTCACCCCCGGACTCCAGCTTGCCGCGGTAGTCGTCCTGCAGGGCGAGCACGGCGGTGCCGTCACCCTCGGTGACCTGGAGGTAGTCGGCCGCCTCGGGTCCGGCGTAGGTGCTGATCTTGTCGAGGACCGCCTGGATCTCGTCGGCGTCGCCCTTGATGGTGATGCCGGCGGGGACCTCACCCGGGCCACCGTTGCTGATCGCGTCGGGGTCGATGCCGCTGCCGACCGACATGGTCGTGCCCTCGCCGAGCAGGGTCTCGATGTCCTCCGGGAAGGACAGCCCGGTCTCGGACTCGAACTGTGCGATCTGCTCGTCGATCGTGTCGCTCTCCTCGGGCAGGCTGCTCTTGACGTAGTCGAGCATCGCGTTCGCCCAGCCCTTCTCGAGGGAGAAGCCCATCGCGGCCACGGTGTCGGCAGGGAGGTCGGCGACCATGTCGGCGCCGTCCTGGCTGTCGACGTACTTCGTGATGTCCTCCTGGTAGTTGGCCACGGCGTACTCGACCTCGACGGCACCGTCGTCGAAGCGGACCGTGGCGGCCATGCCGTCGAAGTCGTCGATCATCTGCTGGAGCTCGGCGGGCACCTCGCCGTCCGGTGCGAGACCCATCGGGTCCTCGCCGGTGAAGTCCTCGGGCGAGGACGGCAGGCCGCCGAACATGGAGCCCATGCCGGCCGCGTCGTCGAGGTACTGCGCAGCGGCCTTGGCGACGTAGACGGACATGAAGCCGTCGTCGCCCGCCTCGCCGGTCCACTTGTCGTACGACGCGTCGCCGGCCAGGGAGGCACCGTCGGCCGCGTCCACGACCTGCTGCGCGATCTCCTTGGTCTCGGCCAGGACCATCCAGTCGCCGTCGACGACCCAGCCCCCGACCTCGGCGTCGCCCTCGGCGGTGCCGCCGCAGGTGTCGATGAGCTTGGCGACGCCGTCCTCGGCCTTGCCGGCGTCGTTCACCTGGACGACGCCGACCGCGGCCGGCTCGTCCTCACCGAGGTCGACGGCGGCGAACGCGGCGCGCGAGCCCAGCCAGGGCTTGACGTCCTCGGCGTAGTCGAGGCCCTCGCACTCGCCGGACGCGGTGATCTCCTCGAAGAACCGCTCGCGGAGGTCGTCGTCGGTCTCGAGGTCGACCTTGTCGGTGAACCCGGGGAACTTGCGCAGCGTCTTGATGGCCTCGATCTTCTGGCCACCACTTGGGTCGAGGTCGACGCTGACGTAGGCGATGGTCGAGTCCGGGAGCGCCTCCGCCGGCTGCGAGCCCGTGGCGTAGAAGCTGGTGGCGGCCCACGCCCCACCGGCGACCACGGCGCCGCCGGCGACGAGGGCGCCGAGGGCGATCAGTCGCTTGCGGTTGTCGTTGTCGGGCGCGGCCTCGACCGGGCCGGACGCGTCCAGGTAGTCCGGGCCATCGGGTGTCATGCTCATCTGGGTGCTGCTCCCCCGTTGCAGGGCCCCGACCCGTGTCGGGGACCGAAAATGTCGGGCTCAGCCTACCCGCGAGAACGCGTGGCCAACCCCCGACTTCCCAAGAGATACATCCCGACCAGACCAGTCATCGCACCGGCGGGCAGCGCCACCAGCGCGGTGGAGTGGTAGGGCACGCGGTCGCGGTCGGGCGCGGTGAGTCCCAGGTCGCCGGAGATGGGCGTGTAGTCGGGCTGACCCGCTGCCAGGGCCTGCGGGTCGGACGGGCCCAGGGCGGTGCCGACGGCGTACATCACCACCCCGGCGAGGCTCGCGGCCACCAGGACGATGAGGACGGTCGCCACCTCGTGCCCCCTCCGAATGCCCGCCAGCGCCGCCAGCACGACGCCGAGCGGGAAGGCGATCAGCACGAAGAGGGCGATGCCCTCGAAGGAGAGGTCCGGACCGGCAGGCTCAAGGAACCACTGGCCCTTGAAGCTGAGCCCGGTCGGCGCGTCCCACAGCCGCTCCCACAGGGCTCCGGCGGCGGCACCCGCCACGAGGAACACGGCCACGACGACGGCGAGGCGGACCACGAGCGCGCGTGCGCCCGGCGTCCGGTCGCCATCGCGGGCGTCGGCCTCGTCGGCGGTGCTCATCCGGTCAGGCATCCCGGGCCGAGCAGCTGCTTGAGGTCGGCGAAGAGCGCGGGGCTCGGGCTGACCCGGAGGTTGTCGTCGAGCCGGAGCAGCTTGGTCGAGCTGCGGGTCAGCAGGCGCAGCTGCACCTCGGTCATGCCCGGGTGGGTGCCGAGCACGTCACGGAGCTGGGCCACCACCGGTGGGGTGCAGCGGGTCGACGGGAGGCTGATCACCACGGGGCCGGTCGGTCCGGTGGTCAGGTCGGGAGCCGTGACCTCCTGCGCACGCAGCTCGGGCTGGTCCTTGTCACGGGAGAGCTGGCCCTTGATCCGCACCACCTGGTCCTCGACCAGGAGTGTCGAGGCGAGGGTGTAGGCGCTCGGGAAGAGCAGCACCTCGATCGCCCCGTCGAGGTCCTCGAGCGTGATCGTGGCCCACGGGTCGCCGCGCTTGGTGATCTTGCGCGCCACCGAGGTGATCAGGCCGCTGATGGTGATCGTCGAGCCGTGGGGGCGCTCCTCGTCGAGCATGAGCTGGCCGATCGTGCAGTCGGTGCCCTGGGAGAGCACGTGCTCGAGGCCGAGGAGGGGGTGGTCGGAGACGTAGAGGCCGAGCATCTCCCGCTCGTGGCCGAGCAGCGTGAGCTTGTCCCAGTCGTCGATGTCGGGGATGGTCACGCTCACCCCGAAGCCGGCGTCGTCGTCGCCGAGGCCGCCGAACAGGGAGTCCTGGCCGATCGCCTCGTTCTTCTTGAGGTCGACGAACTGGTCGACCGCCGTCTCGTGGACGGCGGCCAGCGCCCGGCGCTTGTGCTTCATGTCGTCGAAGGCGCCGGCCTTGATCAGCGACTCCACGACGCGCTTGTTGCACACCAGCGCGGGGACCTTCTCCATGAAGTCGTTGAAGTCGGCGTAGCGGCCCTTCTCCTCACGCGCCGCGACGATGCCGGCGACGACGTTGCTGCCGACGTTGCGCACCGCGGTCAGGCCGAAGCGGATGTCGTGGCCCACCGGGGTGAAGTTGGCGTGGGACTCGTTGACGTCGGGCGGCAGGACCTGGATCTTCATCCGGCGGCACTCGTTGAGGTAGATCGCCATCTTGTCCTTGTCGTCCTTCACGGACGTGAGGAGCGCCGCCATGTACTCGGTGGGGTAGTTGGCCTTGAGGTAGGCCGTCCAGTAGGTGATGACGCCGTATGCGGCGGAGTGCGACTTGTTGAAGGCGTAGTCGGAGAACGGGAGCAGGATCTCCCAGAGCTTGTCGATCGCGACCTGGGGGAAGCTGCGCTCGAGCATGCCGGCCTGGAAGCCGGCGTACTGCTTGTCGAGCTCCTCCTTCTTCTTCTTGCCCATCGCGCGGCGCAGGTTGTCGGCCGCACCCAGGGTGAAGCCGGCCAGCACCTGGGCGATGGCCATCACCTGCTCCTGGTAGACGATGAGGCCGTAGGTCTCACCCAGCACCGGCTCGAGCGCCTCGGCGAGCGCCGGGTGGATCGGGTCGATCGGCTCGCGACCGTTCTTGCGGCGGGCGTACTTGTTGTGGGAGTCGGCGCCCATCGGGCCGGGACGGTAGAGCGCGCTCACGGCCGTGATGTCGGCGAACTGGTCGGGCTGCATCGAGCGCAGCAGGGCGCGCATGCCCGAGCCATCGAGCTGGAAGACGCCGAGGGTGTCGCCGCGGCCCATCAGCTCGTAGGTCGCCCGGTCGTCGAAGGGCAGCTCCTCGAGCACCACCTGCTCGTCGCGGTTGACGCCGATGTTGATCAGCGCGTCCTCGAGGGTGCGGAGGTTGGACAGGCCGAGGAAGTCCATCTTGACCAGCCCGAGCGACTCGCACATCGGGTAGTCGAACTGCGTGATGACCGCGCCGTCCTGCGGGCGGGCCATGATCGGGACGATGTCGATGAGCGGCTCGCTCGACATGATCACGCCCGCGGCGTGCACGCCCCAGTTGCGGATCTGCCCCTCGAGACCCACGGCGGTCTCGTAGATCGTGCGGACATCGGCGTCCTGGTCGTAGAGGGTGCGGAACTCGCCGCCGTCGCGGTAGCGCTTGTGCTCGGGGTTGAAGATCTCCTTGAGCGGCACGCCCTTGCCCATCACGTCGGCCGGCAGGGCCTTGGTGATCCGGTCGGAGATGGCGAAGCCGTGGTCGAGCACGCGCGCGGCGTCCTTGATGGCGGCCTTGGACTTGAGCCGTCCGAAGGTCGCGATCTGCGCGACCCGGTCGGCGCCGTACTTGTCGCTGACGTAGGTGATGACCTCGCCGCGGCGGGCGTCGTCGAAGTCGATGTCGAAGTCGGGCATCGAGGGGCGCTCGGGGTTGAGGAAGCGCTCGAAGAACAGGCCGTGCTCCAGCGGGCACAGGTCGGTGATGCGCAGCGCATAGGCCGCGATGGAGCCCGCACCGGACCCGCGGCCGGGGCCGACGCGGATGCCATTGTCCTTGGCCCAGTTGATGAAGTCGGCGACCACGAGGTAGTAGCCGCAGTAGCCCTTCTGGGAGATGATCGCGAGCTCCATCTCGACCCGGTCGCGGACGGACTGGTCGAGGCGGTCGCCGGGGTAGCGGGCCTCGATGCCGCGCCACACCTCCTTGCGGAACCAGCTGTCCTCGCTCTCGCCGGCGGGCACGTCGGCGCGCGCCATGTAGCCGCCGGTGGACTCGGTGAACTCGACCTCGCAGCGCTCGGCGATGGCGAGGGTGTTGTCGCACGCCTCCGGCATGCCGAACTGGTCGGCCCACAGGGCACGCATCTCGGCGGGCGACTTGATGTAGTAGCCGCCGCCGTCGAACTTGAGGCGGTTGGTGTCGGAGAGCCGCTTGCCCGACGCGACGCAGATCAGGGCGTCGTGGGCCGCGGCGTCCTCGGGGTTGTTGTAGTGGGAGTCGTTGGTGGCGATCGGGGGGAGGCCGAGCTCCTTGCCGAGGCGGAGCAGGTCGTCGCGGACCCGCTTCTCGATGGAGATGCCGTGGTCCATCAGCTCGAGGAAGACGTTGTCCCTGCCGAAGATCTCGCGCAGCTCGTCGGCCTCGCGCACGGCCTCGTCGTACTGACCGAGCCGCAGGCGGGTCTGGATCGCACCGCTGGGGCAGCCGGTGCTGACGATCAACCCCTTGCTGTGCTCGGCGAGGATCTCCTTGTCCATGCGGGGCTTGTAGAAGTAGCCCTCGAGGCTGGAGCGCGAGGAGAGCCGGAAGAGGTTGTGCATGCCCTCGGTGCTCTCGGCCCACATGGTCATGTGGGTGTAGGCGCCACCGCCCGCGACGTCGTTGCCGCCCTCCTCGGCCAGGTCGCCCTGGCCCCACCGCACCCGGCGGCGCTCACCGCGCATGGTGCCGGGGGTGATGTAGGCCTCGATGCCGATGATCGGCTTGACCCCGTGCTGCTTGGCCTTGCGGTAGAAGTCGTAGGCCCCGTGGAGGTTGCCGTGGTCGGTCATCGCGATGGCCGGCATGCCGAGGTCGCTGGTGCGGGAGAACAACCCGTCGAGCAGCGAAGCCCCGTCGAGCATGGAGTATTCGGTGTGCACGTGCAGGTGCACGAAGTTGTCCACGGAACTTGGGGAGGAGCCGGCCGACATGGAGGAGACTTCCGCACCTTTCAGGGTCGCTGACGGTGTCACTGGGGTGGAGCGTCGCTGACGAGTCAGCAGTGCCGCAGCGGGCACTCGGAGGGGAAGGAACGTCAGCCTACGTCAGTGTGCCGGGCCCCTCCGACAAGACGCGCCACGGCTCAGGAGAGCCAGTCGATCGCGTGGCCGTGGCCGTGGCTCGCGGCCACCGCGACGCCGTCCAGGGCGGTCACGAAACGCCCCGAGGGCACCTCCCGGCCGACCAGGACGTCGGGCAGCACCCGCCGGCCCTCGTTGCTGATCCACCGGCAGCGCCCGGTCGCCACCAGGTCGGTCATCAGCGCGTGGAACCGGCGCCGGTCGGGCTCCTCGAGGTAGGCGATCACCGCGGAGTGGAAGACCACGGGCGTGCCGTGCGGCGCGGCCTCCTCGAGCAGGTCGCCCAGGTGGTCGAACAGGTCGCCGGCGCGCAGCGCGGGCGGGTCCTGGCGTGCGACGTCGACCGCCGCGCGCAGTCGCCGTCGCCGCTCGTCCTGCTCGGGCCAGACCAGGTTCTCCAGCCACGCCATGGCGTCGGGGTCGGACACGTCGAGCGGGTTGAGGTCGACGCCGCCGCGCCAGGCGACCCGCGGATGGGCCGCGGGGACCGGCAGCGGCCCGGTGGCGTCCGCGGTCAGGACGGGCCCACCGCTCCCCCGCAGCCCGCCCACGGGCGGCCACGCGTAGTCGTAGCGGTCGGGAAACAGGCACAGCCCGGCACTGGCGCCCACCTCGATGAGGGCCAGCGGGCCCTCGACCAGGCCCATGACGGGGACGAGCGTCGCGAGCCGGCCGACCTCGTTGGTCTGCGTCGCCCGCGCCATGACGGTGGCCCGGACCTCGGCCTCCTGCTCGAGCAGCACCCGGCGCACGCCGTCGTACGGACCGGGCGCGGGAGCGCCGTGCCAGCGGGCGGCGGCGAGGACGAGGTTGGGCTGGCGCTTGATCGGGGGCAGCGTGCCCAGCCAGGCCAGCACCTCCGGGTCCTCGGTGACCTCACGGGCCCAGGCCTCGAAGCACGGCGAGTCCCCGGCGGCGTAGGCCGCGAAGTCGCGGTACTCCTCGATCACGTCGTCGTAGAGCAGCACGCCGCCATCCTGCCCCAGCCGCCCGCCGGTCAGCGACGGGTCGTGAACGGGCCCCGCGGCCCCACGCCGGCGTTGCCCATCCGGATCGCGGAGAACTCCAGCGCCGGCTCCACCTCGCGGACCCGCGCGAGGTGGTCGCCGAGGTCGGCCAGGACGCGCAGCTCGATGTCGTGCTCCTCGTGGAGCCCGAGCAGGTCGTCCACCTCGACCGGCGGTCCCAGGGGCGCGACCGGGCGGGTGGCCACGTGGGCGTGGGGCCGCTCGCCGAAGGGCTCGAGGTCGTCGGCCGGGAACCGGTAGCACGGAGCGTTGAGGGCGTCGACGGTCCAGACGTAGGCCGCGGGCTGCTGAGCCGTGGCCGCCACGTGCGGCGCGAAGTGCCGGATCGAGGGGTCCTCGCTGAAGTGGAGCAGCTCCCCGGGAGGCGGCAGCACGTCAGCGGGAGGCGTCGAGGGACTGGGCGATGATCACGTCGACGATCCGCGCGACGCGCCGCTCCCCCAGCTCCGGGACCACGGCGGCCACCCGCCGGGCGATCTCGGCCTCGCGGTGGGGGTCGCGCTCAGTGGTGGGCTTCACCGACTGCACCGCCCGCGTCAACGCCGTACGCCGCGCGAGCACGTCGCCGAGCACGAGGTCGGCCTCGTCGATCAGTCCGCGCAGGAAGGCCAGCGGGTCGGGCCCCGGCCACGCCACCCGGATGTCGGGAGCGTGCTCCTCGTTGCCGGATCCGTCGGTGCGCTCGAGCTCCAGGCAGCCGTGGCGCCGGTAGAACGCGCGGGCGGGCGCGTTGGACTCGAAGACCCACAGGCAGAAGCCCTCGGGCCGGTGCGCCGAGACCGTCTCGAAGAGGGCGGTGCCGACCCCGTGTCCCTGGTGGTCGGGGTGGACGTAGAGGTCGTCGAGCCAGGTCGGCGTCCACCGGGCGTAGCCCGCCACCTCGCCGCCCAGCGCGGCCACCCACACGTCGTACGACGTCAGGTCCCAGCTCGAGACCCAGGCGCGCACGTCGTCGTCGCCGTGGACCCCCGGCGGGAACGCGTCGCCGGCGGACCGACGCGCGGCCAGGTGGATCTCGGCGATGGCTGGGAGGTCCGCGGCCGTGGCCGGGCGCAGGGCCAGCTCAGTGCTCATCACGGATGACCTCGAGCGCGTGCGCGAGGTCGTCGGGGTAGGTGGACTCGTAGACGACGTGGTCGCCGCTCTCGGGGTGCTCGAAGCCGAGCCGCATGGCGTGCAGCCACTGGCGTTCGAGCCCGACCCGCTTGGCGAGCGTCGGGTCGGCGCCGTAAGTGAGGTCGCCGACGCACGGGTGCTTGAGCGCACTCATGTGGACCCGGATCTGGTGCGTGCGGCCCGTCTCGAGGTGGACCTCGAGCAGGCTGGCGAACCGGTGGGCCTCGAGGGTCTCGTAGTGGGTGATGCTGTGGCGGCCGTCGGCCATCACCGCGAACTTGTAGTCGTGGTGGGGGTGTCGCCCGATCGGGGCGTCGACGGTGCCGGTCAGCGGGTCGGGGTGTCCCTGGACCAACGCGTGGTAGGTCTTGTCGACCGTGCGGTGGCGGAAGGCGTTCTTGAGCACGGAGTAGGCGCGCTCGGACTTGCAGATGACCATCACGCCGCTCGTGCCGACGTCGAGGCGCTGGACGATGCCCTGCCGCTCGCTGGCCCCGCTCGTGGAGATCCGGAACCCGGCGCCGGCGAGGTGGCCCACGACGGTCGGCCCGTTCCAGCCCGGCGAGGGGTGCACGGCGACGCCCACCGGCTTGTCGATCACCACGATGGCGTCGTCGTCGTGGATGATCCGGATGCCCTCGACGATCTCCGGCTTGACCTCCAGCGGGTCGCTCTCGGCGGGGATCGTGACGTCGAGCATCGAGCCCGCGTGGACCCGGTCGCTCTTGCCGACGCTGCCGCCGTCGACCTGGACCAGGCCCTGGGAGATCAGGTCGGCGGCCCTAGTGCGGGAGAAGCCGAACATGCGGGCCATCGCCGCGTCGACGCGCTCGCCGGCCAGGCCGTCGGGCACGAGGACGGTGCGCTGCTCAGCGTGGGTGGTCATCGGCGGCTCACGACTCGGGCTGCGACTCGCGGCTGCCGTCGAGGGCGACGCCACGGAAGGTCTGCAGGATGATCAGGCCGGCGGCGACGTTGATGCACATGTCGGCGACGTTGAAGACCGGCCAGTTGGGGAGCATCAGGAAGTCCACCACGTGGCCGTGGAACGGCTCGGGCTGACGGACGATGCGGTCGGTGAGGTTGCCGCCGACCCCACCGAGCAGGAGCCCGAGGGCCAGCGCCCACCCCGTGCTGCCGACCCGCCTGCTCAGCCACAGCACGACCACCACCGCCACCATCGCGAGACCGGTGAAGAGGATCGTGAAATCGGTGCCGGTGCTGAACGCGGCGCCGGGGTTGAAGGTCAGGTGGAAGGTGAACCAGTCACCGAGCACCGGGATGTCACCGTCGGCGAGCGACGCGAGCGCCCACTGCTTGGACCCGAGGTCGGCGGCGTAGGCGAGGAGGGCGATGCCGGCGAAGACCAGCCGGGTGTCGACGCGTCGACGAGCCGGGACCTGGTCGACCTGGTCGCTGGAGTTCAGCGACGCTCCTCGCGCTGCTTGCATGACATGCACAGTGTGGCATGCGGCACCGCCATCAACCGATTCTTGCCGATGGGGTTGCCGCAGGAGTCGCAGACGCCGTAGGAGCCGTCGTCGATGTGTGCCAGGGCGCGGTCGATCTGCTCGATGGCCTCGCGCTCCTTGGCCAGCACGGTGAGCTCGTGGTCACGCTCGAAGCTGGTGGCTCCCACGTCGGCCTGGTCCTGCCCGGCACCGTCACCGGCGTCGCGCATGAGACCTGCCAGCTCCGCCTCGGCCTGTCCCACCGACGTGGCCAGGCGCTCCCGGTGCTCGCCGAGCTCCTTGACCACCTCGTTGACCTCAGCGCGCGTCCAGGGGTCCTCACCCTCGAGGACGACGAGCCGGGCGGGGGTGGCCTTGCGGAGTGTGGCCTTCTTGGCCGGAGCCGCGTTCGTCACAGCGGTTGCCTTCTTCGCAGGAGCAGAGGTGCTCGGGGCGGTCTTCTCGGCCGGCTCCGTCTTCGCAGCCGGAGCGGCCTTCGTGGCTGGTGCGGCCTTCGTGGCCGGTGCCTTCTTCGCGGCGGGAGCCGCCTTCTTGGCGGCGGGGGCTGCCTTCCTGGCGGCGGGGGCTGCCTTCTTGGTGGGTACGGCCTTCTTGGCCGGTGCCTTCTTCGCTGCCGGAGCTGCCTTCTTGCCCGGCGCCGTCTTCGCAGCCGGAGCGGCCTTCTTCGCCGGTGCCTTCTTCGCCGATGCGTTCTTCGCCGGCGCGGCCTCCGCGACCGCCTTCTTCGCGGCCGGGGCCGCCTTCTTGGCAGGGGTCTTGGGGGCGGCCTTGGCGGAGGCCTTCGCAGTCGCTTCGGCGACCGGGGCGTCCTTCGCCGACGAGCCGCGCCGGCCGAACACCTGCTTGGCGGCGGCGGCAGCCGAACCGGCCAGGGACTTACGCGTACTGCCAGCCATCTCCGAGGGCCTCCAGCCATGCATCGGGTGTGGCGAGAACCACACGGTGGCAGGGAGGGTATCCGGTGGCGGGGGCCGAACCAACACTGGCCCGCCGAAATGCGAGAACGGTCGACCTCACGGTCGACCGTTCTTGCTCTTCACTGCGGTGCGCGGAGCTCGAATCAGCCCTCGTCGTCGCCGAGGACCGAGCGCAGGCGCTTGGGGCCGGGGCCGCTGTCGACCGGCGCCTGGCTCTCCGCCCCGGTGGACAGCGCCTCGAGCTGCTGGGTGAAGTAGGTCTTGAGGCGGGAGCGGTACTCGCGCTCGAACTGACGGAGCGTCTCCACGTCGCTGTTGAGCTTGTCGCGCTCCTTCTCCAGGTCACCGAACATCTGCTGGCGACGCTCGGCGGTCTCGGAGTCGAGCATCTGCGAACGCTGGCGGGCGTCGGCCTCCATGCGGTCGGCCTTGGTCTTGGACTCAGCCTCGAGGCGCTCGGCCTTGGTGCGGGCGGCACCGACGATGCGGTCGGCCTCGTTCTTGGCGTCCTCGACGAGCTCGTCGGCGTTGCGCGTGGCGATCTCGAGCAGACGCGCGGCGGCGTTCGAGGCCTCGGCGATGTTGCCGACACGCGGCGCGGGGGCGGCAGCCTCCGGCTCCGGCTCCGACTCGGCCTCGGGAGCCGCCGGGGCGAAGGACACGGTCGCAGGAGCCGGCGTCGACGCGCCGCCGGACTGTGCGGCGGACAGCTTCGACCGCAGGTCTTCGTTCTCCTTGGTGAGGCGCGCAAGCTCGGCCTCGACCTCGTCGAGGAACTGGTCAACCTCGCCCATGTCGTACCCCTCACGGAGACGAACAGGTGTAAAGCGCTTGTTGCTCACGTCCTCAGGCGTCAGCGGCATGACCTCACCCAAACTTTCACGATCGATATCACGGTGGCTCTGCTGTCAGGAGACAATAGCGCCCGGCGCCGCACGGGGCACAGTGACCCGTGGGACGGATGGTTTCAGCCGAGGCCGAAGACGGTCCTGACCACGCTGAGCAGCAGCCATGCTGCCACCATCACGAGCAGGAAGCTCAGGTCGAGGGCGACCGAGCCGATGCGCAGCGGGGGCACGACGCGACGCAGCGCCACGATGGGCGGGTCGGTCGTGGAGTAGACACCCTCGAGCGCCACGAGCAGCGGCCCGCGGGGTTCCCACTGGCGTGCGAACACCTGGACCCAGTCGACGATGAACCGGATCCAGAGCATGGCGATGAAGAAGTAGAGGATGTAGTAGAGCGTCCAGCCAAAGATTTCCACGAGTGAAGTATGGATCAGCTCTGGTTGAAGAAGCCGTCCTGGGCCATCCGCTCCTTGTCCTCGGCCGCGACCGTGACGTTGGGCGGCGAGAGGAGGAAGACCTTGTTGGTGACCCGCTCGATCGTGCCGCGGGTGGCGAAGATCAGGCCGGCGGCGAAGTCGACGAGACGCTTGGCGTCGTTGTCGTCCATCTCGCTGAGGTTCATGATCACGGGCGTGCCGTCGCGGTAGTTCTCACCGACGAGACGGGCCTCGTTGTAGTTGCGGGGGTGCAGGGTGGTGATGCGGCTCAACTCGGCCACGACTCCCGTCTGGACCGAGGCCGGACGACGGCGCTCGGCGAGGTCGGACACAGGGGCAGGGCGTCGGTCGCGAGCGACCGGACGCTGCTCGACGGCATCGTGGGTCGAGGTCTCCCTGTCGCCGTCGTAGTCGTCGTAGTGGCCGGTGTCCTCGAGCAGGCCGAGGTACTCGCCGATCTTGCGCATCGCGCCGCTCATGAGACTTTTCCTCCGCTAGACCCGGCGCCCGGGATCGGGCGCCTGTTGACTGTTGTGGACATTACTGGACCGCAGGCCTCGGACCGAGGACCGCGGAGCCGACACGCACGTGTGTCGCACCGTGGGCGATGGCTGCCTCGAGGTCGCCGCTCATCCCGGCGGACAGCACGGTGGCCTCCGGGTGCTCGGCCAGGAAGTCGCGCCGGATCCCCGCGAGCCGTGCGAAGGCCCGCTGCGGGTCCTCACCGAGTGGTGCGACCGCCATCAGGCCGCGCAGCCGGAGGCGGTCCGCCTCCCCCACTCGCCGGGCGAGCTCGGCCAGGTCGGCGGCATCGGCGCCCGATCGGTGGGCGCCCGGCGGGTCGAGGCTGACCTGGAGCAGGACGTCGACGTCGTGCCCGCGTGCGTGGGCGCCGCGCGAGAGCGGCCCGACCAGCTTGACCCGGTCGACGGACTCGACCACGTCGGCGTAGGTCGCGACGGCGCCGGCCTTGTTGGACTGCAGTCCGCCGATGAAGTGCCAGCGCAACCCGAGGTCGGCGCACTCGGCCGCCTTCGCCTCGGCCTCCTGGTGGCGGTTCTCCCCCACGTCGGTCACGCCGAAGTCGGCGAGCAGCCGCACGTCGGAGGCGGGGAAGAACTTGGTGACGACGACGAGCGAGACCTCGCCCGGATCGCGTCCGGCCGCCTCGCACGCGGCGCTGATGCGTCGTCGTACGACGTCGAGGTTCGTCGTCAGCTCGTCGGCGCGCGTCACGAGAGCCACACCAGGCCGGCGAAGCGTCCGGCGGCGGACCCGTCGCGACGGTAGGAGTGCAGCCCCTGCTCCTCGAGGGTGCACCCGCCGACCTCGAGGACCTCGACGCCGACGCGCTCGAGCTGGGCGCGGACCCCTGCGCCGACGTCCACGGAGGGGGTGCCCCACGACGTCTCGGCGTACGCCTCGGGGACGACGGCGCTGACCTCGGCGCGCATCTGCTCGGGCACCTCGTAGCAGGACCCGCACACGTGCGGTCCCAGCCAGGCGACGACGTCGGAGGCCCCCTGCTCGCGCATCACCTCGACGGCGCGGGCGGCGATGCCGAGGACCATGCCGGGCCGCCCGGAGTGCACGGCACCCACGACGCCGGCCTCGACGTCGGCGAGCACCACCGGCACGCAGTCGGCGACCCGCACCATGAGGCCGAGGCCCCGGGTCGTCGTCACCAACGCGTCCGCGGTGGGCGCCTGTCCCAGCGGCACCGGGGCGTCGACCAGCAGCACCTCGTCGCCGTGGACCTGGGAGGCCCGGGCGAGCGGCACACCGACCTCGCCCTCGAGCCGCGACAGCACCTGCGGGAAGTCGTCCTCGAGCCCCTGGAGGTCGAGGGAGGAATCGGTGAAGGCGACGTCCACCCGGAGCCGGGAGACGTCGCCCTCACGAGAGTCGCGGAATGCGAACATGTGCTACTTCAGGAAGTCGGGCACGTCCAGCTCGTCGTCGTCGAACTGCACCTGCCTGGCCGGCTGCGACTTCACCGGTGCCGGCGCGGCGTCGGCGCTGGACGGGGACGACGGGTTGAACGTGGTGGGTGCCGCGGGCGCCGACCCGCTGGACGCGGGTGCCGGCGCCTTGGTGGCGAGCTGCTGAGCAGCCGCCCGGGTCTGCTCCTGCGTCTGCGCCGGCGGGTTCTGGCGCAGCACGTTGCCGTCGGAGCGACGCTTGGGCATCCCGCCGTCGAAGCCGGCGGCGATGACGGTCACCCGCACCTCGTCACCGAGCGCGTCGTCGATGGTGGCACCGAAGATGATGTTGGCCTCGGCGTGGGCGGCCTGCGAGACGAGCGCGGCGGCCTCGTTGATCTCGAAGAGCCCGAGGTCGGAGCCACCGGCGATGGAGAGGAGCACGCCGTGCGCGCCCTCGATGCTGGCCTCGAGCAGCGGGCTCGACACCGCCATCTCCGCGGCGGCGACCGCGCGGTCCTCGCCGCGGGCCGAGCCGATGCCCATCAGGGCGGAGCCGGCATTGGCCATCACGGACTTCACGTCGGCGAAGTCGAGGTTGATCAGGCCCGGGGTGGTGATGAGGTCGGTGATGCCCGAGACACCCTGCAGCAGGACCTGGTCGGCCTGCTTGAAGGCGTCGAGGATCGACACGCTGCGGTCGGTGATCGAGAGCAGCCGGTCGTTGGGGATCACGATGAGGGTGTCGACCTCCTCGCGGAGCTGGCTGATGCCCTCCTCCGCGGCGTTGGCGCGCCGACGTCCCTCGAAGGCGAACGGCCGGGTGACCACACCGATGGTCAGGGCACCCAGGGAGCGGGCGATGCGGGCCACGATCGGCGCGCCACCGGTGCCGGTGCCGCCACCCTCGCCGGCGGTCACGAAGACCATGTCGGCGCCCTTGATGACCTCTTCGATCTCGTCGGCGTGGTCCTCGGCGGCGCGCGCACCCACCTCGGGGTTGGCGCCGGCACCGAGCCCGCGGGTGAGCTCGCGGCCGATGTCGAGCTTGACGTCGGCGTCGCTCATGAGGAGCGCCTGCGCGTCGGTGTTGATCGCGATGAACTCGACGCCCTTGAGTCCGACCTCGATCATCCGGTTGACGGCGTTCACGCCGCCGCCACCGATGCCCACGACCTTGATGATGGCCAGGTAGTTCTGCGCTGCTGCCACGGCGGATTCGCCCTTCGCTGATCGTGTCCGGGTGCGGACGGATGGGGTGGTGCTGGCCTGTCGCTGGGGAAGCGGCGCGATGTCCGAAACCGTAACCCTGAACCTGAGGGTTATAGTTATGTCAACCTCGCCGTGGTGAAGACACTAGGCAGAGGGAGTCCGGGAATTGCGGCGACACGCCCACCCGGTCACGAGCACCGAAAGTTTCGTCAGGGGGTGCCGGCGGTGGTGGGCTGCCCGGGGACGCTCACGTCGTAGGTGCGCGCCGGCCGGTGGAGCAGCGCCGCGAGGACGCGGGCCTTCTCCCCCGACTCCTCCGCGCTCCCCCACACGACCACCCGGCCGTCGCGGAGCACCAGCTCGATCTGGTCGACGGTCTGGACTTCGACGTGGTCGACGATCCGCGCCAGGTCCGCGGGCAGGGCGGCGATGACCTTGGCGGCCTCCTCGAGCGCGTCGCTGCGGGTCTCGGTGGAGGTCTGCACGTGCGGCAGGCCGGGCGGGGCCTGCTGGTAGTCGCGGAAGACCACGCCGTAGGCGTCCATGCCGCGGATGCGTCCGCCGATCTCGACCACGGCGACCGCGACCCGCTCCACCACGGTGATCTGCACGTGGTCCGGCCATTCCCGGGTGACGTCGGCCGAGCGCACCCCGGCCAGCGACTCGACCCGGCGCCGGATCCCGTCCAGGTCGAGGCGCGCGAGCGGC
>NZ_JAOPWY010000109.1 GCF_025965415.1 Nocardioides sp.
TCGGAGTGACACCCAGCTTCTCCAGGATGAGCTTCTCGATCTCGTTGGCGAGGTCGGGGTTGTCCTTGAGGAAGTTGCGCGAGTTTTCCTTGCCCTGGCCGAGCTGGTCGCCCTCGTAGGTGTACCAGGCGCCGGCCTTGCGCACGAGACCAGCGTCGACGCCGACGTCGATCAGGCCACCCTCGCGGCTGATCCCCTTGCCGTACATGATGTCGAACTCCGCCTGCTTGAACGGCGGGGCGACCTTGTTCTTGACAACCTTGACGCGGGTCCGGTTGCCGACCATGTCGGTGCCGTCCTTGAGCGTCTCGATGCGGCGCACGTCGAGGCGGACGGAGGAGTAGAACTTCAGCGCGCGACCACCGGTCGTGGTCTCCGGCGAGCCGAACATCACGCCGATCTTCTCGCGGAGCTGGTTGATGAAGATCGCAGTCGTGTTGGAGTTGTTGAGCGCCCCCGTCATCTTGCGCAGCGCCTGGCTCATCAGGCGGGCCTGGAGGCCGACGTGGCTGTCGCCCATCTCGCCCTCGATCTCGGCCCGGGGCACGAGCGCGGCCACCGAGTCGATGACGATCAGGGACAGCGCACCCGAGCGGATGAGCATGTCGGCGATCTCGAGCGCCTGCTCACCGGAGTCGGGCTGGGACACCAGGAGGGCGTCGGTGTCGACGCCGAGGTTCTTGGCGTAGTCGGGGTCGAGCGCGTGCTCGGCGTCGATGAAGGCGACGATGCCGCCCGCGGCCTGCGCGCTGGCCACCGCGTGGAGGGCGACCGTCGTCTTTCCGGAGGACTCCGGACCGTAGATCTCCACGACCCGCCCGCGCGGCAGGCCGCCGAGGCCGAGGGCCACGTCGAGGGCGATCGACCCGGTGGGGATCACCTCGAGCGGGGCACGCGTCTCGTCGCCCAGCCGCATGACCGAACCCTTGCCGAACTGCTTCTCCACCTGTGCGAGCGCGGCATCGAGGGCCTTCTCGCGGTCTGCACCAGCCATTGCTGTGTCCCGTTCTCTCGTCGTGTGTGTAGGTACGTCTGCGACGCTAGGACGAGCCACCGACAGTCCCTGATCAGGACCCTCACCTGCTGTGGAGAACCTCGCCCACCGTCGTACCTGTGGACAGACAGTAGCCCGAACAGGTGTTCGACGACAGGTTCGGACGCGGCGTGTCGCGACCGTGTCGGAGCAGGTTCAGGAGGGCCGGTGCGTCAGCCGGCCCGCGACCACGACGGTCCCGGCCAGCAACGCCGCGAAGGCCGCGAGCGCGGGGAAGCCCAGCCCTCCCACGATGACGCCGGCGAGCGCTCCCCCGCCGGCCGCGGTGAGCGCCATCGCCATGTCGGACGTGCCCTGCACGTCGGTGCGCGCCTCGATCGGCGTGCGGTCGGCGATCACCGTCGACGCGGCCACCGTGGCGCACGACCAACCCAGTCCCAGGAGGAAGAGCCCGGTGAAGATCTGCCACGACGACCCCTCGGGCGAGAGCCCGCACAGCGCCAGCGACACCAGCAGGACCAGTCCCCCGGTCACCAGCACGGCACTGCGCCCGAGCCGGTCCGCAGCCCACCCGACGAGGGGCGAGAACGCGAACATGCCCAGCACGTGGATCGAGATCACGAACCCGATGACCTCCAGGTGCGCACCGCCGTGCTCCATGTGGAGCGGCGTCATGATCATCACAGTCACCATCGCGGCGTGCGCGCAGGCCATCGCCACGACCGCGGCCCCGACCGCCGGGACCTCGCGTACGACGGTGACGAAGCGCGCCCACGAGCGGCCTCTGGGCTCCGGACCGACGCTCGGCGTGATCCCGGCGGTCTCCTGCGCGAGCAGCAGGGGGTCGGGCCGCAGGCGCAGCCACACCCATCCGGCCGCCACGACGAGCACGACGGCGCCGATCGCGAAGCCGCCGGTGAGCTCGGGAATGCCGAGCGACCGGGCGGCCGCACCGCCGACACCGGTGAGGTTGGGTCCGGCGACCGCACCGATCGTCGTGGCCCACACCACCACCGACAGCGCCCGCGCCCGGTGCTCCTCACGGGCGAGATCCGTCGCGGCGTAGCGCGACCCGCTGTTGACCGCCGAGGTCGCACCCAGCAGCACAGCGCCGGCGAGCAGGACGAGCATCGAGTCGACGACTCCTGCGACCACGGCGAGCACCGCCCCGGTGGCGCCGGTGAGGTAGCCCAGCACGATGCCCGCGCGACGTCCCCGCCGACGCATCACCCGCGCCAGGCCGTACGCCGCCCCCGCAGTGCCGAGCACCTGGAAGGTCTGCGCCAGCCCGGCCAGCGTCTCGCTGCCGGAGATGTCGCGGGCCAGCAGGGAGGCGGTCGCGACGCCGATCGTGACGCCGACGGCACCGATCGCCTGCGAGACCACCAGGGTGCGGACGGTGTGGCGCTGGGCAGCCTCGACGTCGGGTCCGGCAGTGGCGCGGAGGCTCACTTCTCGGTGTCCGGGAGCTCGAGCTGGCGCCACACGGCGGCCCAGACCTGCTTGGGCGGGACGCCCGCGTCGAGGGCCTCCCGGGTGGTGCGGCCGTCGAGGTCACGGACGATGGTCAGCTCGGCCCAGGTGCGCGAGTAGGCGCGCCCCAGCACGTGGTCGAGGCGTGCCCAGAACTCGGTGTGCCTCATCCGCGCACCCCCGTGAGCTCGAGCCACGCCGCGTCCCCGAGGCCCTCCGACGCCCGGGCGTCGAGGTCGTAGGTGCGGACGGTCTCGCTCACGCCGCCCCCACATCGTGGAGGTGGTGCACGATGTCGTGGAGGTGGTAGCTGCCGAGCGTCTCGACGGTGAACGCGTCGCCGTTGGAGCGGATGCCGCGGCGTCCGCGGGTCGCGTCGGTGACGGTGGCGTAGACGCCGGCGACGGTGCCGGCGGCCCCGATCAGCTCGACGACCACCTCGGACGGGTCCTGGCCGGCGTAGTCGCGCTCGATCGCCGTCGCGTCCTGGTCCCAGTTGGCGAAGGTCGGCTCGTCCTCGTCGAGCATCAGCCGCACCCGCTGGGCGAAGATCTCGTGGACGTCACGCACGTGGCAGGCGTACTCGAGCGGCGACCAGACTTCCGGCGACGGCCGGGCCGACACGTCGGCCCGCGCGAGCACGTCGGACCACGTCATCGCCGTGTCGTGGAAGGCGCGCGGGAGGTCGGCCAGCGTCTGTGCGGACGGGTCGAAGCCGCAGTCGGGGCACGGGCGGTCCAGGACCCAGGTCCAGTCCTTGGTGTCGGGCACGATCCCGTCGGGTGCGGTGCTCATGCCCGACATCCAACCAGCCGCACCGGACACCACAATGGTCACCATGGACATCCGTCGCGCACTTCCCGCCGACCTGCCCGCGGTGGCCGCCATCTACGGCCGCGAGGCCCTCGAGGGGCACGCGACGTTCGACCTCGAGCCACGCCCGATGCACCTGTGGGAGGAGCCCCTGACCGCCTCCGGGCCGGGTGAGCACTTCCTGGTGGCCGAGGACGACGGCGCTGTCGTCGGCTACGCCACGTCGGGCCCCTACCGACCCAAGCCCGCCTATCTCCACACCCGCGAGAGCACGGTCTACGTCGCTCCCGACGGTCAGGGACGCGGCACCGGGCGCGCCCTGTACGACGTCCTGCTGCCGCTGCTGGCGGCCGACGGCGTACGCGCGGTCGTCGCCGGCGTCGCGCTGCCCAACCCCGCGAGCCTGGCCCTGCACCGGGCATGCGGCTTCGAGGAGGTCGGCACGATGCGGCAGGTCGGGCGCAAGTTCGACCGGTGGATCGACCTGACCTGGCTGCAGAAGCTCCTGGCCTGAGACCGGACGTGCGACTCAGGCCAGGCCGAGGTCGCGCGTGGAGACCTCGCGCATCTCGACCTTGCGCACCTTGCCGGTCACCGTCATCGGGAACTCCTCGACCACCATGACGTAGCGCGGGATCTTGTAGTGGGCAAGCTTGCCCGTGGCGAAGGCGCGCACCCCGTCGGCGTCCAGCGGCTCGGTCCCCGAGCGCATCCGCAGCCACGCGCACAGCTCCTCGCCGTACTTCGCGTCGGGGACGCCCACGACCTGCACGTCCTCGATGTCGGGGTGGGTGTAGAGGAACTCCTCGATCTCGCGGGGATAGATGTTCTCCCCGCCACGGATCACCATGTCCTTGATCCGGCCGGTGATCCGGAGGTAGCCCTCGTCGTCCATCACCCCGAGGTCGCCGGTGTGCATCCAGCCCTCGGCGTCGACCGCCTCGCGCGTCTTCTCCTCGTCCTGCCAGTAGCCGAGCATCACCGAGTAGCCGCGGGTGCAGAACTCTCCCGCCTCGCCGCGCGGCAGCGTGTCGCCGGTGACCGGGTCGACGATCTTGACCTCGAGGTGCGGGCTCACCTGCCCGACCGTCCCGACCTTGCGCTCCAGCGAGTCGTCGGTCCGCGTCTGCGTCGACACGGGGGACGTCTCGGTCATGCCGTAGGCGATCGTCATCTCGTCGACGCCCGCGTCGATGAGCTTGCGCATCATCTCCTCGGGGCACGGCGAGCCGGCCATGATGCCGGTGCGCACGGTCGAGAGGTCGTACGACGCCAGGTCGGGGAGGGCCCACTCGGCGATGAACATCGTCGGCACGCCGTAGAGCGACGTGCACCTCTCGTCGGTGACCGCGCGCAGGGTGAGCGAGGGGTCGAATCCGGGCGCCGGGATCACCATGGTCGCGCCGTGGGTGGTGCACGCGAGGTTGCCCATCACCATCCCGAAGCAGTGGTAGAAGGGCACCGGGATGCAGACCCGGTCCGCCTCGGTGTAGCGGCAGACCTCCCCGACGAGGTAGCCGTTGTTGAGGATGTTGCGGTGGCTCAGGGTCGCGCCCTTGGGGAAGCCCGTGGTGCCCGAGGTGTACTGGATGTTGATCGGGTCGTGCGGCTCCAGCGACGCCGACCGCTGCCGCAGCTCGTCCGGGCCGACGCCGTCACCGTCGGCCACGAGTCCGGCCCAGCTCGCCTCGTCGTCGAGGTAGACGACCCGCTCGAGCGCGGGGTTCTGCGCGGAGGTCTCCTCCACCATCGACCGGTAGTCGCTGGTCCGGAACGCCGTCGCGCTCACCAGCAGACGCATGCCGCTCTGGTTGACGACGTAGGCGAGCTCGTGGGTGCGGTAGGACGGGTTGACGTTGACGAGGATCGCGCCGACCTTCGCGGTCGCGAGCTGCACGAGGGTCCACTCGGCACTGTTGGGTCCCCAGATCCCGACGCGGTCGCCCTTCGCGATGCCGGCGCCGATGAGGCCGCGCGCGAGCGCGTCGACGTCGCGGTCGAGCTCGGCCCAGGTCCACCGCCTCCCGGTCGTGCACTCGACCAGTGCCTCCCGGTCGGCGTACGACGCCACCGTCCGCTCGAAGCTCGCACCGATCGTCTCCTCGAGCAGCGCCGGAGTGGTCACGCCCTGGGCGTAGGAGTCCATGCCCGGCAACCTACGTCGCGCCGGAGCGACGCCGCCAGAGGCGCCTCGCTCGGGGGGCGCCCGGCATGCCGTGTCGGGCTGCGATCCTCAGGTGAGCAGCAGCTTGTCGAGCCGGCGTCGTACGACGAGCAGGCCGAGGACTCCCATCACGACGAGGTAGCCGACCGAGACCGCCGACTCCCAGGTCACGACCCCGGTCGTGAGCTCGCGGCACAGCACCACGCCGCGGTAGAGCGGGGTCGCCTCCACGATCCACCGCAGCACCCCGTCACCGAAGGCCTCGACGGGGAAGAACGTCGCGGAGAAGAGGAAGAGCGGCATCTGGGCCAGCGTGATCTTGTCGAAGTCCTGCCAGGACTTCATCCACGTCGTCAGGGCCATGCAGACGGCCGAGAACGCGAACGCGATCAGGACCGCCGCCGGCAGCGCCAGCACGGCCCACCACGACTCGACGAGCCCCATCGCGACCATCACGACGAGGAAGGCCGCGGAGTAGACCGACCCGCGCAGCAGCCCCCAGGTGATCTCACCGCGCGCAATGTCGCCCGTGGTGAGCGGGGTGGCAAGCATCTGGTCGTAGAGCTTCTCGTACTTAAGCTTGAAGAAGACGTTGAAGGTCGAGTCGAGCAGCGCGCCGTTGAAGGCGGATGTGGCCAGCATCGCCGGTGCCACGAAGGCGGCGTAGGGGATCGCCTCGCCGTGGAACTCGAAGGTGTCGATGAGCTGGCCGACCCCGATGCCGATGGAGAAGAGGTAGAGGAGCGGCTCGAGGAAGCCGGTGAGGAAGAGCTTCCAGGCCGCCTTGTAGACGACGAAGTTGCGCAGGACCAGCAGGCGGGCGGCACCCACCGTGGTCAGCGGTGCGGGGATCGCGGTCACGAGGGCCATCTCAGACCTCCAGCCGCTTGTCGAGCCCCGTGACGGCCCAGCGCCAGCCGATCACGGAGAGGACGAGGAGCACGCAGGTGTTGAGCGCGGCGAGCGGCCAGTCGACGGTGTCGAGGCAGAACATCCGCGACAGCGAGACCCCGTGCCACAACGGCGTCAGCCGCGCGACCCACTCGAGCACCGGCCCGAGGTTGGAGATCGGGAAGAACGCGCCGGAGAAGAGGGTCAGCGGCAGCACGCCGAGCCGGAAGAGCAAGCCGAAGCCCTCCTCCGACCTGAGCCGCGCGGAGTAGCCGAAGACCAGCGTCGCGAAGGCCGTGCCGACCAGCACCTGGGAGAGCCACGCCAGGATCGGCCCCCACCAGGTCTCGAACACCCCGAAGGGCGCGAGCACGAGCATGAAGACCGCGCACGCCGAGGCGACCCGGAACAGCACGAAGCCGAGGAACGCGTTGACCAGGTCACGCACCGCGAGCGGCGTCGCGAGCTGGGCGAAGAACGTCTTGTGCCACTTGATGGCGCCCATGACGGGGTAGGTCGTCTCACTGACCGCCAGCGTCATCGCGTGCGCGGCCACGAGCCCGGGCACGATGAAGGCGAGGTAGGAGGTGGCGCCCTCGAGCTTGTCGGGGTCGGCCTCGATGAAGCCGCCGAGCAGGACTCCCATCGCGACGACGTAGAAGAGCGGCGTCGCGAACGAGCTCACCACTCCCCCGCGCCACGTGCGCTTGTAGACGGTCAGCCAGTAGTCGTACTGCCGGGTCATGCCCTCGCGGACCGAGAGCGCTGCCGTGGGCGCGGTCGCCGGCCGTGTCGTGGTCGCCATCAGTCCGCCAGGCTCCGGCCGGTGAGGCGCAGGAAGACGTCCTCCAGCGTGGAGCGGCGCACGAGGGTGGCGATCGGGTGCAGCCCCCGCTCCAACACGGCGGTGACGACCTCCTCGCCGTGGTCGCTGTAGACGAGCAGCCGGTCTGGCAGGACCTCGACGCGCTCGCCGAGGTCGGCCACCTTCTCGGCCAGCGCGTCGTGCTCGCCCACGCCGAAGCGGAGCTCGGCGACCTCGCGGGTCGAGTGGGTGTCGATGAGCTCGCGGGGCGAGCCCTCGGCGGCGATCACGCCCTTGTCCATGACCACGAGCCGGTCGCAGAGCTGCTCGGCCTCGTCCATGTAGTGGGTGGTGATCACGAGGGTCACGCCGGCCTGCTTGAGCCGGAAGAGCTGGTCCCACAGCACGTGGCGCGCCTGCGGGTCGAGGCCGGTGGTCGGCTCGTCGAGCAGCAGCACCTCGGGGTTGTTGATGAGGCTGCGGGCGATGGTGAGGCGCCGCTTCATGCCACCGGAGAGGTCCTCGACCTTCGCCTTGGCCTTCTCGGTGATCTGGGCGAACTCGAGCAGCTCGTGGGCACGGGCGCGGCAGGTGGCGCGGTCGATGCCGAAGTAGCGGCCGTAGATGTAGAGGTTGTCGAAGACGTTGAGCTCGTTGTCGAGGGTGTCCTCCTGTGGGCAGACGCCCAGGCGACCGCGGATGGCGGGACCGTCGGTGGCCGGGTCCATGCCGAGGATGCGCAGCTCGCCGGAGGTCACCGGGCTCACCGACGCGATCATCCGCATCGTGCTCGACTTGCCCGCGCCGTTGGGGCCGAGGAACCCGAAGGCCTCGCCCTTGCGGACGTCGACGTCGATGCCCTTCACCGCTTCGAAGTCCCCGAAGGACTTGCGGAGCCCCCGGGCCGAGATCATCGATTCCGTCACGGTCGCCGACACTAGATCAGGCCGACGACAACGCGGTAACAATTACTCCTCGACCGGCCGAGGGCCCCACTGCTGGACGTACGTCGCGTGCTGGCGCGAGCCGTCGCGGAAGTCGTAGGGCAGGGTCGGCACCAGGTCGCCGGCCGAGTCCTCGATGGCGATCGTGACCACGTCGACCGGGGCCAGGTCGCTGCGCCACACGATCGCGGCGACCTCGTCGGCGAGGCCGGTGTCGCCGACGCCGGCGGAGAAGAGCTCGAGGTTGACGGTGTCTCCGTTGGTGGGCGACGAGCCGTACTTCTCGAGGGTGCGGATCCGCTCCACGTCCGCGAGCTGCTCCACCTGGGAGCGTACGGCGGCCAGCTCCGCCTCGCAGTCGCCACAGCCGGGGGCGGTGCTCGACGTGTCCTGGCCCGTCGGCTCGTCCGCGCCCGCGCCACCTCCGTCGGACGCCGTGCACGCCGAGACGAACAGGACGGCGGACAGCAGGGCCACCAGGGTCGTGACTCGCAGCATGGTCATCCTCGGGTGATCTGGTAGGTCTGGACGTCGGTGACGGTCCCGCCACCGAGGTAGCCATCCTCCTGCATCTGCCTGATCTGGTCCTGGATGGACCCGTTGGTCGACGCGTCCGCGGCGGCTGCGCCCTGGACGTAGTGGTCGATGGCGTGGTTGTCGCCGACGTCGCTGCTGCCCTCGTCGAACTTCACGGTGGTCCGGTTGGGCTGGTCGGGGTTGTCCTCGCCGTCGAGCAAGGGGACGGCGTCCCCGCGGTTCTCGAGGTGGATGGCGCTGGTGCCCGCCGGCAGGTCGGGCACCTGCGCGGTCGGCGCTCCGGCCGTGACGACGTGCTGGACGTTGAAGTGGCGCGTGAAGTCGGGGTCGGCCGCGAGCGACGTGGAGACCATGCCGCCCTGGGAGTGGCCGACGAGCATGACGTCCTTGCCCTCCAGGCCGGCGTCGAGCATCGCCTGCTGGATGCCTCGGCCGTAGGCGGAGTCCATGCCACCGATGAGCTGGTAGTTGGTCTCCATGTCGCGCGCGTGCTCGCCGTCCTGCGGGATCGGGCTCAGGTCGTCGGTGCCGGGGATGTAGACGACGTAGCGCTCCTGGCCGTTCTCGACGATGCGCTGGATCTGGATCGCGCCGTGACGGCTGGGGTCCTCCTGGTCGAGCTTGTTGGCGTCGTTGAGCGACTGCATCAGGTCGGCCAGGGAGCCCGGCGCGTGCTGCTGGTTGAGCGACGGGTCGATGCCGCCCAGCTGGTTGACGTCGAAGTCGGTGTCGTTGCCGAGCAGCAGTGCCAGCAACCTGGCCGCGTCGTTGGTGGTCGCCTGGTCGATGGGGCCGTCGCCCGGGTTGAGCAGGCCGAGGCCCGGCACGAGGGACTCCAGGAGCCCTCCCCCGCCGTTGATGAGGTGCTGGGCGACCTCCGGGTGGTCGTGGAGGAACTGGCCGAGGTCCTCGGCGATCTGCGCCTTGAGCGCCTCCTGCTCATCCGGTGACAGCGTGGAGTAGTAGGCGTAGGTGAGGCCGCCCGCCGCGAGCAGCGCTGGCAGGGAGACGATGGTCCCGACGAAGAGCAGCTTGCCGAGCGCGTTGTCGAGCATCTCCATGGCGTGCTGGGAGAGCGAGTCGCTGGCCTTGAAGGCCGCGACCACGGCTCGTACGCCGAGCGCGTCCGCCTCGATGCCGATGGCCCGCACGGTCAGGCCGTTGGCGCCGGTGGTGGCGTCGAGGACCTGGAGCTCGGCGTCGCCGAAGGACACCGGCGAGAGGATCGCCGACTCCAGCAGGTCGCCGTTGGCCATGATCTTCGCGCCGAGGCCGGCCATCTCGACGAAGTCGCCCGCCTGGCGCTCGTAGCGCTCGGCGAGGGCCAGCATCTGCTCGTAGCCCGCCTGGACGCCGTGGGAGCCTCCCGAGACCGACTCGATCGGAGGCAGGGTGCCGCTGGTCATGACGTCACCTCCGCGGCCCGGACGGCCAGCTCCCGGGGCAGGTCGACGGGGCTCCGGCGCTCGATGCGCACCATGTTCCAGCCGTCGCGCCTGAAGGGCGTGAGGGAGCGCCACCCGTCGTGGAAGAGCACCCACTCGACGATCCCGGCACCGGGACGGCCGCGTTCGCTGCGTCCCATCACGGCCGCGTGCAGCCGACCGCGCGACGTGCTCTCGAGCTGTTCGTGCCAGCGGCGTACGTCGGGGTCGTCGGCGGTCTCGAGCGTGGCGAGCGACTCGCCGGCGAGCGTCATCCCGGAGTAGTCGGACACCATCTGGTCGAGGAGCTCGAAACGGCGCCGCTGCACCGCCTCGCCGGTGGCGAGCAGCAGGTCCCACGGCGTCTCGACGACGTCGGGGATCGTCTCGTCGGTCAGGGCAGCGCTGAGCGTCCGGGTGTCGACGTAGGCCGCGCGACCGAGCTCCATCCACCAGTCGTCGGCCGAGAGCCACGACAGCTCGAAGGAATCGCCGTCACCGGTGGAGAGGCACACCACCCAGTCGTCGAGGTTGCGGTGCCAGCTGCGCACGCGGACCTTGCCTCGCCTCAGCGAGACCAGCATCTCGAGCTCGACCGCGAGGACCGGTGCGTGCCACACCGTGAGGACCGCGCGGCCCTCCTCGGTCGGCGTTGCGTCGGCGACGAGTCCGGCGGCGACGAGGACCTCGTCGAGGTCGGCCTCCGTCTCGTCCTCCGCCTCCGCGGGTGCGGCACCGTCGTCCGGCGTGCTCGGCGCCGTGTCCCGGCCCAGGGTGCCGAGGCGGTCGCCGAGGCTGTCGAGCGAACCCGTCGAGACGACCATCTGTGCGGCCGGCGACTCCACGTCGGCGAGGTCGGCGAGGCGGTCGACGGCCGCGCGGGAGAGGCGTACGCGCCGCGGGGTGACCGCGCGCTGCTCGACCTCGTTGCCCTGGGCGTCCAGCAGGATCACGCTCATCGTCCGCCTCCCGGCAGCTGGTCGGGCACGTCGAGCCAGTCCTTGTGGCCCTCGGGCGGCGGCTGGAAGGACGAGAGCATCTCGTCGATCGGGTCGGGGGTGACCTTCTTGATCAGGTCCATCGCCTTGTCGGCCAGGTCCGCGAGGCGGGACTTGGCGCCCTCGATGAGACCCCTGACGCGGTTGGCGATCTCGCGGATCAGGTCCTTGAGCCGGTCGACCTCGTCGGCGTGGTGGCGCAGGGCCTGCGCGGCGTCGTCGTGCTCGTCGGCGGTCCTGCGGAGCGCGACCGCCCGCTCGGCCATCCGCTCGCGCATCGCCTGCGCGGCCCGGCCCTCCCAGACGACGAGCTGCGACGCCTTGACGAGCTGGTCGGCGTCACCGCGGATCTCGGTGCCCTGCTCGCTCATCTGCGTGGCGAGGCGTCGGATGACTCCGGTGTCTCCATACATGTGCGTCTCCTTGACCCGAGGGCGCCGCCGTGGCGTACGGCCTTCAGATGCCCCGCCCGCGAGGGGCCCAAACCGGGCGGTCGCCGAGTGTGGACACGACCGACGACCAGCCCTGGGCCGCCCGCCTACGCTGGAGGCGTGAGCGACTCCGTCGTCGAGCCCGTGTCACCGCACGCGCCGGCGCTGACCGGCCCGGTGATGATGAACCAGAGCTGGCGCGACCTGACGTTCCTCCACTGGGCCGTCGACCCGGCCGAGGTCGCGCACCGGCTGCCACCCGGTGTCCGCCCGGACACCCTCGACGGGGTCACCTACGTGGGGCTGATCCCGTTCCGGATGGTCGACGCCGGTGTCGGTCGCGGCCCGGGTGTCCCGTGGCTCGGGTCTTTCCTCGAGACCAACGTCCGGCTCTACTCCGTCGACGAGACCGGCCGCCGCGGCATCGTGTTCCTCAGCCTCGACACCGACCGCGCCGCGGTGGTGCTGGGCGCCCGCGCAGCCTTCGGACTCCCCTACCGCTGGGCGCGGATGCGCTACGGCGTGAGCGGCGACGTGCACACGTACGACGCCCGGCTCCGCACCCCCGGCGCGCGGGCCACGAGCCACGTCGTGATCCGCGCCGGAGCACCTCGGGAGAGCACCGGGCTCGACGACTTCCTCAGCGCGCGGTGGGGACTCCACCAGCGCTGGTGGGGTCGCACGCTCCACGTCCCCAACCAGCACGAGGCCTGGCCGGTCCACGACGCCGAGGTGCTGGCCCTGGACGACGGCCTGATGGCGTCGGTGGGGTTGCCCGGCCTCGCCTCCCGTCCTCCGGACCACGTCGGCTTCAGCCCGGGAGTCTTCACGGAGTTCGGGTTCCCGGGGGACGCGGCGCGGGCGCGGGCGCCTCGACACACCTGAGTCCGCGTCCCTACCGGGACTGGCAGGTCATCGGCTGCGGGCTCTCCGTCGCCGCTGGCGCCGTCCTCGCCCAGGTGCGGCTCCGCGGCGCACGCATGGTCGTTCCGCTCGCGGCCGCGGCCGTCGTCGGGTTCTCGGTGCCGTGGACCTTCCATGCCGCCGCGACGGACGACAGCGGCCTGTTCATCGTGGGCCTGGTGATGCTGCTGGCGGGCGGGCTCATCGCCCTCACTGTCCTCCTGACGATCACCGCCGCGGTCCTCAGGCGTCGGCAGGGCCCCGAGTGACGTCAGGGTCGGACCGGGGCTGATCCCGATGGTGGGCGCGCGCCGGGCGGAGCAGGCTAGACCCACCAGCCACGCAACCGGAGGACCACCATGAACGACATTCGCGCCGCCTTCGCCCGTCAGGGCCTCGTGCGCTCCAGCGACACCGGGATCCTGGGCGGTGTCTGCGCCGGGATCGGCCGCCGCCTCGGCCTGACGCCCTGGATCGCCCGGCTGCTCTTCATGCTGCTGCTGATGGTCCTGCCGGGCAGCCAGCTGCTGATCTACCCGGTGCTGTGGATCCTGATGCCGGCCCAGGACAGCGTCGTCGTCGCCGTCAGCGCCACGAGAGATCGGTAGAAATGCCGATGCTCGCACCGGCCCGGCAGGGTCACACTCGGAGACATCACCCTGGGGAGGGACGAATGAGGCACACCATCCTGCGACGCAGCGCCCACGCCGACCAGCTCGAGGCCGAGGTGCGTGACGCGCGCTGCTGCGACGAGCTCGCGCGGTGCGACGGCTGCCGGGGCAAGCTCGACGAGGTCCGGGCCGCACGCCGTGACGCGGTGCTGCACTCGATCGCGTCCGTGCGCCCGCGACGCGCGCCGCACTGACGTGCGAAAAAACTTCTAGGGTCGATGTCGAAGAGCCTGCCGACCGTTCGACGTACGGGCGAGAAGAACTTCACCGACCACCTTCTAGGAGTGATCAGCAATGCCGCGTTTCATGGGATTCGTCAGGATGGAAGAGAACATCGGCACGCCCCCGCAGTCGCTCTTCGAGGCGATGGACGTCTACATCGGTGAGCGGGCCGCCGACGGCCGGTTCGTCGACGGCGGCGGGCTCTACGGCACCGAGGACGCCGTGAACTTCGTGGTCCGCAACGGCGAGGTCAGTCGCGTCGACGGCCCGTACGCCGAGGCCAAGGAGATCGTCGGCGGGTGGTCGATCCTGGAGTACGCCACCGTGGAGGAGGCCGTGGCCGACCAGCGGGAGTTCGCCGAGCTGCACGCCAAGCACTGGCCCGAGGTCACCGTCGTCTCGACCCTGCGCCAGATCTCCGACGGGCCCGAGGCGCCCGGCGCCTGATCGGGACTCACTACGCTGGCTCCGTGCCGGCAGGGAGCATGACGGACGACCCGACCGAGGCCGTCCGCGCCGCGTGGCGGGCCGACTCGGCCCGCCTCGTGGGCGCCCTCACCCGGATGACACGTGACGTCGAGCTCGCCGCCGACCTCGCGCAGGACGCACTGGTCGCCGCGCTGGAGCAGTGGCCCGCGACCGGCGTCCCGGACAACCCCACCGCGTGGTTGATGACCACGGCGAAGCGGCGCGCCGTCGACCACTTCCGGCGCGCCGACACCCTGCGCCGCAAGGTCGCGCAGATCGAGGACTCCCGCCGAGGAGAGGAGGCGCAGGTGCCCGACCTCGACAGCCAGGTCGACCACATCGAGGACGACGTCCTGCGCCTCGTCTTCCTGTCCTGCCACCCCAGCCTCAGCCCGGAGTCACGGGCCGCGCTGACCCTGCGTCTGGTCGGCGGGCTCACGACCAGCGAGATCGCCCGCGGCTTCCTCACCACCGAGGCCACCATGGGCCAGCGCATCTCGCGCGCCAAGAAGACGCTGTCGGAGGCTCGCGCGGAGTTCGAGCTGCCCACCGGCGAGGAGCGCAGCCGGCGCCTCGACGACGTCATGGCCGTCATCTACCTGATCTTCAACGAGGGCTACACCGCGACCGCGGGCGAGGACTGGATGCGCCGCGACCTCGCCGACGAGGCGACCAGGCTCGCGCGCATGCTCGCCGCACTGGCCCCCGGCGAGCCCGAGGTGCTCGGGCTGCAGGCGCTCCTGGAGCTCCAGGGCTCGCGGATGGACGCCCGGCTCGATGCCGACCGCGCCCCCGTCCTCCTGGAGGCGCAGGACCGGTCGCAGTGGGACCGGCTGATGATCCGGCGCGGGCTGGCCGCCCTGCGGCAGGCGGAGGCACTCGCCGCCCGCGGGACACCTGTCGGGAAGTACTTTCTGCAGGCCTCGATCGCCGCGCAGCACGCCGGCGCCGTACGTCCTGAGGACACCGACTGGCCCCGCATCGCAGCCCTGTACGACGTCCTCGCGCAGGCCGCGCCGGGGCCGGTCGTGGAGGTGAACCGGGCGGTCGCCCACGGGCGGGCCCACGGCCCGGACGCGGGGCTGGCGGTGCTGGACGCGGTGGACGCAGGTGCCCTCGGCGGGTCTCCGCTCGTGCCGAGCGTGCGGGGCGACCTGCTGGAGCGGGCCGGACTGCACGAGCAGGCCGGCGCGGCCTTCACCGATGCGGCCGCACGCACCCGGAACGCGGGCGAGCGGGCAGTCCTGCAACGCCGGGCGGCGGCGAACCTCGCACGCACCGCCGACAACTAACGCGCCCACGGCTGCGTCCCAGTCAGGAACGGCACCCCGCCGTCCCCCAGGTCGAGTGCGTCACCGCGCCCGACCCGACTCGAAGGCCACCCATGTCTGCTCGACGCCTGCTCGCCTCCGGCACCCTGGCGCTGCTCCTGCCCGCCTCCCTGCTCGTCCTGATGGAGCCCGGCTCGGCCGCCGACCCCGGCGACGTGACGGCGGAGAGCGTCTCGGTGCGCATCACGCCCACGCAGCGGGTCACGCTGGAGGCGCTCCCCCAGATCGTCCAGCAGGGCGGCCGGGTCGCCAGCCCGGACGCGGCGCGAGCGGCCGTCACCGCCACCATCCGTCCGGTGCGGGCAGGCCGCAAGGTCCTGCTCCAGGTCAGGCAGGGCGAGTCGTGGGAGACGGTCGTCACGGGACGGCAGGACGGCCGCGGGCGGGCCCAGTTCGCGGCCGCCGCATCGGTCGACGGACACGCTCTGGTCTACCGGGTGAGGGCCACGCCGGTGCGGGGCCTCCGGGCTCTCGTCAGCGCACCGGTGAGCACCGCGCGCTGGCTCGACCCGACGTTCACCGACGAGTTCACCGGCACCGACCTCGACCCGGTCTGGAACCACCGCGGTCGCGAGCACTGGAGCACGAGTCGTCGTACGTGCTCCAAGGGCGACCCGCGTGCGGTCTCGGTCGGAGGGGGCACCGTGCGGCTCAGCGTCATCACCGATCCCGACGCCACGACCAGGTGCAAGGTCCGCGGCCGCGACGCGTCGCCGGGCAGGTACGCCTACCGGCTCAGCGGGCACATCGGCACCCAGGGTGCCTACTCCTTCCGCTACGGCGTCGCGGCGGCGCGCGTGAAGTTCCAGCGGTTGCGCGGCCAGCACGGCGCCTTCTGGCTCCAGCCGGTCGACGGCATGTATCCCGGCGCCGCCGGCAGCGAGATCGACGTCGTGGAGTACTTCGGCGACCACCACCCGCAAGGTGGCCTGGCCACCTTCATGCACCGCTACGACGGCAAGCGCCGGATCTCGACGGGCGGCTGGATCCCACGCCAGGCGTCGTACCTCCGGAGCCGGCGCGACGGCTGGTCGAGGAACTACCACGTCTTCTCGGTGGAGTGGACGCCGCGCACGGTCGTCTTCCGCATCGACGGCCGGGAGACCGGTCGGATGGGCCGCGGCGTCTCCGACGTGCGTCAGTTCCCCATCCTGAGCCTCATCGCCGCGGACTACGAGATCCCGAAGATCGAGGAGCGCCGGCTCCCGCAGCACATGTACGTCGACTGGGTGCGCGTGTGGGAGACCGGCGCGATCCCGCCCGCCTAGGCTGGCGGCGTGAGCGACGTGCTGGACGACGGGCCGTTCTTCCACGGCACCAAGGCCGACCTCGCGGTGGGCGACCTGCTCACGGCGGGCAACCGGTCGAACTACCGGCCCGAGGTCGTGATGAACCACATCTACTTCACCGCGCTCGTCGACGGTGCCGGCCTCGCCGCCGAGCTCGCGGCGGGCGAGGGTGAGCCGCGGGTGTACGCCGTGGAGCCGACGGGGGCGTTCGAGGACGATCCGAACGTGACGGACAAGTTGTTCCCGGGGAACCCCACGCGGTCCTACCGCAGCGGGGACCCGCTCAGGATCGTCGGCGAGGTGACCGACTGGACCCGGCTGGCCCCCGAGGCGCTGCAGGCGTGGCGGGACCGGCTGGCGGCGCTTCTCTCGGACGAGCGCGGCGAGATCATCAACTGAGCCGCACCCCGTCCCTGCCGAGTACTGCTAGAGGCACGTCCGGTCGACGCTGCGGGGATCGTTGAGCGCACGAGTTCGGTAGGCCGGCTCGGATGCCACGCTCGCCCGCCACGGCACCCCGAGCTCGACCTGGCGCGCTGGGCGGCCGCCCACGTGGCACCGGAGGTCCGTCCGGACTGCACGGTCTACACCTCGGGCGAGCACTGCCCGATGTGCTCCGCCGGCCACGCCTGGGTGGGGCTCGTGCGGATCGTGTACGCCGGCTCGACCGCCCAGCTCACCCAGTGGCGCGAGGCCATGGGCCTGCCACCCGGGCCGGTGCTGGCGCTGCCGATCAACGCCGTCGCGTCCGGAGTGCCCGTCGCGGGTCCGGCCCTGGAGCTGGCGGACGAGTTGCGCGCGCTGCACGAGCGGAGTGCCGCAGCGCCATAGGCCCACCGCACTCACCGGGCTGCCGTGGGCACGACAGGCCGAACACCCTCAGGGTAGGAAGGTCGCATGCGCATCTTCTTCACCGGCGGCAGCGGCAAGGCCGGCAAGCACGTGGCTCCCTACCTCGCCGAGCAGGGCCACCAGGTCACCAACGCCGACCTCGTCCCCCTGGAGCACCCGTCCGTCGCCGACCTCCGGGTGGACCTCACCGACGCCGGTGAGGTCTACTCGGCGCTCGCGGGGCTGGCCACCTTCGACGAGCTCGACCTGCCCGAGAAGCCGTCGTACGACGCGGTCGTGCACTTCGCCGCGGTGCCGGCGATCCTGCTGAAGCCCGACGCGGCGACGTACGCCACGAACGTGCTCAGCACCTACAACGTGCTGGAGGCCGCGACCCGGCTGGGCGTCCGCAAGGTCGTCTTCGCCTCGTCGGAGACGACGTACGGGATCTGCTTCGCCCAGGGCGAGCGGCGCCCGCTCTACGTGCCGGTCGACGAGGAGCACCCGACCGTGCCCGAGGACTCCTACGCGATGTCGAAGGTCGCCAACGAGGTGACCGCGCGCTCGTTCCAGGCGCGCACCGGCGCGGACGTCTACGGCCTGCGGATCAACAACGTCATCGAGCCGCACGAGTACGCCGCGATGTTCCCGCCGTTCCTGACCGACCCGGCACTGCGGCGGCGCAACGTCTTCGCCTACATCGACGTCCGCGACCTCGGCCAGATGGTGCAGCGCTGCCTCGAGACCGACGGGCTGGGCTACGAGGTCTTCAACGTCGCGAACGCCGACATGTCCGTGGCCGCGACTTCGTCGCAGGTCATCGAGCAGTTCTACGACGGGGTGGAGGTACGCCGCGAGATGGGCCGCGACGAGACGTTCTACTCCATCGACAAGGCGCGCGAGCTCGTCGGCTTCGACCCGCAGCACTCGTGGCGCGACGTGCTCGACGACCCCGACGCGAGCTGATCTGCACTACCCGTGGGCAGGAGTCCTGAGCCCCGTCGGGCCCCGGACTCCTGGTGCGTCCGGGGGGCCTGCTGGGCCAGCGCGACCTGGATGTTGCCCTCCGCGTCCACGCCTCGTCCTGATCGAGCACCAGGTCTCGGTCTCGACGCGGTCTCACCGAGTACCTTGTCCCGGTGATCAACAGCGAGTTCGTCGACGTCAGCCGCCGCCTGCGGGCAGCCCTGACGCCCGCAGACCTGGACCAGACACTCGCCCGCATCACGGCGGCAGCAGTGGAGGTGCTACCAGAGGTCGAATACGCCAGCATCACCATCCGGCACGCCGACGGGCGGCTGGAGACGTCAGCGCCCACCGATGACCTGGTCCTGGGACTCGATGCCGCGCAGTACGAGTTCCGGGAAGGCCCGTGCTACGAGGCAGCCAGCGAAACGGTGCACGTGGCGAGCCCCGACCTGGCATCGGACACGCGGTGGCCGCGCTATGCGCCGGTCGCCTTGGCTGCGGGTGTGCAGGCGCAGGCCGGGATCCGGCTCTTCGATGCCACCGGGTCCAACGGGGCGTTGAACCTCTACTCCCGCCACCGCGGGTCGTTCGAAGCGCTCGACGGCCTGGGTCAGCTGTTCACACACCACGCGGCGACAGCCATCGAGTACGCACGGGAGATCACCCATCTCCAGCAGGCCGTCCAGACCCGGCAGGTGATCGGTCAGGCAGTGGGCATCGTCATGCACCAGTACGGGCTCGACGACGCGCGTGCGTTCGCGTTCCTCACCCGACTCTCGAGTCACAACAACACGAAGCTGAGGTCGGTGGCCGATCAGGTCATTGCAGCCACTAACGACGAAGCCAACCGTCCCTCCGACACGTGAGCAACCGCAACGCATGGTGAACAACCCCGTCGACCCCCGGTGACCGTGGTGCTGTCCTCTGGCGAGCTCACCGGACCCGTGCGCGGCGGAGTCGCCAGGCGCGCAGTGCCAGATGCAGGTTGAGCCTCGTGTCCACGTCGGCGAGGTCGTGCCCCGAGATCTCAGTGATGCGGCTGAGCCGGTAGCGCAGTGTGTTCCGGTGGATGGAGAGCGCACGTGCCGTGGCGTCGTACTTGCCTCCATGGTCGAGATACGTCGCCAGTGTCGGTACGAGATCGGTGCCTTGGCGGTCGTCGTAGCACAACAGGTCGGCGAGCCAGTCGTTGATCAGGCGTTCGACCTCGCCGACGTTGCCGTCGAGGGCGAGGATCCGTTCGACGCCCAGGTCGGAGTAGGCGATGAAGCCGCGCGGGTCGCTGGACTGCCTGCGACACGTGAGCGCTCTCTGCGCCTGCTCGTAGGCGCGCGGGATGTGCTCCGGCGAACAGATCGACTCACCCGTGGCGATCACGCCGTCGGTGTCGCCGTGCGCGAGACACAGGTCGTCGTACAGCCGGCCCATGTCGACCCCGTGATGGGCGAGGACCACGACCATGCCCTGGTCCCGGGTCATCAGGCAGGGCAGACGCTGGTGTGCCATGGCGGTCCGGATGCGGTCGACGTCGCGGTCGGCGACCTGCGTACCCGTTGCGGAGGACCACGCGGACACGATCAGGTCGTGGGGAACTCGAAGGTCGTGGCCCTGGGCGGCTGCGCGGTCTCGGGCCACCTCGCCCGGGATGCCTCCGAGGAGGTCGTCGAGGAGGTCACGACTCAGTCGGTTCTCCATCTCGCTCATCGCTGCGGCATGGGCCCTGAGCAGTCCGAGCGCGACGCTGGCGTACTGCAGGGCGAAGTGTGCGCTCTCGTTGCCCTGCTCGTCGTCCGTCGGCATCTCGAGCTCGACCGTGCCGAACTCCGGGCGTCCGCCGATCGACGCCCTGAGCGGGTCTCCTCTGGGTGTCAAGGGTGACCCGTCGGCCGCGTCGACCCGCATCGTCTCGTGCGCGAATGCGTCCCGCAGGACGACGGTGCAACCTGTGAGCCGGCTCAGTGAGGTGGCCATGTCCCGCTGGGTCCCCGTGGCAGCGAGGTGGATGAACTCCTCCTGCACCGCCTCCCGGTGGCGGAGGGCGGCCAGGGTGCAGGCCAGCTCGGCGTTGGCCGAGCCGTTCGATGACGAACAGCTGTTCGGCATCGGGCCTGGTGGAGCTCCTCAGGACCAGCTGACCCGGTGATCCTGACAAGGCCGCGACGGTCCTTGTGCACGTCCAGAAGTCCCCATCGTCCTCGACGAACGCGCGTCCACCGGGCCGGAGGCTCGGCCTCGCCGGTTGGCGGGGGGCCGGGAGACCCATTCCTGGTCACGACGGAACGTGACGCGCACGAGCTGGCACCGGGTCACCGCCTCCACCGCATGGGCCAGGACGTCGATGACCTCGTCGACATCGTGACGATCGAGCATGAGCATCGACATCACCAGCAGCTCCTGGACCCCGGTCAGGGCACGCCGCAGGTCCGGCTCGCTGTTCGTCACCGCACTCTCCCTTGAGGGATGCTCCGAGAGGGTCATCGCTGGATCTCTAGGCAGCCGGCGCGTGGAAGGGGTTCTCCAGCACGAGGCCGGAGAGCCAGATCTGGGGGTGCACCTTCATGGCCTGGAACACCACTCCGGCGCCCAGGTCGTCGATGTCGTAGAGGCACAACGGGAACCTGCTCCAGCACGTGACCTCGGCGAAGCTCAAGCTCCAAGGCGGGTCGCCCGTCGCGCTGAACTGGGCGTTCGACACCGTCCGGAAGGGGGGCACGGTCTCGGTCATCGGTGCCTACGGGCCACTCTTCAGCGCGGTCAAGTTCGGCGACGCGATGAACAAGGGCCTGACCCTCCGCATGAACCAGTGCCCGGTCAAACGGCAATGGCCCCGCCTGTTCGAGCACCTTCGCAACGGCCACTTCAAGCCGAGCGACCTGGTCACCCACCATGTCCCGCTCGAGCACATCGCCGAGGGCTACCACATGTTCTCGGCCAAGCTGGACGACTGCATCAAGCCGATCGTCGTTCCCAGTCCGGCGTGAACAGGGAGGAGCTCGTCATGACCTACACACCTCACAAGCCCCCGCTCGCCGAGAGCAGCGACGAGCTGCGGGCGCGCATCCCAGGTTGGGGAGCCGATCTCGACGTCGCCGACCGCCCGTCGGTGCCGCGCGAACGGTTTGATCCGACATTCGCCGGCGCTCATTGGGAGCACCCCGAGCGCCAGCCCGAGAAGTGGCCTCGGGAACGGTCGTTGGAGCACACCATGCTTCCGCCGGTGTTCGGCACCGCGTGCCCGCCGAAGGGTCTGTCCGGCGTCATCCGGAAGTATGCCTACGCGAAGTACAGCGAGGGCCGGGCCGCGCACTGGCTGCTGCTCATGGCAGGTGATCGAGTCGACGTGGTCGAGAGCGGACTGCGCTCGCTGCTCACGCTGCGCCCGGACAACCCCATCACCGAGACGGGCGTGCTGGCCGAGGTGAAGCACCACGGCCTGCGCTCGCGGCTGGGGCACCACCGCACGGACGTGAAGCACCACTGGATGGATCCCCTCATCGTCGGCGCCCCTTGGGCCGGCGGCGTCGTCGTGACCTACCGCCTGGTGAGGCGTGTGCGAAGGCGTCCGTCGTCGTGACGCGACGTGATGGACGACCCCGGCGCGGGCTGAGCCGACCAAGATGACAGGAGTCCTGAGCCCCGTCGGGGCCCAGGACTCCTGGTGTGCCTGGGTCAGGCCTGCTGGCCCAGCGCGAACTGGATGTTGCCCTCCTCGTCCACGCCTCCGTCCAGCACCTTGTCGGCCAGGTGCTCCGACGCCGGTGCAGCGACGTAGACGGTCGCGCCGTCCTGCTCGAGGACGACGTCGCCGGCCTCGGCCTGGTCGGCGGGGCTCACCGACAGGGACTCCCCGTCCGCCTCGGTGGCGATGCGGAGGGCGGCGATCGCCGGGACCTCCTCGGTGAGCTTCTTCACGATCTCGGTCACGTTCTCGGTGAGAGCAAGCATGGGCTCTCCTTCCGAATAGCGAATGTGTCACCTCCACCCTCACAAGGACGGCGGGCACAGGCAAACCGGTGGGCACGCCCTAGGTGTCGTGGCGATCCCCCGCGAGGCGAAGGCGGCGGTCCTCCTCGCGCTTGGAGTAGGCGGCCGCGCGAATCGCCTCGTCCGACTCCAGTCCCGACCCGAGACCACCGCCGACGGTTGCTGCGGAGGCGACGAACCAGGCCAGGACGAACAGGTCGCCGGAGCCGACCGAAGCCTGGCTGTCCATCAGGTCGGGGTCGAGGATGAAGAGCGCCCACGCCAGGTTCACGACGTACAGGGCGACGTAACAGATGGAGACGCCGGCCAGCAACGTCAGCACCGTCGAGGCGTTGTAGAGGCGGGACCTCTCCCGCGCCTGCGGGGAGTCGTCGTCCGGGCGGTCCCAAAGCTCGCCGTCGACCACCAGCCAGGCCACGACGAGAGTGATCGAGGCGATCGTCGCGACCACCAGGCGCCACCACGGCAGCGAGGCCGCCAGCTGCCAGACGGTCGAGTTGATCGTGGCGACGGCGCCGGTCGCCAGCGCCGCCACGAGCGCCGACTTCAGGCCCGGCACCAACAGCCATGGGCGGTTGGCCAGCACCATCCCCGCGAGCAGGCGCCATCGGCCACCCATCCGCGGCAGCAGCACGCGGTGCTCGTCACCGTCCGCGCTCGGCTCCGTCATCGTGCTGAGCAGCGAGCTCACCGCGCGACGGGACCGGGCGTGCATACGAATTCCCCCCAGGGCCGGGAGTGACAGCACAGCAGTCCGCCGCTGTGGATCGGTCTGCACCAGCAGGTGGCGCCCCCCGTCGTCGTGGAGTGGCAGCTCGGTGAGGCCGACAACGAGGTCCCAGTCCTGTTCGCGAGCCTGGTCCTGCAGCCGACCCATCGCGGTCCCGACGTCCTCGGAGCCGGTGGTGAACGGCGCACTCACCACCGTGATGTCCCACACGTCACTGCCGTCGAGCGGGTCCAGGTCAGTCATGCCGCGGGCGATCTCGGTCGGCGCGGCTGGATCTGCCACGAGTCCGACCCGAATCAGGTTCACACCGACAAGTTACGCCGCACCGGCGTTCGAGCAGCGGTCCCCGTGGCCGTCGCCTGACGGGTCCGTCCAGCCCCAAAGGGCGGAGCGGGTGTCGTACCCCGGTGACAGACTGCACGCATGACCGCCCTCGACCGCTTCAGCGCGCCCACGCGTGCGTGGTTCGAGGCCTCGTTCGCCGGGCCGACGCCGGCGCAGGAAGGAGCCTGGTCGACCATCGCCGACGGCAAGAACGCGCTCGTCGTCGCGCCCACCGGCAGCGGCAAGACGCTGAGCGCCTTCCTGCACGCCATCGACCGGCTGATGAGCACCGAGCCGCCGAAGGAGAAGGGCAGGCGCACCCGCGTCCTCTACATCTCCCCGCTCAAGGCCCTCGGCGTCGACGTCGAGCGCAACCTCCGCGCCCCGCTGACCGGCATCCGCAACACCGCCGAGCGGCTCCAGGCGAAGGTCCCCGACGTCACCGTCGGCCTGCGCTCCGGTGACACCAGCCCGGCCGAGCGGCGCAAGCTCGGCACCACGCCGCCCGACATCTTGATCACCACGCCCGAGTCGCTGTTCCTGATGCTCACCAGCCAGGCGCGCGAGACGCTGCGCAGCGTCGACACGATCATCATCGACGAGGTCCACGCCGTCGCCGGCACCAAGCGCGGCGCCCACCTCGGCCTCAGTCTCGAGCGCCTCGACTCGCTGCTCGACAAGCCCGCCCAGCGCATCGGGCTCAGCGCGACCGTCCGCCCGCTCGACGAGGTGGCGCGGTTCCTCGGCGGCACCCAGCCCGTCGAGATCGTGTCGCCGCCCAGCACCAAGGAGTGGGACCTCAAGGTCGTCGTGCCGGTCGAGGACATGACGATGCCCGGCGAGTACGACGAGGAGTCCGAGGACCCCGGTCGAGCCGCCAGCATCTGGCCGCACGTCGAGGAGCACGTGGTCGACCTCGTCGAGCAGCACCGCTCGACGATCGTCTTCGCCAACTCGCGGCGGCTGGCCGAGCGGTTGACCGCGCGGCTCAACGAGATCGCGACCGATCGGGTGTCGGCGGCCGAGGAGGGCGACGACGAAGGTCTCGACACGCCTCGTTCCCCGGCGGCCCCACCAGCGGTGCCGGCGCAGGTCATGGCGCAGTCCGGGCAGAGCAGCGGCGCCGGGACGATCATCGCGAAGGCCCACCACGGCTCGGTCTCCAAGGAGCAGCGGGCGATCATCGAGGACGACCTCAAGCGCGGCCGCCTCCCCTGCGTCGTCGCGACCAGCAGCCTCGAGCTCGGCATCGACATGGGCGCGGTCGACCTCGTCATCCAGATCGAGTCGCCGCCCAGCGTGGCCAGCGCGCTGCAGCGCGTCGGGCGCGCAGGCCACCAGGTCGGTGAGGTGAGCCGCGGCGTGCTGTTCCCCAAGCACCGGGGTGACCTCGCCCAGACCGCCGTGTCAGTGGAGCGGATGCGCAGCGGCGCGATCGAGAAGCTCTCCGTGCCGACCAACCCCCTCGACGTGCTCGCCCAGCAGGTCGTCGCGATGCTGGCGATGGACGAGTGGGACGTCGACGAGATGTTCGCGCTGATGACCCGCGGCGCCTCCTACTCCCAGCTTCCCCGCACCGCCTTCGACGCCACCCTCGACCTGCTCAGCGGGCGCTACCCCAGCGACGAGTTCGCCGAGCTGCGTCCGCGCATCGTGTGGGACCGCGTCACCGGCAAGCTCAGCGGCCGCCCCGGCGCCCAGCGCCTCGCGGTCACGAGCGGCGGGACGATCCCCGACCGCGGGCTCTTCGGCGTCTTCCTGGTCGGCGAGAAGGCCAGCCGCGTCGGCGAGCTCGACGAGGAGATGGTCTATGAGTCGCGGGTCGGCGACATCTTCGCCCTCGGTGCCACGAGCTGGCGGATCGAGGACATCACCCACGACCGGGTGCTCGTCACGCCCGCGCCCGGCATCCCCGGCCGGCTGCCGTTCTGGAAGGGCGACGCCCTGGGCAGGCCCGCCGAGCTCGGCGCGGCCGTCGGAGCCTTCACCCGCGAGCTCGCCGCCCAGCCCACCACGAAGGCGATCGCCTCGGTGCGCGAGCGCGGCCTCGACGAGAACGCCGCCACCAACCTGGTCACCTACCTCGCCGAGCAGCGCGAGGCCACCCAGGTCGTCCCGCACGACACCCAGATCCTCGTGGAGCGCTTCCGCGACGAGCTGGGCGACTGGCGCCTGGTCGTCCACTCCCCCTACGGCACGCCCGTCCACGCGCCCTGGGCGCTCGCGATCAACGCCCGGCTGCGGGAGCGCTTCGACGTCGACGGTCAGGCGGTCGCCTCCGACGACGGCATCGTCATCCGGATCCCCGACACCGACGCCGAGCCGCCCACCGGCGAGGTGATCGTCTTCGAGCCGGAGGAGATCGAGCAGATCGTCACCCAGGAGGTCGGTGGGTCGGCGCTCTTCGCCAGCCGCTTCCGCGAGTGCGCCGCCCGCGCGCTGCTGCTGCCGCGCCGTGACCCCGGTCGTCGCAGCCCGCTGTGGCAGCAGCGCCAGCGCAGCGCGCAGCTGTTGCAGGTCGCGTCCCAGTACCCCTCGTTCCCGATCGTGCTCGAGGCCGTGCGGGAGTGCCTCCAGGACGTCTACGACCTGCCCGCGCTCGTCGCCCTGCTCGGCCGTGTCGACCGCCGCGAGGTCTCGGTCGTCGACGTCTCCACCACCTCGCCCAGCCCCTTCGCCCGCAGCCTGCTCTTCGGCTACGTCGCCCAGTTCGTCTACGAGGGCGACTCCCCCATCGCCGAGCGCCGCGCCGCCGCCCTGTCGCTCGACCAGGGCCTGCTCGCCGAGCTCCTCGGCCGCGCCGAGCTGCGCGAGCTCCTCGACCCCGAGGTGCTCGCCGAGGTCGAGGCGGAGCTGCAGTGGCTCGCCACCGACCGCCGCGCCCGCAACGCGGAGGGCGTCGCCGACCTGTTGCGCCTGCTCGGCCCGCAGACGACCGACGAGATCCGCGCCCGTGCGATCGACGGCGCCGACGTCGACCACTGGTTGACCCAGCTCGCCGACGTACGCCGCGTGGTGCAGGTGCGGATGGCCGGCGAGGACCGCTGGACCGCCATCGAGGACATCGGCCGACTGCGCGACGGGCTCGGCGTGCCGGTCCCGGTCGGCACCCCCGACGCCTTCCTCGAGCTCCCCGAGGACCCCCTCGGCGACCTCGTCTCCCGCTACGCCCGCAGCCACGGCCCCTTCACCACCGGCGAGGTCGCCTCCCGCCTCGGGCTCGGCGAGGCGGTCGCCCGCCAGACCCTCCAGCGGCTGGCCCACCGCGGCCGGGTGCTCGACGGCGAGTTCCGGCCCTCCGGCTCCGGCAGCGAGTGGTGCGACGCCGAGGTGCTCCGCAAGCTGCGGCGCCGCTCGCTGGCCCGGCTGCGCCAGGAGATCGAGCCGGTCAGCCACGACGCGGTCGCCCGCTTCCTCCCCGCCTGGCAGCGCGTCGGCGGACCGCTGCGCGGGGTCGACGGGGTCGTCGCCGCCATCGACCAGCTCGCCGGCTGTCCCGTCCCGGCCAGCTCCCTCGAGCCGCTGGTCCTCGCCGCCCGCGTCCGCGACTACGAACCCTCCATGCTCGACGAGCTCACCGCCTCCGGCGAGGTCATCTGGACCGGCCACGCCCCGCTGCCCGGCAGCGACGGCTGGGTCAGCCTCCACCTGGCCGACCAGGCCCACCTCACGCTCCCCGAGGTCGAGCCCGACGAGCCCACCGGTGTCCAGCGGGCCGTGCTCGACGCCCTCGACTCCGGCGGTGCGTGGTTCTTCCGCCAGCTCGCGCAGAAGGTCGGCTCCACCAGCGACGCCGAGCTCTCCGCCGCGCTCTGGGAGCTGGTCTGGCGCGGCCTGGTCACCAACGACACCCTCACCCCGCTGCGGGCGCTGGTCCGCAGCGGCACGCCGTCGCACCGCACCCGTCGTACGCCGCCACGCCTCGGTCGGTCGACCGGTGGCCGGATGCCCGTGCGCACCGGCCCGCCCGAGACCGCTGGGCGCTGGGCGGTCCTGCCCGAGCGGGACGGCGACCCGACGCG